>JAMDDE010000059.1:9308-34583 GCA_023489235.1 Actinomycetota bacterium | reverse complement strand
GTCCAAGGGTGTCGGGCAACCGGCGCTCCTGTCTGAGCAGCGAATGAGGGAAACCGGGACCCGGGAGGCCAGAGGGCACCCGCATCTGCGGCAGAAGACCCAAAGGGCTGAGCGGAGTTTCCCAGTGAACCAGGTGGCTCAAGACCGTTCGGAGCCACCCACAAGGCGAGACTTAGTTTCGCCGAGTGTTTAGGAACGGTGTCCGATCAAGAACCGTCCACTGTTTTTCCGTGCTCTTGTTGCATATTGATTTCTGTTGCTGCCAGGTCATACACCTTTGGTTATTCCATTAGCACTCGCGGTGCCTGAGTGCTAATATATTGATTGATGCCTTAGGTGGTGCCTGTGGGGAATAGTTGTTAGCTTGCTCGATGATATTTGACGTGGCTTAACGGAAGGCACGAGGACAGATACTTGATTGCACTACGCATAGGTATCGCCAGGCAGATGATCTTGTAAGGTTAGTTACTTTAGAGAGGACGGCAAAGGGAGGCCATTGATCTATGAAGCTGCAACCACTGGATGACCGCATAGTAGTGAAGCCAGGTGAGTCAGAGGAGATGACAGCATCTGGTTTGGTCATACCTGATACTGCAAAGGAAAAGCCTCAACAGGGCGAGGTTATAGCGGTCGGACCTGGTCGTCGAGCCGACAATACAGGAGAGCTCATTCCGTTGGACGTATCCGTTGGGGATACAGTCGTATATTCCAAGTATGGTGGTACAGAGATAACTATCGAAGGTGAAGATCTGTTGATCTTGAGTAGCAGGGACGTATTAGCAAAGGTGGTGCATTAGTGCCCAAGATATTGAAGTACGAAGAGAATGCCCGTAGGGGTTTGGAAGCAGGCGTCGATCATTTGGCCAATACGGTGAAGATCACCCTTGGGCCAAGAGGTCGAAATGTGGTCATAGAGAAGAAGTTCGGGGCCCCGACGATCACCAACGACGGCGTTACCATTGCCAGAGAGGTGGAATTAGAGGACCCATTCGAGAACATGGGTGCTCAACTGGTCAAAGAGGTGGCCACTAAGACCAACGATGTGGCGGGGGATGGAACTACGACCGCCACGGTACTTGCCCAAGCCCTCATCCATGAAGGCCTGCGTAACGTTGCAGCAGGGGCCAATCCACTCGAGTTGAAGCGAGGAATGGACAAGGCGGTAGCCGCAGCCGTAGAGGCTATCAAGGCACAAGCCAAAGAGGTGGACTCCAAGGAGGAAATAGCTCAAGTAGCTTCGATCTCTGCTGCAGACTCCTCTATCGGGGAGGTGTTGGCTAATGCCATCGACAAGGTGGGCAAGGACGGGACAGTCACCGTTGAGGAGTCCAATACTTTCGGTCTTGAACTGGACTTCACCGAAGGCATGCAGTTCGACAAGGGTTACCTATCCCCTTACTTCGTGTCGGATCCAGAGCGACAAGAAGCCGTTCTGGAGGATCCATACATCTTGATCGTCAACCAGAAAATCTCGGCAGTCCACGATCTGCTGGGCATCTTGGAAAAGGTGATGCAGCAGAGCAAGCCGCTGCTCATCATTGCCGAAGACGTCGAGGGTGAGGCTCTGGCCACCTTGGTGGTGAACAAGATCAGAGGTACGTTCACCTCTGTGGCCGTCAAAGCTCCTGGTTTCGGCGACCGTCGTAAGGCCATGCTCCAGGACATCGCTATTCTCACTGGAGGTCAGGTGATCTCCGAAGAAATTGGTCTCAAGTTGGAGAACGCCACTCTAGATCTTCTAGGTCGTGCCCGGAGGGTAGTGGTAACCAAGGACGACACCACCATAGTAGATGGAGCTGGTTCCGAAGAGGATGTGAAGGCCAGGATTGCTCAGATCAAGCGGGAGATAGAGGAGACAGACTCCGATTGGGACCGGGAGAAGCTGCAAGAGCGCTTGGCCAAGTTATCCGGAGGAGTAGCGGTTGTGAAAGTAGGTGCCGCTACGGAGGTGGAGCTCAAGGAGAAGAAGCATCGCATAGAGGATGCCTTGTCAGCCACCAGAGCAGCAGTAGAAGAGGGTATAGTAGCAGGAGGCGGGACAGCCTTGCTGCGTAGCAAACCCAAGGTGGACGAGATGGTTGCTTCGCTGAGCGGGGACGAGGCTACGGGGGCCACGATAGTGAGCAAGGCTCTTTCCGAGCCGCTCAAGTGGATAGCAACCAATGCTGGTCTGGAAGGTTCAGTCATGGTCCAAAAAGTTGCCGCTGCAAGCGGTCCCATGGGGCTCAATGCTGATACCGGCGAAATTGTCGATCTCATGAAGGCAGGAATCATCGACCCTGCCAAGGTGACCAGATCAGCACTTCAGAATGCTGCTTCTATCGCAGGGCTTTTGTTGACCACGGAAGTATTGGTCACCGACAAGCCAGAGAAGAAGCAAGAACCTGCTGCAGCCGCTGGCGGCGGCGGCATGGGTATGATGTAACTCGTCGATATCAACTCTTCTACACCCTATAAAAGTGCATACAAGGACCTTCCTGAGTCCGTGACTGTTCGTCCAGGGCGGAAGGGACCGTGGTGGGAAGGCGGTGCGCCCGAGCCTATTGGGATCGGGCGCATTCGTCGCGCCTTCATGCGACTGGATCTTGATCCACCCATTGAAGACAGACCGGACTGTACCGTTGGTGATGTCCCCCCTTCTTTGGTTTCCAACTTGGTTCCCGCTACCGAAGAGGCTTCCTTGGGGAAGAAGAAGGGCGGTTTGCAACCGGACGAGGATGTTTGGAAGGGGCGGGATACCGAGGAGGCTCCTAGGCAGAGGAAGGGCAGTGTTTCAACCTCTTCCAGCGCCTCCTCTGTTGGTTTGGAACAGAGGGAGCGTCCCGCGGCAGTTCTAATAGCCGCTTTCGAAGAACGAGATGATGCTCGGATCATACTGACTCGCAGGTCATCTAGTTTGCGTCGTCACCCAGGGGAGATCTCTCTTCCGGGAGGTTCCATAGAGGAGGACGAGCTCCCAAGGGATGCTGCCTTGCGTGAGGCCTCCGAAGAAATTTCTTTGGATACAGCCAAGGTAGAGATACTAGGGTGCCTTCCTTCCACCAGCACCTATCGAGGCGGCTCACTCATAGTGCCTGTAGTGGGAGTACTACCGGAAAGACCGATTTTGGTGCCCAACAAGGCAGAGGTGGAGGAGATCTTCGATGTAGGCCTCACGGAGCTGGCAACGCTGAGCGACTACCACGAAGAGCTATGGAGCTATGGCGTTGGAGACGAAGGGCACTCGGTCCACTTCTTCGAGGTAGGGCGTTATCTCATATGGGGGGCAACGGCCAGGATAATAGTGGAGCTACTGAGCTTTCTCACTTCGAGCTGAAACTGTGATCGGCTTGGCCATGCCTCGACTTGAGAGTTGAAAGCTGAATGATCCAAGAGGGAGTATCCTAGGCTTCAAGTAATACATCGCGGTCAGCAAAATCTGGGAGGAGCGGAGTGGCTGAAGTAGAGATAGGTATATTCAAGTCGGGTAGGCGTGCCTATGGCTTGGATGATATAGCAATTGTACCCAGTAGACGTACCAGGGACCCTGAGGATGTGGACATCTCTTGGGATATTGACGCCTTCCATCTGGAGCTGCCGCTGATGGCCTCTGCCATGGATGGAGTGGTAAGCCCGGCCACAGCCATCGAGATAGGCAGGTTAGGGGGCATAGGGGTCCTCAACTTGGAGGGGCTCTGGACGCGCTACGAGGATCCAACACCTTACTTCGAAGAGATAAGTCGTTTGGATGACGACAAGGCTACTGCGAGGATGCAGCAGATATATGCGGAACCAATCAAGCCGGAGCTGGCTACGGAACGTATCAAGCAAATCAAATCCGCCGGGGTTGTTACTGCAGCCTCGATTACTCCCCAGCATACGGAGTGGCTTGCTCCTGCAGCACTCGCTGGTGAGCTGGATCTTCTGGTGATCCAAGGTACAGTGGTTTCTGCCGAGCATGTCTCCAAGACGACCGAACCGCTCAATTTGAAGCGATTCATCAGGAACTTCGAGATACCGGTCATCGTTGGGGGGTGTGCGTCTTATCATGCAGCCCTTCATCTCATGCGCACAGGGGCAGTGGGAGTCCTGGTAGGGGTGGGACCAGGCAATGCCTGCACTACTAGGGCTGTCTTGGGGATTGGTGTGCCCCAGGCTACAGCTATTGCTGATGCTGCTGGTGCAAGAATGCGGCACTTGGATGAGACGGGTGTATATTGCCATGTCATAGCCGACGGGGGGATGAGCAAGGGAGGAGATATAGCCAAAGCCATTGCCTGTGGGGCTGATGCAGTGATGATAGGGTCTCCTTTGGCAGCAGCAGAGGAGGCTCCGTGTCGCGGGTTTCACTGGGGGATGGCTACCTTCCATCCCACCCTGCCACGAGGAACACGAATCCGTACAGGTACTAGAGGAACTTTGAAAGAAATTCTCCTAGGTCCTGCGCATGAGAACGACGGTCGTCTCAACTTGTTCGGGGCCTTGCGAACTGCTATGGCTACGTGCGGGTACGCCAGTGTCAAGGAGTTCCAGAAGGCAGAGGTGATGGTGGCTCCAGCCCTCCAAACCGAAGGAAAAGCAGCTCAACGCGCACAAGGTGTTGGAATGGGCAGGTGAGAAAGGCTGAACCAAATATCAACTCGAGCGCGGGTCAGCCACATTGGCCCGAGAGCATACTAGTAGTCGATTTCGGTGCTCAATATGCCCAGCTCATAGCCAGGCGTATTCGGCAAGCTCATGTGTATTCAGAGATAGTTCCTCGTACGGTCACTGCCGCAGAGATCGTGGCCAAGTCACCACGGGGGATCATTCTCTCCGGTGGTCCCCAGTCCGTTCATGTGGAAGGAGCTCCCTCTATCGACAAGGGAATATACGAACTTGGCATTCCTATACTGGGGATATGCTACGGGGCCCAATTGTTGGCCAGGGATCTGGGCGGTGAGGTGGCCAAGAGTCCAGTAGGTGAGTACGGGCGTACCAGGTTGAATCGAATCCAACCCAGCCTTCTTCTTGGGGATCTGGACGATGGTACCGATGTATGGATGAGTCATGCCGATGAGATCATCCTTCCACCTGCAGGGGCTCGGGTAAGTGCCAGTAGCCCAGGGGCACGAGTAGCTGGTTTCGAAGACGGTGATCGTGGAATATACGGAGTGCAGTTCCATCCCGAGGTATCGCACACGCCCAAGGGGCAAACGGTGTTGGAGAGGTTCCTTTACGAGGTGTGCAAGTGCAAACCCTCCTGGACCGGGGAGTCGATCATTGCTCGATCAATAGAGGAGGTGGCCAAGGAGGTCGGGGCAGAGGGCGTCATATGTGCTCTCTCTGGCGGGGTGGACTCCTCTGTTGCTGCTGTGTTGGTGCACGAGGCGGTAGGGGACCAACTAACTTGCGTTTTCGTTGATACAGGGCTATTACGTGCTGGAGAGGCGCAACAGGTAACGGGGACATTTCGCAATAGGTTTCATATACGACTGGTGAGCGTGGACGCCTCGGAGCGGTTTTTTGATGCTCTGGCAGGAGTAGTGGATCCTGAGGAGAAGCGCAAGGTCATAGGTGAGATGTTCATTCGTGTGTTCGAAGAGACTGCCAAGGCCTTCGATGGAGCTCGTTTCCTGGTACAGGGCACCCTCTATCCTGATGTGGTGGAGTCAGGATACGGGGATACTGCTACCATCAAGTCACACCATAATGTAGGGGGGCTCCCTGAAGATATGGGTTTGGACCTGGTTGAGCCCCTCCGTGATCTGTTCAAGGACGAAGTAAGAGAGATTGGTCAGCGATTGGGACTGCCGGAGGAGATACTTTGGCGTCAGCCTTTCCCCGGTCCTGGTCTGGCTGTACGCATTGTTGGCGAAGTTACCCCAGAGCGAGTAGAGATCCTGCGTCAGGCCGACGCTATCGTGGACGAGGAGATGATAAAAGCGGGAGTCTATCGTGACCTGTGGCAGGGATTCGCTGTTCTACTGCCCACGGTGAGGACGGTAGGGGTCATGGGCGATAGGCGAAGTTATGCCTACCCGGTAGTACTGCGTGCAGTTACTAGTGAGGATGCCATGACTGCAGACTGGGCAAGGCTGCCTTACGATTTGCTGCAGCGTATTTCCACCCGGATCATCGGAGAGGTGGAAGGGATCAATCGTGTGCTCTATGACATTACCTCCAAGCCTCCTTCCACCATTGAGTGGGAGTGAAGGAGCCGGCATTGAATGCTAAAACTGATGAACTGCTCGAAGGGTTGAATCCCCCTCAACGTATGGCGGTGCTTCACCGGGGCGGACCGCTGTTGGTGTTGGCTGGGGCTGGATCGGGCAAAACACGAGTTCTCACTCACAGGATAGCTCACTTGGTTGCCTCGGGTGATGTACAGCCTTGGAGAGTTTTGGCCATTACCTTCACCAACAAAGCAGCTGGAGAGATGCGTGACCGATTGGAGGCTCTTCTGGGTGGCGAGGCCAAGGGCATGTGGATCTCCACCTTTCACTCGGCTTGTTTGCGCATGTTGAGGGTGAATGCCGAGAGAGTTGGCTTCACTCGCTCATTTAGTATCTACGACGAAGGTGACTCGCGTCGTTTAATAGAGCACATCTTGAAGGAAATGAACTTGGACTCCAAACGGTTCTCTCCTGCGTCGATTCTCTCTACCATCGGCAGAGCCAAAGCAGAGCTGGTTGACGAGGCTGCTTTTGCAGACAGAGTTGCACATGCTCGTCCATATGACCGTACCGTGGCCAACATTTATCGGGAGTACCAGCGGAGGCTCAAGGCCTCCAACGCCATGGATTTCGACGACATCCTGGTGACGACCGTCAGGATGTTGGCCGACAACGACGATATATTGGAGAGCTATCGCGACCGATTCGCTCATATCCTGGTAGATGAGTACCAAGACACCAACCACGCACAGTGCGAGATAGTTGGTCTGCTTGGCGGGGTGCACAGGAATGTTTGTGCTGTCGGCGACTCCGATCAATCCATTTACGGCTTCAGAGGAGCGGATGTGCGCAATATCCTGGAGTTCGAGCAAGCGTTTCCGGATGCTACCGTCATTACTTTGGAGCAGAACTATCGCTCCACCAAGGCGGTGTTGGCCGTAGCCAATGCCGTTATCGCCAATAACGCCCAGCGTCAGCCTAAACAGCTGTGGACGGAAAGACCTGACGGTGCCCCAGTTAGTTTATACAGGGCCCCTGATGAACATGACGAGGCCTCCTTCGTGGCCAGACGAATTCGTAGTTTGCATGACTCCCAAGGGGTGCCGTTCTCTGACATAGCAGTGTTCTACCGTGCCAATGCTCAGAGCAGAACCCTGGAAGAGCAGATGATTCGGTATGCAATTCCTTACAAAGTCATTGGTGCAGCACGTTTCTATGACAGGAGAGAGATCGCTGATCTGTTGGCCTATCTACGCTTGGTGGCCAACCCATTGGACGAGATGTCGGCCAGACGCATAGTCAATGTGCCTAGGAGAGGAGTGGGCGATACCTCAATCGCAACCTTGGCAGAGTGGGCTTTGATGAACGGGCTCTCCTTCGCCCAAGCGTTCTCACGGGCGGATGAAGCTGGGGTCAGCCGCCAAGCGGCGAAAGGTCTTGCTAGTCTGGACTCCATCATAACCGAGGCTAGGGAGCTTGCCACCAACGAAGGGCCTCGTGCAGTGCTGGAGCACATTATCGAGGCAACTGGCTATCTGGATCATCTACGTACCGGACCTCCCCTGGAAGCGGAGGGGAGGATAGAGAATGTCTCGCAGCTGGTAGCGGTCGCCAGTGAGCATGAGAACCTGGACGAGTTCTTGGAGGTCGTCTCATTGGTGTCTGGGGCTGATGATCTAGACAGTGAAAGCGCTCGGGTATCACTGATGACCGTTCATGTAGCCAAGGGGCTCGAGTTCGAAGTGGTGTTCCTGGTTGGGCTGGAGGACGGCGTATTCCCTCACAGTCGTTCACTTGACGATCCTCACAAACTGGAAGAGGAACGACGATTGTTCTATGTGGGAGTGACTCGGGCACAGAGTCATCTGTATCTATCTCATGCCTGGTCACGTACTCTATGGGGTTCCCACTTGGATAGTTTTCCTAGTCGTTTCATCGGAGAGATTCCCGATGAGTTGTTGATCGAGGAGAACAAAGCTGTTGCCCCATCTCGTCTACGCGACAGGCGTAGTGCGTGGAGCCAGGATGACTACGATGCAAGCGGCTACTATGCACAGGACGACCCTGATGATTTGGAAGATGAGAGCTGGACAAGTAGTGCTGTTCGCAGATCGCCAGGCAGATGGAGCGAGAACAGAAGATCTAGCGGAATAGACATCAATAAGCTCTATCCGAGCAAGACTTGGAAGAAGACTGGTTATCTGGGGCACTATAAACGACATAAGTGACCACGGCCCCCTCTTCTGTTACGGCTCTCTCCGTCTCCGGATTTCTCGAATGGCTGGGGGCTACGGCGGTTCTTCCTCTCCTGCCGCTCTTCCTCAGAGAACATGGCTGTTCGGATGGGATGATCGGAGCAATAATAGGAGTATTCTTCTTCGCTGGGGTAGTTCTTGCGTATCCTTTGGGGAAGATCTCGGAGGTGGTCAATAAGAAAGTACTGCTGGCCACTTCCTTGTTCATCTATGGTCTAAGCAATATCCTCTTCGTAGTCCCAGTGGGTTCTGTCGGTTATCTGGCTGCGCGAGGTATTCAAGGGGCAGGCATGGCCGCTATTCAAGTGGTGAGTTTGGCGTGGGTCGGAGAAGAGACTCGTTCCAGGACCCCAGGTCGTGCATATGGGCTGATCTTTGGAAGTCAAGCAGCGGGAACAGCTGTAGGACCGTTGCTCGGTAGCATGTTGGGATTGTCGGTTATGCCGGTAGAGTTCCTGCTCTCTGGCCTAGTAGTAGCAGCAGCTGCCTTGCCGGTCATGCCCAGGTCACTTGCTGGGTCGGGTGCGTCAGGGTCGGTGAAGGGTGTGACGACCTACAGGAGGGAACACCTGGGTGGCTCTTCCATCTCGTTGTTCCAGTTTCGACGGGCTGCCAGTGGCGTGCTCCTGGCTGCTTTGGCCAGTGGAGTGTTGGTGGGTACCGATGATGCTTGTTGGAGTTTGTTGATGCAGCACAAGGGGGCAACGTCCTTGGAGATAGGTCTCTCTTGGACCATGTACGCACTTCCCTTAGCTGCAGCATCCATACCTGCTGGTGCTCTTAGTGATGCACTGTCTCCTCGTTTCCTCACGGTCGTTACCTTGATGGCACTGGCCATTTGCTTGGCTTCATATCCATTCCTTCCGAAGGTTTGGATGCTTCTTGTTATCAGTGCCGTGCAAGGAGTGATAGTGGCCTTCTCTTACCCGGCATTGCAGGCCACACTTCTACATCTAGTTCCAGATAGGGGATTAGGACGTTGGGAAGGAATAGTGGCCTCTACCCAGACACTAGCTACCTCGGTAGGGGCTGTTGGGGCTGGAGCCTTTTACGCAATTTCGGTGAAAGGAACATTCGTGGGTACAGCGGTGGTCATGGTTGTTCTGGTACTAGGTTCCTGTTGCTTGTGGTGGGTGAGTTGAGTTGGTGGGTGAGTTGAGTTGGTGGGTGAGTTGAGAGCGGAGCGAGTTGTTCACGTGATGCGTAGGCATACGGTTGGTTATTTGAGATCTTCTCCAAGTAGTGAGCGTACAACTGTAGGGTTGTCCAGTGCCTCTCTGGTAGCGCCTTCAAAGACGCAGTGCCCCTCTACCATGACCACCAGTTTGTTGCATACCTTGGATACGAAGCTCATATCGTGCTCCACGAGGACGACGGTTAGGTTTCCAGAGGTTAGCTGACTGACCAGCTCAGCCAGTTCACTCCGCTCCTCTTGATTAAGGCCAGCAGCTGGTTCATCCAGCAGGACGATACGCGGTTCTTGGGCAAGTGCTCTGGCGATATCGACTCTCTTGGCCAATCCATAGGGCAACTCCCCTACCTTGGTGTATGCATATCGTTCCAAATTGAGCAGGGCAAGGGCTTCTCTTGCCTTTTGTCTGTTCCTTGCCTCGGATCTTCGCAGGAAGGGAAGTCCTAGTCCGTAGGATATGAGGTTCGAGTTCGTATGAGTATGACGACCCAGCAATACCAAGTCGATTACGTCGAGGTCCAAAGGGATCTCGACATGTTGGAAAGTACGTGCTACCCCATGAGAAGCTACCCTGTGAGGACGGAGGTTGGTTATGTTCTCCTCATCCAGGTAGATGTTGCCTTGGTGGGGGTGGTACACACCGCTGATGCAGTTGAGCAAAGTGGTCTTCCCGGATCCATTGGATCCTACTATTCCAAGAACCCCATTGGCCGGCACCTCGAAGCTTACGTCCGACAGTACTTCGAGCCCACCGAAGGCCATGCTGATTTGGTTGACCCTCAGTGAAGCGCCCTTAAGGCTTAGCTGAGCGTTCATCCAGTCTTTCCTCCACAGGCGCTCCTGTTGTCCGACCCAAGAAAGTTTCGACGAGTGCCTTATCTGTCATCAAGGCTTCTTTATCTCCACTAGTTACTTGCTTTCCTCCATCCAGTACATGGATGACGTCGGAGAGGTCCAAGGCCACTGATATGCTTTGTTCAGCTGCGAGTATGGGAAGTCCTTCAGCTACTATCTCGGCTAGGGATCGCACCATGGTGGCTACCAACTCAGGGGAGAGCCCGAGGGTGAGCTCGTCCACGACCAACAACTTGGGATCAGTGCACAGTGCAGAGGCTAGTGCCAGCATCTGGCGTTGGCCTCCGGAGAGGTAACCTGCTTTTCTGTTCAGATGTGGCACGAGATTGGGGAAGATAGCCAATGCCTTCTCCATGGATTCCTGGAACTTCTTCTTGCCTCTGCCAACCGCTCCTATCTTGAGGTTCTCCATCACGGAAAGTCCGGTGAACACCTTGTCGCGTTCGGGAACCATGGCTATCCCTTCACGAGCTCTCTCTCCTGGAGACATCTTGCTCAGTTCTTTACCGTTCAGCTTGATGCTTCCACTCGTTGCTCGAGCTGCATCCCTCCTCAGGAAGCCTGCTATGCCTCTCAGAGTAGAGGTTTTACCCGCTCCATTGGGTCCGAGTAGAGTCACTACCTGGCTACTCCCTATCTGCAAGGATATGCCCTCTACTCCTATCCCTCCGCCCTTGTAGACGACAGTGAGGTTCTCTACCGCTAGTACGGGTTCTCTGGCTTTGCGGGAGTCGGCTATGCCCCTACTTTGTTCCACCGCTCCAACTCTTTGCAAGAGCAGCTTTGTTGACTTCCATCTGGTTGCGCTTCAGTTTGGCCAAGCTAGCTATCCCCTCAGGACGGAAGAACAAGAAGATCAATATAGCCAGTCCGTATATAGCGGTATCTATGGAGGACAGATTCTTTTCGAAGAAACCTCCTTGGCTGGCCCCACCTATGCTGGAAGCAGTGGCCTGCATGATGAACGGGATCATGGTTACGACGAAGGCTCCGATGATCGACCCCCAAATTGAAGCCAGTCCACCGATCAATACCATGGCCACGTAGGAGATGGCCAAGGTCAACGAGTAGTACCCTGAGCTGACCTCTTGGATGAAGTATGCTCCAAGGCCTCCAGCCAGGCCAACGATGGCCGAGGAGATGGCGAAAGCCATTAGCTTGGTGCCGGTCACGTTTATACCCATGACTGCAGCAGCAGCTTCGTTGCGGCGTAATGCAGCATATGCTCTTCCTGGTTGGCCACGTACGATATTCCAGGTAAACAAGGCTACTAGAACCAACACGACCAGGAAGGTGATGAACCAGACTCTATCGCTGCTCAGCAACCACGGCCCGAGCTTGGGTGAGGGAATGAAGTGTCCTGCGATGGCCCCGGTGCTCGTATCGTACTGATTGGTGGCGAACTCCACGACGAACTGTAGGGCAAGGGTGGAGAATATTAGGTACAGTCCGCCCAATCGCAGAGAGGGGAGGCCTATGGCAAATCCTACAATTGCAGCAGCAGCAGCTCCTATGAGAATGGGCCAGGGGAACGGCAAGTTGGCGTGCAGGAATACCACTGTGTATGCCCCGATGGCCAGGAAAGCAGCGTTCCCAACAGAAATTTGGCCAGCATAACCAGTAAGCAGGTTCAGTCCTATGGCCCCTATGGCGGCGAGCAAGGCTACATCTGCATCGTATACGTAAGCTGCAGGACCCACCTGGGAGAATATGACAGCGGCTACGATGATTACGACGGTTATGAGTAGTTTCGGAGCAAGGCCATAGGCATTTAGAGGATACCTTCTGGTTGCTGCGGGAGCAGTGACAGTGCTCATAAGCGAGCTATTTCCTTGCTGCCGAACAAGCCTGTCGGATAAACGATCAGTACTAGCAGAAGCACACCATATCCCACTACATCAGCATACTTGCCTCCCAGATAGCTGACCGCGAAGCCTTGTACCTCAGCTAATATGCCAGCACCTATGAGTGCTCCTCCTACGGAGTCCAGTCCGCCGAGCACCACCGCCGGGAAGGCAGCAAAGCCGAGTGCATTACCCGCACTGGGGGCAAGACCATTGGTGGCTCCATAGATGATGCCAGCCATGGAGGCGCCTACAGTGGCAATTGCCCATGTAGCAGTAGATACAGTCCCTACATTGATTCCACGGTAAGTAGCTAGCAGAGGGTTCTCGGCTGCAGCTCGCATACGAGATCCGAAGCTGGACCATCTGAGCATTATGGCAAATGCTGTCAACAAGATGGCGACCAGGACGACCACTGCTACATCCAGAGCAGTTATCCTTATTTGTCCAGGCAAATGGAGATCAACCTTTGCTCCGGGTGCTTTGACGAAGTGGGTAGCACCACCCCATAACATCAAGGCAACTGCTCCCAGGACGATGTTCAGGGCAATGGTTAGCATGACCAGCAAGAGTGCACTCTGGCCCATCAAGGGACGCAGCATTAGCACGTAGATGAGCGCCCCAAGAAGTGCTGAAGCGATGAGGCTCAGCACGAGTGCTGGCCAAAATGGTATTCCTTCGGAGATGGCAATGCTGTAGAAGAAGTACCCTCCTATGAGGGCCAGAAGCCCTTGAGCGAAGTTGAGCACCTGAGTTCCTCGATAGACAATTACAAAACCTACCCCTACTAGAGCATACAAAGCTGCTGTAGGAAGTTGGCCTACTAATGTCTGAAGAGCCAGGTGCATCTCTACCTACCTATGCTCTTGTACCGAGAGCCGCTATTGATCCAGTAGTTCACTTTGGCGGCTCTCGTTGAACTAGCTACCGATGGGCAAGAGCCCTGATGCTGGAACTGGTTCGGATGTAGATACATCCCAGTGAACGAAGCGGATCTCGTGTATCCCCACGTGATTGTTCGGCGAGTAGCTCCAGTTACCGTAGGTAAGCCCTTCTGTGTTCAAGTGGAGATGGGCGAGCGTGCTTGCCAGTTTGGGTCCTGCGCATGGATAGCCGCACTGAGCTAGAGCGTGTCCGAGCACCCATGCCTGGACATACCCATTGATGAGGAACGCCCTGTTGGGATCGACCGAGATGGCCTTGGCTGCCGCGACGAACTTGGTGAACTCCGGCCCTGGGCTTGGCTGACCTTTGACGTAGTAAGGAAATGGTCTTACCACGTAGAAGTTCGGATCTGCCAAGGTCTTGAGCGTGGAGTAGGCACTACCGCCATCGTAGTTGACGATCGGACCCTTGAATCCCTGCTGACGTAGGGATTGTACTGCACTAATCACCCATGGCTCGGGCAAAGCCATGATCACCAGATCCGGCTTGGAAGAGGCAATGGCTGTCGCCTCGGGCGCAGCAGTAGTGGCAGACATGGGAACCTGTTGGTAGTTTACCAGATCCCATCCCTTTGCCTTGATGAGCTGCTCAGCTTTTGCAACGTAGTTGGCGTTGTCCGCTACTTGCAACGAGAAGATGGCCACTCTTGGATGTGGAACAGTTACCTTGGTGGCGGCAAAGTTGACTACCGGGGCAGCCTCGTCTCCTATGACTATGTCTCCTGCAAACATGTACGGGTTCACTGGCTGGAGCAGGCTTGTAGTTATGCCTTGGGATATGGTCGGGGTCTTGGTGGACTCCAGGACGGGGGCAGCTGCTACCAGCACCGTGGAGAGGAAGACCAGCTCTGCATTGACATGGTCTATCTCGGTCAACTGTTTGGTGTTAGCCACCCCTGTAGTCGGGTTGGAGGCATCGTCCAACGAGATGAGCTTGACCTTGTGGCCATCGATACCTCCGTGGGAGTTGACATAGGAGAAATAGGCTTCGTAGCCATCCCTGAGCGCGCCACCTACGGCTGCAGCAGGGCCGGAAAGATCCCCAGTGGACCCCACCACATAGGAGCCGCCTTTGGCAGCTTGGGGCTTGGCAGTCGAGGAGGAGGAGGAGGAGCTGCTGCAGGATGCTGCGAGGAGTGCAAAAACAGCAACCAGGATGGGCAGCGCGGCTAGAGTGCGCTTTTTCGTTCGTCCCCTGTCTTTGTGTTCCCCGGACTTTCTCTGTGCCTTCATCGGGTACTTATCCCACCACATCTCTGCCCCTTTCTAGAGAGACTCTTTGCAACTCTCGAGATGGAGAACTGTACTAACGAACAGTCAATAATTTTAACACTAGCGAAATGTACTCTATCAACATTCACGAGCTTCAGAAAATCTTGTCCTGGATCGAACGGTGCGTCAAATGCCACTGGATCGAACGGTGCTGGTAATTTAAGCTGTGGGTTTGCTCGAGGTATACGATTGTTAATCTAGGAGGGGATATGAAAGTACTGATAGCTTACGAGAGCAAGAGCGGGAAGACCAAGCAACAGGCGCTGGCAATTGCCGCGGCGTGCACAGAGGCTGGCCATGAGACGATGACCAAACCTATTTCCGAGGTGATCCCTCTCGATCTGGAGGGTGCCGATGCGTTGGCCGTTGGCTCATGGGTGGAAGGGTTCATCCTGTTCGGGGTCAAGCCTGCTCGTCCAGCTCGTCGTTGGCTGTCGGGGCTTCCTTCCTTGCAAGGAAAGAGGGCTGGTGTGTTCTGTACCTATGCAGTGAATCCAGCTGCCAGTCTGGATGTCATGCGACGAGCTCTCGAAGCCAAAGGAGCAGAGGTAGTGGCTGAGAACTCAGCCAACAGGCGCAACCCTGAATCAGGGGCTTCCGAATTTGCCAGGAGACTCGTAGGAGCGTGAGAAGTTTTGAGGGGAGGACACCTTGTAACAATGGAGGATATCTCTGAGCCGCAAGGTCTCTCCTTCATGCATCAATGAGTACCTCGGCTAGGATTTTCCATTCAGATAAGGGCAAGGTATTCGGATCATCGGTTAGTACCTGGATAGCTACGTGGCTGGCTCCAGCTTGCAAGTGAGAGTCGATCCTTTCCGCTACAGCGTCGACATCTCCCCATGCCACTATGGCATCCACCAACCTGTCGCTTCCCCCGCCGGAGAGGTCGTCATCGTCGAAGCCGAGTCGCTTGAGGTTGTTGGAGTAGTTGGAGAGGCCAAGGTAAACCCGTGTATGTCTTCGTGCAATCTCCCGTGCCTTTGCGGGGCTGTTCTCTAGGACGACTGCTTGTTCTGCGCAAAGCAAACGGTTCGGACCCAAGATGGCTCGGGCTTGTTCCGAATGCTCAACGGGGACGAAATAGGTGTGTGCACCGTCCGCTTTGGATCCTGCGAGCTCTAACATCTTAGGTCCGAGAGCAGCTAGTACCCTAAGAGGTCTTATCGGCGGATTAGGGGCGTCATAGGGAGCATTGTCCATTGCCTCCAAGTACGCAGCCATTACTTCCAGTGGCTTGCTGTAGCGTTGTCCGCGTACGGACAGAAGAGGGGCATGGCTTACCCCGATGCCCAGGAGAAATCGATCCGGCCACGCCTCTGCTAGGGTAAATTGCCCTGCTTTCATGGCTAAGGCATCACGTGCCCAGATATTAGCGATACCAGTGCATACAGTAACTTTTTTGGTTGCTGAGAGCAGCAAGGCTGCGTTGGAGAAAGCCTCTCTTCTTATTGCTTCTCCGACCCACAGTGCTCCATAGCCGAGGCGATCGATCTCAGCGGCTGCAGCGGTGGCCGTTTTGGCGGGTTGACGATCAAGGGCAGAGGTCCATATGCCTATTTGTCCAAGTTGCATGTGAAAAGGCTAGTCATTGATCCCAGTCAAAACCAAGCGGGACAACAAAGGCTTCTCTATATGCCTCGATGTCCACAGGCATATAGACTCAACCAAAGCCAAGCAGAGCAGCTGCCTCGGGTCTCATTCTCTCTGGGGTCCAAGGAGGGTCCCATACCACCCGTACATCAACGCGTTCAGCTCTCTCTGGGCCAAGAGCCTCTCTTACCATGTAGTATGCTTCGTCGGGAAGGCTTTCCGACACAGGGCATCCTGGAGTGGTAAGGGTCATCTCGATGATCACCCGGTCACCCTCCAGTCGTACGTCATAGACCAGTCCTAGTGCCACGATGTCGAGGCCAAGCTCCGGGTCGACAACCCCCCGTAGAGCTTCCCATACGCTATCCAGTTCAGTTTGGGTGTCAGTACCAGCTGAGTTGATGCTGTTATTCTCCTCCATGGAGGTCTCTTCTCCTTCCTAGCTCCTTCTTTCGTATCCACCTATTGCTTCGTATCTACCCATTGCTTGTCCGTACGCTTCCAAGGCGATCCATAGGTTCCAACTGGGCGCTTCTTATCCGCGCGCTTACCATACGAGGCCAGAGGGCAAGATTGGCCAAGGCTACCGCACCTCCTACAGCAATTCCTACGCCTCCTAGCCGTATCGGCAGTACTGAGGAAGCAGCCAGACCCTCTATGACGGCAACGAAACCTCCACCCACTAGTACCCAGCTAAACCAGCCGAACCTTTGACTGAACAAGTCGGCGAAGGTCAACGGACTACCTGTTGGGCCAACTCGCAGTCCTCTTGCTCTCAAGGTGGTGTAAGTGATGAACGGGACAATCTTGTGTGCATGCCCTACTATGGCCATTCCTAGCCATCCAGCTAGAGAAGCCACTGCAGCAGAGACGAAGTAGTAACGCGAAGCTGTAGAGATACTGGGCATAGCTGCTGTTACGGCCAGTCCAACTGCTACGAGCAAGAAGGCTGTGGAAAGGAAGATGTAGGCATGCAGCATCTCCAGGCGCCTCTTGCGAGCTTTTACATAGCCAGCCAGAGATGTTATGTGAGCAGCTATCCCAATTAGGATGGCCCCACCCCCGATCGCTCCTATGAACTCTGTCTTGGTTGCAAGGCCGGTGGCAAGCAGGATCGCCCCTGTGGAGGTCGCTGCAACGGCTACCTTGGGTGATTGAGCTTTGGGCCGATGTGCCAACAGGAACATGGGCCATAGCTTCTCTCCTACCGATATGTACCCTAATCCCAAGAAGCCGATCAAACCCAAAGTGGCATGAGCCAATACGAGATGTTCGGGGGGCGCGAACCACGCGTTGGCATCACCGAGAGCGTATGTACCTCCGAAGGCAGCTGTCAGACAGAAGAACAGCATAGCGAGACGGAGTCCGACTATGGATGTGCCTTTCCCCTTGCTCCACAAGGGACCCCAGAGATTGAAGGCAACAGTGAATACTGCTACTACCAGAAGGGATCCTGATATTGCCAGCAAGGGCATTGTTCTCGTAGCGAAGGAGGCGATGAGGAGCCAGACTCCTATGCTGAAGCTGGATAAAGTGATCCATGACAAGGTGTTCGACCGTGCCGGGCGAGAACTGATCACGGGTACGAACTGATGCATTGCTGCCAAGAGGGCCGTAGCGAGGAACGCCAACATAGTGGTATGAACTACAGCTATAGCAGTTGAACCGGTCGGATTGTCGATCACGCTAGCTGCTGCTGACGCTGCAGCTACTCCTACTCCTATAATCCCTGCTCCAGCCATGCCGAGAAAGCTCAAAGGCAAGACAGCAGGAGGTGCTGCTGGAGCACTCCTTCCAGGTATCGACCTAGGCGAGCTGCTCACTGTGGGCTGCTGCAATTCAGCACTCCTTTTTCGTACTCTGTGGTCAGTTGGTTTCTCGCCAAAAAGTGACCTGCCAGTGATCCTCTGCTATTTGAACGGCTTCGTAGTTGAATCCTTGGCCCTGAAGGACGCCCTCCAAGGGCACAGGTTCGAAAGGAGCCACAATGACCAGCTCATTGTCTGGAGGTAGTGATGCTACAGTCGCCATGATCATGTCGAATGGCTCTTCGCCTGCAGCGATCATTTGACGCACATCCAACGTTGCCATATTTATCTAGGCTAGTCTAGATAAATACTCATAGCAATAGGCACATGGAGGATTTTTTCTTTTACCTGGATAGAAGCTTTTATTTCCTATTGAAGACGGGGGATCTGTAAAGGGCTTTGCTTACCTGTTGCAGTAGTTGCCAGGGGCTGCTGGGCCAGTAGAAGGGATGGATGGTGCAGAACCTATCCTCCAGGGGTATGAGAAGGTTTGTTTGTATGTATCGAAGGTATTCCTCGTCCCCTTTGGTGGTTTGAAGGAGTGCTTGAGCCAATGCGGTTCGGATGCGGTTCCATCCTTGTGGAGTTGGCTTTGAACGCTCAGGATGACGCAGCAGTCTGTTTACTTGATGTCTGGATAGATGTTCCTTGGCGACCAGCTCTTCTAGTTGGACAACGCTTCCATGAGCTAGGACATTGAGCCAGGCCCAAGGGGGAACGTCATAAGCAGAGTGGTGGCTGATGAAATACTCCAGATAATTCCCACTCAGAAATGACTCAGATTCTTTTGCTATTTCGCTGTCGATCGCACCCGACATGCCCATTGCTGACCCCCTTGATATTCCTTGCGTGAGTCAATCAGCATCTGTACACGACTATGTCTTTACTTATTCAATGATCAACCTTGGAGGTCTCGATGGTAAGAGTGCTAACACCTAATATTTGTGAGAAATTATGCTGCCGAGATTACCCTTAAGTAGCTATACGGTGTTGTCCTTCCGTATCATTACTGTATGCAGACATACACCGCTCAAGTAACATAAGAAAATGAGTGTGGAAATGCTCGGTGGTACTGATAGTCAATCCAATGAGGCAATGGAGACGAATACGGCTACTCTAGTTGGTAATGGTGCGGTTGTTCCAACTCCCAACGAGGATGAAGAGATTCTGTCCTCAGCTGCAAAACTCAGCCATTCTGCTCAGAGCGAGACAGGGGCTACTTTGAACGACGAAGAACTCATTTCCGTGTTGATAGTCGATGATCATGCCCTTGCCAGAGAGGGCACGAAGCAGATACTCGAACGTCATGAAGGGTTTGTTGTCATTGGAGAGGCTGATCGAGGAGATCTAGCCGTAGAGATGGCCGAGCAGCTCAAGCCCGATGTCGTTCTACTGGACATCTTTTTACCTGGGATGAACGGTGTAGAAGCTGCCCGACTCATCGCCGAAAGAGCACCTGGTGTAAAGATCCTTGCTCTAAGCGCCTTCGGGGACAAAGACTACGTGGACGCCATGCTGGATGCTGGAGTGGCTGGATATCTGTTGAAAACTGCGCGACCGGACAAACTGGTAGACGCGGTGAGGGCAGTGTGCTCTGGCAATGTGGTGGTCGATGTAGCGGTCTCTCAAAGGCCGGATCTGCAAGGCTCCAGTCGGCACTACTCCCCTGTAGATCTCACCTCCAGAGAGCTGGAGGTGGTGAAGCTGGTAGCCCAGGGACGCTCTAATCAACAGATAGCCTTGCAGCTGAACATATCTCGTCGGACTGTGGAAAGTCACCTGCATCATATCTTCGACAAGCTAGGAGTTACCTCTAGAACAGAAGTGCTGCTTTATGCGGTTGAGCACCATCTCGTGGTGCTCGGCGACGGTGGTGTGGACAGGGTATGGGGATTGGACTGAGCACCGAGGCAGGAACTGGTAGTTTTCTCCGTTCCATCGTGCCGCCCGTGGGGAACTGGAGGTTCTGGGTAGTTCAACTACTGGTGCTTATCATATTCACCCTTCATCAGCTAGTCGCAGGTCACCATCTTTTGCCTGCTGTTCCACCTGTTCCGCATGTGGCTATCGAGGCCCTGTTCCTCATCCCTATCCTCTATGCAGCTTTGTACTTCGGAGTAGCTGGTTCGGCAGCTACTGCACTGTGGGCCAGTGCACTGACCATAGGTGGTCTCATCGTAGCTGGAGGCCAACTAGATCCGTGGGATCATGGCGTAGTTCTGGCAATCCTGGATGTGGTAGCGGTATTCGTAGGACTTGGGGTGACCAAGGAACGCGTGGCTACGCATAGGTACCTGGATTTGTTCGAGTCCAACCAGGCACCCATTGTCATAGTCGATGCGCAAGGAGCGGTGAAGGAGGCGAACTCGGCTGCTGTGCGAGCATTTGCCCACGGACAGGGGTCGATAGTCCGATGGCCTTTGGCTTGGGTAGTAGGGACTGATTCAGCACGGCAGCTCATGTCAGGTAGGTCGGCCATGGTGCTGGTCAGAGGCAGACCAGGAGCCAAGCCGGAGGCTGTCTTCCGGGCTGAGCCCTCCAACTTGATCGGAGGGCGCATGGGGGCAATGGAGAAGCAGATAGTCTTCGAAGACGTAACCGAGGAGACCCGTCGTCAACAGGAAGCCTCTATATACGCCGCTCATGTGTTGCAGGGCCAGGAAGAGGAGCGACGTCGAATTGCCCAGGAGCTGCACGACGAACCAGTACAAGCTTTGGTTCAGCTTTGCCGCAAGCTGGATGCAGTGGACGAGGAACAAGGGATATCTACGGTAGCTCGAATGGGGTTGAGGGAAGCACGGGATCTGGCCGAGGACATCGTCCTAGGCTTGCGTGAGATTGCCCGGGGTCTGAGGCCACCTGCCCTCGATCACCTTGGGTTGATACCTACTACTCGACGCCTGCTCGAAGATGTAGAGGACCGTTCCGGGATCCACACCTCCTTTGTTCTAAAGGGTGAGCCAGTTCGTATGGACTCTCAAGCAGAACTGGCTCTGTTTCGCATGGCCCAGGAGGCTATGAGCAACATAGAGCGACACTCCGAGGCATCTCATGCCTCTCTTGTCCTTACCTTCAGTGATCGTGAGGTGGATATGGTGGTGTCAGATGACGGAGTAGGGTTCTCAGTGCCTCCATCTTTGGCTGATGCGCCAGGGGCAACGTTGGGGTTGCGAGGAATGGCCGAGCGAGCTCAGCTCCTAGGAGGAACGGTGCACATCGTATCGGTCAAAGGCAAAGGGACTAGTGTCCATGTAAAAGTTCCGTTGAAGGTCACATCGTCGCCTCCACCGTCCTCTCGGGTGCCGTCTTCCGCCTCTTCCTCACTACCGCAACCGTCCCCATCCACGCAGTCGCAGGTGCCGCAGTCTCCTCCACTTCCACAGCCTATCCTCGATAGCTGAAGTGCAGTTTTTATGTTTTAAGCTGGTTATGCTGGTAGTTTTCTCGGTCAGCGTTGAAAGCCACAAGTAACTAACAGCTGTTAAACACAGTTGATCACGATTAGCGCCCTATCTAGGCCACTGTCTTATCTACCAGGCGCGGTACCCCTAGGACCTTTACGTTGCTGTTTTGCTTGGTATAGACGGCTATCAGCTAGTTCATAGAGCTGTTCGGGGTCCGAGGTCTCCATGGGTACGGAGGCAGCTCCTATGGAGAGACCTATGGAGATATCCACCATGCTTTCCAGCTGTCTCTTCACTCTGTCGAAGAGCACGGGGAGCTGTTCAGGATCGGTGTTGGATATCACTGCTGCGAATTCGTCCCCACCTACTCTGGCAACGATATCCGAGGATCTCAGTGTTGTTCTAAGGCTGCTTGCAACTGCACACAGCACTTGGTCACCAAAGGGATGGCCGTAAGTGTCGTTCAAGCTTTTCAAGCCATCCAGGTCTATGAGCGCCAAGGTGAAAGGCCAGCCGTAACGAAGACTTTGAGAGGTAACTTGACGTAATCCTGTGTCAAAAGAGCGTCGGTTGGCTAGTCCAGTCAAGGGATCGTGGGATGCATCGTAACGAGCGATATCCAGATCGAGTGCAAGCCTGAACAGCTCTATGCAAATAGAGGAGAGCTGACTAGGCACTCGACCTTCTGGAGTGCCCAGCAAACCCGGCTGTGATAATAAGCTCTCCGGAATGCTTAGTTTTCTTGCAGTTCGCCGATGACGAGAGCGAAAGGGTTGCGTTCCTACCTCTGGATGGTGGACGGTGGCTACAACTTCGTCCAGTTCGTATTTGGCTTGCAACTCGTCGAGAGTGTCGTAGATGAACCCAATACCAGAGCGCGTTCTAGACAAACGCTCGAGCATAGCCAGTATCTCTTCGTTGATATCGTTGGGGTTATGCACTGTATTAGAGGAGTGATCTGAATGCTATTCAATCATCCGGCACTTGGGCAGCCATAGGACCTACCATAGTTATCTCGACTCGCGACCGCCTCGCAGCTGAAGATCTTTCACGATGGCCGGATACATCTGCCTGCTCTTGGCTACTGGTGGGTCTGCTAGCTTCTTGCTCGTAGTCATCATTCTTCCCTTGTTCTTCTTCCCTTGCGTCATCCCAGATCCTTCTCTCCCAAGATGCTCTTGGAGATTCACTGGACTGATGCTGCCCACTAGAGCCTTGAGCCTCCCTAGGGTTGTTGTGCGATCGAGGGGTGGCCGAGGGGTCAGTGGATGAGGCTATATCCAAGGAGGCTATATCCAAGAATGGGGCTTGTAACAGTAGTTCACATGCTCTCAACCTGGCACTGTCCAAGACTTCACGTGCCCTCTTCTCGCCTTCGGCGAGAGTATGCAAGATGGCCTCTCGAGCTGCATTGGCTTGTTGCTGAGCTTCATAGCGATGGTTGGCAGCTTCCTTGAGTGCTTCGCTCAGAAGGTTAGCTATCTCAGCTCCTATATGGTTGGCGAATTCTCGGGACCTCTCGATGTTTGGCGACGATGGTTTTTCACTGGTACTGCTTGAAGAATCATCGTGAGCAGTTGATTTACTGGTTTCGACGAACACGGGTTCCTCACCAGGTTGTTCATACTGGCTAGGTGAGGAGGTCCAAGAGCTGGGTGAGGATCGCGACATTCCACTCGTCCTTCGTGCGGCTTGCAACAGATCGGCAATTCCCTCTGATGGTCTGGTTGTTGTGGTATGTGGTCCAGTCGAAGATCTTTGTACGATAGGGTCTCTGAACCTTCCCGCACCTTCCAAGGGTTCCTCCTTTTCCCTTGCTCATCCCCCGCAGACACAGCCTCCCCGCAACTGCATCAGTTGTTTATCCTACTGTTCGCTAGGATTTTGCTCTATAAATCCTAGCGAATCAATCCTTTTCACTATAGTGCCCGTCTGCTAGTCGAAAGCGCTTTTGTTCCTTCCTTGGCGATTACTTGCGATGTTGGCCTGTTGAGTATCGCTGGTCTGTTGAGTATCGATCTCTCCACAATAATTTCACACTCTAATCGTGGATGTTAGCACTAATTGTAGCAATTAGTTTGCTTGTGTTCCAACGGAATTGAATTAAATGGTTGCAAAATATTGCAAGCGAACGCTATAAATAGTATACACCAGTACGGCATATACTCCTGGATAGGCGGGGAGAATCCACCATTGTTTCTCTGGTTCTCTGGAGCGACAGAGAAGGCATATGAATATGCATTGTTGAGTGGTGGTTGAACAAATATTTGTTGAGGTGTGTCTAGGTAGAGTGGATAGAAAAATACTGCTATTGGCGAGTACGATTATCGTTGAACTATAACTTCTAGTTTCTCTAGTCTATATTGCTTTTTGTATCGTCTTCCGTATCCGGGACATATCGAGCAACGGTGAAAGACATTATCAGTGGAATATCCAGTGCGAAGACGAGGAGCATCAAGGAGAGCACCACGAGCACCATGCCTCGGGTATGGTCGAAAACGAATACGTACTCGAGCATAGAGGCTATAGCTGTATATGCCAGAATGGCCCATCGTGCTACTTGGAAAAATCGTTTCCATGCAAAGTCGTGTACTTTGCTCAATGCGACTACATTACCGATAAATAGCACACCTGCTGCAGCAAGAAGGCCAATAGCTACCCCTAACGGTGGTTGTCTCGGCACATATGAAGCAAGGTAAATTCCGCCAACCACAATTATCGCCAGCGTAACCACCGCTACCACAGTTACTGGCGGTAGCTTGCGATCAGTTGTTGTTGAGTCTGCTTGTGGAGGGTAGGTGGTGTTCATGTTGATGCGACATGGGTCATGATGATGAGGGTGGCTATTTGCATTGCTCCGGTGATCCCTGCTGTATAGATGAACCGCTTCATCAACTTTGCGATCACCTCACCGTTGGGCTTAGGTTTCTTCAACTCGAATAGCACAGCCAAATTAGCTGGTTCCAGAATACCTATAGCAATGACAGTCATTACACCCACAACGATGAAAGATGCAATGAGCCAGGCATGATGTGGGTTGTTAGGCGTCAGGTAACCAAGATAGCGAGCCAACTGCCATCCCCCAGCCAATGTCATGGTCACCAATGTTGGCATGATGAGGATCATCTTGGGCATCAATCGAATGGTGAGCTCCATACGTGCTGGAATTGACAGCCGACCTAGTATGGGACCAATTACGAACCCCAAGAACAAATCCAGGGCAGTCCACATTCCCCCTCCAACAACATGGAAGAAGTCTATGCCCCACAACCAGTTGGTAGCTATAGTGGCGATTAGAGCTGCTACGACTACAGCAACTATAGGTAGACCTCTTACTGGGACGATCTGGAAGGTGCGGGGAGGGGGTTGTGCGCTTGCCTCGTTGCCCTGAGCTGCAACGTGGACGTCAATGCTCACATCTGTCATATGTAACCGCCCCCTCCCTAGCTGCGTGCAAGTTAGCTCTTATTTTATCGCAACCGCCTGGTATGTCCCTAGCTTACAGTGATGGTATAACGCCTATAGCTGATCCTCCTACTACTGGAGCATCCAGCTTCTTGCCGCCCATCGATCCGTAGAATCCAGCGTCGCCGAAGCTGAACACCCCACCATCTGCTGCCACCAGCCAGTATCCATGTCCATCTGGTGTAGGTGCCATCCCTACTACTGGAGCATCCAGCTTCTTGCCGCCCATCGATCCGTAGAATCCAGCGTCGCCGAAGCTGAACACCCCACCATCTGCTGCCACCAGCCAGTATCCATGTCCATCTGGTGTAGGTGCCATCCCTACTACTGGAGCATCCAGCTTCTTGCCGCCCATCGATCCGTAGAATCCAGCGTCGCCGAAGCTGAACACCCCACCATCTGCTGCCACCAGCCAGTATCCATGTCCATCTGGTGTAGGTGCCATCCCTACTACTGGAGCATCCAGCTTCTTGCCCCCCATCGATCCGTAGAATCCAGCGTCGCCGAAG
>JAMDDE010000059.1:0-9095 GCA_023489235.1 Actinomycetota bacterium | reverse complement strand
GTAGGTGCCATCCCTACTACTGGAGCATCCAGCTTCTTGCCCCCCATCGATCCGTAGAATCCAGCGTCGCCGAAGCTGAACACCCCACCATCACCAGCAGTAAGCCAATATCCACTACCTGGTAGCGGTAGGTTGTATGCTGCAATCCCTCCAGGAACAGTGGTTATGTTGTTGGGAGAAAAAGTAGTATTAGTCGTATAGGCTAGCCATAACCCATAGTACTCATTGGTAATGGTGTTGCCAGTGATGACAGTGCCTGTAACAACGGCAGGTGGCGCCGAGGGTGGAGCAGGATAGGCTGCCACCATGATTGCCTCTGGACGTGGCCGACCTGCAGATTGCTCTCCCCAGCCGTCTCCGCTCAGGGTGTTGTCGGTCAAGCTTACCGAGGAAACCTTTGCCCCAGGCCCACTGCCTGCATATACGGCAATGCCTGCAATGAGTGCTCCAGTGATGGTGTTGTGAGATGCTGAAACATTGCTTATGCTCGTTCCCGGAATTGGGGCATCAATGACTATCCCTCCTATCTCAGGTCCCGTGGGTCCGAACTTGAATGGAGTGGAAACTATGGTGTTGCTGTCCAAAGTAATGTTGTTCACACCCCCACCGGGATTGTGCGCAGCCACTACTATCCCGCAGCCACCAGTGTTATGCGAAACATTGTTCGAGCTGACCGTAATATTGCTGGTAGTAACCGGAGTACTTGGTCCTGGATTGGGTGCCCCTGAGTCCAGATGGCCATCGTCTTGAATACCTATACCGCCATCTGCAGTGTTGTATGTGACGGTATTGCCTGTCACTGTTGAGTTGGTCACCCCTACCAGCTCGATAGCTTTGTTGTCGAATATCCCAGGTGTTGGGTTTACTCCGTTACCGGTTATGGTTGAGTTCTCAATTGTCAATCCCGATGCGTCCTCGGCGAAGATACCGTGATCGTTGGCTCCGGTGACGGTTACTTGGTCGATGGTAACCCCAGTTGTTCCGGGGGCTATGAAGATTCCCACATCGCAGCCGGTAGCATTGATGGTCTGATTGGCTATGGTCTGTCCTGAACTCGCTACTAGTACCGTGGTCAAACCCGTGGAGCCAGCAGCTGTGCAACTCGAGGTAGCGCTGGCTGTAGCAGCTGGCAAGAGCAGGCTACCAACAGGCAAGGAGAGCGCCAATAAAGCTAGACCGGCTACAACAGGTGCTATACGTACTCCCTTTCTTATCCCTCGTCTCCTGTAGGTCCCCCGTGTGATATGTCGCATGTCCCCTATCTCTCCTGGTTTCTTCGCGCTGAGCTTGACTCGAACAAGCTTCTATATGCATATGAAATGGCAATGCAAGGGTGTTGTACCATAAAGAGCGTTCCCAAATCGTTCCTTTACCTTAATTTTTTGTTAAGCATTTGAACATTTTTGTTAAGCATCGAACGATTAGCGGCCACAACCTCGTTTGTGAGGGTGGGGAGGTTCACCGCTTCACCAAAGCACCGAGATAGCTTGATGGCTTAACTGTTCCTCTCTGGAGCTAGGGACGATACCTGTGCTGTTCACAGCCACTATGAGCTCTAACCAAGGACTCTGGATTGTGAGTCCTAGGGATCACTTGTATGTATCGAGTTGTTACCTCGCGATGGAACATTCCTGATCGAGCACAGACTCGATCCAGTGGTCGAAGCCAGTTCTTGTTAGGTCCAGTTCGAAGTGATCACAGGGGTGATTGATTCCATAAGCAAAGTTTCGCTGCTCCGTAAGGCATCTGAAACCCAACTTCCTAGCGAGGGACTTGTACTCTTCGGCAGGGGTGGAGACCAAGTAGATGCCTTCATGGGCAAAGATGCCCAGCACGGTTCGCAGCAATACAGCTCTTGCAGGTATTCCGGCATGATCCTTGAAAGCTACGTGAGTAAGGTGGAATACATTAGCTGTAGATGACTGTTCAACTGCTCTCAGTTTGCTGGTGTCCTTGTACTCTTTGATCAACGGTGCAATAGCAGGGTGGGCCTCTAGTATCTCCAAGGTGTCTTCGGTAATGGGGACTATACTGGCGCATCCAAGTAGGGACCCAAGTTGGTCCCTGGCTACGATTAGGAGTGTAGATGGGTGGTTCAGTATCTTGCTGCTGGCTTCTTGCATTGCCAGAGAGCGAGGAGTACCACATGTATTGATCGTCCAGTGCTCAATTATGTCCTCCATCTCTTGGATCGTCTCTGAAGCAATCCTGTCCGGCCTGGTTGTCTCGGCGTATACTCCCTCTGTCTCTTCTGGGAAGAGAAGCGTATGCAGGATGGCATCTTCGCTCAGATACAAGTGCTCTATTACTAGCTGTTCCCTATCTGCCGGGAGAGCGCTTGCCATCTTTGTGCGATAGTAGCGAAGGGCGGCAATTCGTAAGTATCGAGGAGGGATAGGGCTGAACAGCTCCAAATTCTTGGAAACCAATGATTTTATCTCGTCATGAAGAGAGAACCCGAAGTGAGTGGAGTGTACTATCGAGAGGGAGACAAATTGTTGAAAGGTTTCCTCGGATACCTGTTTGTCTAGTATGAACTCCAGCATCTCCTTGTCGAAGGTTCTAAGTAGGAAAGTGGCTGCAAGTAGTTCTACGAGATCTTTGGCTGCAACATCTTCTAGTAGACGATTAAGGAGTGATTCCACGGCTGTGGCCCACTTCGTAGTGGTTTGCAGTTCATTTATTCCAAGTTGAACCACTAGATCAGCTCCTAGGGCCAGTGCTAGGGGAATCCTGTCTGCGTTGGTGAGGATTGCCTCGACTGTTTCTTTGTCGACAACCCCTCTGAGTGTCAGGTAGTCGCGTGCCTCCAGCATCTTGAGGGCATTGACCTTCATTGATGTGGTTCTTCGACGCCACGGTGATTCGTCTCTCCAGTACATGTTTATAGGATGTCGCCCAGCAAGGACGAACTTTGCCCCAGGGGTGAGACGAGGAAGAACAGTTGTGCCAAGGTAGGCTGGAAGCCAGGGAGCTTTTTCCATGGAGTCGATGAGGATAAGTGGTTGTTCCTTATTGATCCAGATCAATCCCTCTTCCTCACCTGCTTTGCCAATAGCTGTCCACAGGGACTCGGGGTTTGGCAGCTCTCTGGCGTCCAGGAGAATGGTTGTCATTCCTTTGCCTATCGCTGAATCATAAAAGGCGCGCAAAAGAGTGCTCTTGCCAATCCCAGGTGTGCCGTACACCGTCAGTATGTCCAAAGGAGGGGCCAAGGATTCCCCGGATTCGTCCAGATTGTTGGAGAGGAAGGCGTCGAAGCGTTTTAGCTCCTCTTCTCTTCCAACGAACAAAGCGTCCGTGAAAATCTTTGATTCATATAGTTTGAGGTAGTTGGGATCGTAGGCATCTCCGTCTCCTCCCTCCCGCTCCGACCTCCATCGAGTTCCCACCTCCGTCTTGGCAAGGATGAGCGAGCGTGCTCGTTCGTAAGCCTCCAGAGTAGCCGGGCTTGGAGGTATGCCAAGTTCAGTTGAGAGTATCTTGGTGCATTTGGCCCATAGGCTTTTCAGTAAAGCTCCGTCCTTTACTCTGGCGGCTATATGAAAGAGCCTTCTCCAGTAGAGCTCCTTTAGTGGATCCTCCCTTGTGAGTCGTTCGCCGTAGTCGAGAGCTTCCCGTAGTTCCCCTCGACTTTCACATAGGGCCATGAGCCCTTCCAGAACCTTGAGATAGCCTTGTTGGAGACAATCCCTCTCCTTGAACACCCAGTTGTCGAACACCTCCGGCAGAAGCGGTCCCTTGTACAACTGAGCCGCTTCGATCAGCTCCGGAAGGGTTCCAGCTTCAGCCTTGGTTTTGAAGGAGATTGCATCTATCCGACATCGATCAGCTCGAATGGCTATCTCCTTCCCTTCCAGGTCCAACAGTTCATTGGTCAGGTCGTGATGGGCATGAGTGAGTTCATGGAGGAGCTTCCTCAGGTTTGTACGGGCTTGTTGCTCGGAGGAGTCTGGCCAGAGCAACCAAGCTAGGTATCCTCGGTTGTGTGGCTCCTCTGGGTGTATGGCCAAGAACCCGAGGAAGGATTGGAGGCGAGGGGAGCTGGCCAACATAACGCGGGTCGCATTCCTCAGTATGCGAAATGTCCCTAGTACATGGATATCGAATATCCCTGCATCCACCCCACTCAAACCTCCCCCGATTTCCCCTCTGCTCCCTCAGTCTGCCCAATTGAGGATCCCTGGTTCATCCATGAGCTGGATATTTCTATCTCAGTGCACAGTACGTCTCAAAGATCTGTCTAGAAGAAATATATCATTTCAGTTGTAGTCCATCACTGGTTATATACATTGGTACTCTTGCACTTGTATTGTCGCTGTCCGTTGTGCTTTGGTTGTCGTACTTGATCGCTCATCTCGGCCACCCACATTCACTGGGTATCGTGCGCTTGGATGAATATATTGAAGTACCTGGCGGCCTGAGCCGCTCTTTGGAAAGCCTCCTCGATGCTTTCACCAGTTGCAGTTACATGCCCAAGTTTGCGGTGAACACGAGGGATCTTGCCGTACAGATGAACGGCTACAGAGGGAACCGAGAGGGCTTTGGGTAGATTGGTATGGAACTCCGAGATAGGATCGCTGCCTATCAGATTGACCATTGCCGCGGCTGGTACGCGCATGTCCGTGGATCCGAGTGGCCAGTCCAGAATAGCTCGAAGATGTTGATGGAACTGGGAAGTAATGCAGGCTTCGATGGTAGCGTGGCCGGAGTTGTGCGGTCGTAGGGCTAGTTCATTTATGAGTAGTTGGCCACTAGTGGTGAGGAACATCTCTACAGCAAGTATCCCAGTAGCATCGATGTGATTAGCGATCGACCCTGCCATCTCATTGGCTTTCCGAAGAATATGAATGGGTAGGGGAGCAGGCATTAGCAGGTACCTGAGGATCCCATCTAGTTGGATGGTCTGTACGGCAGGATATGTTGTTATCTCTCCCGTTGAAGTTCTGGCTACCAGAACGGATAGCTCGGCAGTGATGTCGACGAACTGTTCAACCAGCAGTTCACGATTCCCATTGCCTTTATTGCACTCGTTCCTTAGGAAATCAGGAAGCTGTTTCCAGTTCTCGATCACGTATACGCCACGACCGTCATACCCTCCTCGCCTGGTCTTGAGCACGACCGGCCACCCGTGCAGTTCTGCAAAGTTGTTTACCTCGGAGATGGATGACACGGAAGCAAATGCTGGAGTTGGGAATCCAGATCTCGCGAGCTTTTGCCGAGCTTTCAACTTGTCCTGAGCCAAGGACAGGGCAGCAGGTCCAGGTCTTAGTAGGTAACCACGTTGTTGCAGTAGGGAAAGAGTAGAGGTGGGAACGAGCTCGTGGTCGAAGGTTACGACATCAGCTCCTCCAGCTACTGCCTCTAGATCAACTATATCGGTGAATGAACCTAGTTGGTAAGGGGCACCTGCTGTTACTGCACTGTCATCGGTGGATCCAGCCAGCACTCTCAACTCGATGCCGAGATCGACAGCGGCTTGATGGGTCATGCGCGCTAGTTGCCCAGCACCAATCATGGCTACCCTGGCAGTAGCCGTTTCCCACCGTTGCTTGCTATGGAGATCCTCAAGGTCTGTTCTGCTAGGAACCATGCCAAATTTTGTTTGTTTACTTTTTGTTTGCTTTGTTTGCAGGATGTTCTCTTACTGGCCTTGGCCGAGGGAGAACCCTGGTTCACCATCGAAGGTGAATAGTCCTTCGGTCTTGATGAAGGGTAATCCGGCGGTAGATAATCGACCCAACAGGTCGATTATCTGGTCATAGGTGACAGGATTGCCTACAGGAATGGCCTGGAATCGGCATCGCCAGTGGTCAACGCAGAATGTCTCAGGAACTCCCCCTGGATATACCTTTTGGCCTCTATTGCTGATCATCACCAGTTGGAGATCCGGACCGGCATTTGCTTCCAACTGCTTGGCCAAGGTTTCCACAGGGTCATTCGAGTCCACGAACACGTCTATTCCTACCAACTCCTTGCTGGCCTTGGCTCTAGGCTTGAGGGTTATCTTGATTGGTTCGGAATGAGCGGGGTAATTGACAGCTCGTAGGGTGGTTGGGGTCTCTCCCAGACGCGCTATGACTGCATCGGCGAACTCCGAAGTACCTACTTTGGCGGTAGAAACGGCTGGATCGTAGACATCGTAGGTATGAATACCATCCTCGATCGTGCGCAACCAAGCATTATGTACGCGACTAGCGACATCGCTCTGGCCAATGTGCACCAGCATCTGTACTGCCCCGAGCAGAAGTCCGGATGGGTTTGCGAGATTTTGACCGGCACGCCGAGGTGCAGAGCCGTGGATGGCCTCGAACATGGCAATCTCACTACCGATGTTGGCACTTCCAGCAAGTCCGACTGAACCAGCTATCTGCGCAGCCACATCGGAGAGGATGTCGCCATAGAGATTAGGTAGGACAACTACATCGAATGCTTCTGGGGTGTCAGCAAGCTTGGCAGCGCCGATGTCAACTATCCAATGTTCGGATTCTATGTCGGGGTAATCGGCAGCAACATCGTTGAATACTTTGTGGAATAACCCGTCTGTCAACTTCATGATGTTGTCCTTGGTGAAGCAAGTAACCTTGGAACGACCGTAGCGACGAGCGTACTCGAAGGCATATCTGATCAATCGTTCGCTGCCTGGCCTGGTGATCAGCTTTAGGCACTGAGTCACCTCATCGGTTTGACGGTGTTCGATGCCAGCATAGAGATCCTCTTCGTTCTCACGGATGATGACCACATCCATGCCAGGATGCTTGGTGGCAATATAAGGGGCATAAGATAAGCATGGACGTACGTTGGCGAACAAACCGAATGCCTTGCGAACTGTGACGTTTAAGCTCTTGAACCCGCCACCTTGCGGAGTAGTGATTGGAGCCTTCAGGAACACCTTGGTTCTCCGCAGGGACTCCCATGACTCCTCTTCGATACCTGCAGTGATTCCCCGTTCGTATACAGCTTCGCCAATTTGTATAGTTTCTATTGCCAAATCCGCACCACCAGCCGTGATGATGCGTAAGGTGGCGTCCATGATCTCTGGGCCAATTCCATCGCCGTAGGCCACAGTGATGGGAACAGGATGCTTTTCTCGAATGCTCATGCTCAACTCCTTGTGTATGGGTATTGCGTTTATGTAAAGGTTCAGGGGGTGTAGAGGGTCTATTTGCTTTCAGTGAGGGAGCGGTACGAAGTCCGGGATTCCGTCGAACTCCTCCAACTTGACTAGATCGGACCATCTAATCTGTGTAGAGAGGCGATTCATCAGTTCGAAGATGGCTTCATCGGTTAGGTGCACGTCGTCTTGGCGGGCGAGAAAACGGAGCCTCAGACGGGCGAACTCGTTGCCACGGGCCGATCCGTTCGTTTCTGTTCCATTGAAAGCAGCAGTTAGACGCAGATGAGTACAGCTGGCTGCTTCATGTGCTCGGTAGATAACTTGTTCACTGTCGAGAGGAGACTCTACCCAAATATCGACACCTACTACTCGCCGTCGTTTGCACTTTGTTGAGGATGAGAGGATCTTGGGATCCCCTGGGGTAGGGAGTGTATTAAGCAAAGCCATTATATGCTCCTTAACTCACGAACTATAGATCATTGAACTACAGATCAGTATAGCATGAGTCGCGCGTATTCTAAGGAGCGAAGCTGGCCGTTTAGCAGAACCCGCCGGAAACCCCGGCCCTTTAGGGCCGAGAGAAGTCACCCAGCTCTTGGCTGATAGTTATCGGATTCCGTGAGGACCCGCAGCAGCTCTCCTACTTGATGAGCCTGTTCGATAGGATGCCTGAGGGGGAGCCCTTCATGCAGTTCGTAGCGATTCCTCCGTCCCTCGCGGGATCGTGTGATGTATCCCGCTGCCACTAGGTCAGCAATGATGCTTTGAGTAGCGCGTTCAGTTATGCCTACCTGGGCAGCTATGTCGCGTGCTCTTATCCGTGGATCACGACTTATGCACAGCAACACATGTCCGTGGTTGGTCAGAAACGTCCACGTCGGCTCTCCAGTTTTGACCATAACATTGAGGATAGCTAATTCATGAAACAATTGACAATGATAGTAAAATAAAAAGAAGATGAGTAAAGCAAGCTATTCGCATCCTATATTTGCTCGTTTGTTCAGTTGGTTTGTTCCATTCGCTGAGCACTTAGGTATTTCTGAACACCGAGATGAGCTGCTTGCTGGCCTCACAGGTAGAGTGGTCGAAATCGGTGCCGGGAGTGGAGCCAACTTTTTTCACTACCCCGATTCTGTTATAGAAGTGGTGGCTGTCGAGCCAGAGCCATATTTGCGCACCCGGGCTCTTCAAGCTGCTCGCTTATCCTCGGTGCCGGTGCAAGTCGTAGCTGGTATGGCCGAAAGCCTCCCAGTAAGAAGCGGTGCTTTTGATGCAGCAGTTGTTTCCCTCGTGCTCTGCTCGGTGAACGACCAAATAGCTGCCTTGTCGGAACTGTTCAGAGTACTTCGTTTCGGCGGCGAGCTACGTTTCTATGAGCACGTCCTAGCCGAGGAGCCTAGTTTGGCCTGCTGGCAGAGGCGTGTTGATCTTATATGGCCGCATCTTGCTGGGGGTTGTCACACCTCCAGGGACACCTTGCATACAATTGAGCAAGCTGGGTTTTTGATCATAACACATCGGCGATTCGCCTTTCTTCCCTGTATACTTTCCGCACCAGTATCTCCACATGTGATTGGTCGGGCAATCAAACAGCTTGACGCTACCCCCGAAGCCGTAGACGGTACCTAAGGACACCGTAATCTCCCAAGTCAGCTCGACACCGCAATATAGGCTGGAGAGGAAATGTGCAGTGAACCTCCCTCGCCTACAAGAGCTTGGCTACAAGAACTGACGAGCCTGTCTGTTTCTAAGGCTTCATGCTTCTTGAGCCTGTTGTGTAGTCCTAGTTCACGGTGTCGTTTGACAACGCGAGCACCACTACATCTCGCACCTGCCTCCCTTGTTCAGTGCCCATTTCTGGGATCTTCGATCTTCAACTGCCCGATCGTTCACCCGAGGAACAGGAGGAGTGAGATAACGCGCTTAACAGTAAGATAGATGAACACTCCTTGACGCGCTTTCGGTGTGCTGTTAGGAG
>JAMDDE010000019.1 GCA_023489235.1 Actinomycetota bacterium | reverse complement strand
TGGCAGCTCCCCACTGAGCAAGGCGCGACCGCAACACCCGTTCGCGCGAATGGACAGGTTCACGGCACCTATTGTGTACGCCTACGCATATATAGATGGTTGACAACAGCCGAAAGGATCCGTTGGTAGGGGCAGAGAAACCCATTTCGAAGCTACGTTCACTATCCTTGGTGGAGAACTGGCCGGTCGGACGGGCAGCTGTAGGGGTTGTTGGTTGGAATCATTCCTCTGGTCAGGTGGAGATCATCGGAACCATCGGGGATATCGAACATGCCCGCTTCTCTTGGGCCTCGGTTACCAAAGTGCTCACTGCACTATGCGTACTGGAAGGGGTGAATGCTGGAGAAATTAGCCTGGATGAAGAGTTGGGGCAGCCTCGGTCCACTGTTCGACACGTACTCTCTCATGCCTCTGGTTTAGCCTCATCCTCCAGGACAGTTGTGGCTAAGCCAGCTACGAAGCGCATCTACTCGAATGCAGGCTACGAACTTCTTGGAGAATTCGTAGCCGAACGCTATGGGGTTGATTTTGTTGCTTCCTTGACAAGAAAGGTACTCCAACCTCTTCAAATGTACTCTACTAGGTTGTTGGGTTCTCCTGCTAGCGGGGCCGAGGGGCCATTGGGTGACTTGCTCAAGTTGGCCAAGAAGATGCTCGAGAATACACTGGCTCCTTCCGCAGTGTTCCTGGAGGCGACCTCCACGGCATTTCCTGGACTCGATGGGGTATTGCCGGGTTTCGGTATGCAACGTCCCTGTGACTGGGGTCTGGGGTTCGAGATAAAGGACGACAAACAACCGCATTGGACAGGAAGGCTCAACTCTCCTTCCACGTTTGGCCATTTTGGACGTTCAGGTAGTTTCATCTGGGTAGATCCGGATGCATTAGTAGGGTGCGCATGTCTGTGTGACAGGGAGTTCGGAGCATGGGCACATGACGCTTGGCCATCTCTTGCCGATGCCGTACTTGCAGAGATACTGGAGGACTATTAGCAGTCCTCCTCTCCATCCAGCTCCTGTAAGGTTCTGCAACCTCTTGAAGCATCCTCTCTGCTTTGTTGAGCTATGCTCCATTGGGTGAAAGGCGTTATCCTTGCAGGCGGTAGTGGAACGCGGCTCAAGCCGCTGACTCGTATTACCAATAAGCATCTGCTTCCCTTGTACGACAGGCCGATGATTGCATACTCCATCGAAGCGATGGTTAAAGCAGATGTAAGAGAGATAATGCTGGTAACAGGCGGCACTCATGCAGGAGAGTTCCTACGCTTATTGGGGAATGGCCATGAATGGGGCATCGACAGACTGTCCTATGCCTACCAGGAGCGTCCTGGTGGGATCGCTGAAGCACTGGGGCTAGCGGAGCGTTTTGTGGACGGTGACAGGCTGCTTGTAATGCTGGCCGACAACATCGTGGAACGGTCCATTCGTACCTATGTGGACAACTTCCGCTCCCAAAGGGAAGGGGCACGAATACTGCTGAGCCAAGTTGACGATCCTGAGCACCTGAGGAATCTAGGAGTAGCAGTGCTTGGCGACAACGGCCAAGTAGAACAGATCGTAGAGAAACCAGCAAACCCCCCGAGCAACTACGCAGTAACTGGCATATATATGTATGACAGCGATGTGTTCGAGGTTATCTCCTCCCTAGTTCCTTCCAGCCGGGGGGAACTGGAGATAACGGACGTCAACAACTGGTATGTCTCAAAGGGGCGCATGTGCTACGACATATTGGATGGATTCTGGGGGGATGCAGGGGAGTCCATCGATGCCTACTACCTGGTCAATGACTTTGTTCGACTACATGGAGCAAACAAACCCTAACTACCTGCTCGTCCTATGCGAGCCAGGATCTTCCTCACCATTAGAGCGAACCCCTTTGGATCTTGCATGTGCCCTCCGTGTCCGGCACCCTCCAATTCTGTAACTTCGGAGCCATCTATCAAACGAGCCAACTCCTCGACTGCCTTTCGCCGGTAAGGAGCGGATAGAGTCCCTTGCCCGAAGAGTACTGGAACAGTTATGCGAGTTGGATCGAATAGGCCTGGATCTTTGTACAACTCGTCCACCTCGGACATGAAGGCAGTACCTTCTGCCCTTCTCTGCTCCTTGGACTTCTCTGGAAGCTTGTCCCATGCTTGGTTGCCAGCTATCTTACGGATGAATTCTTCAGCTGCCCGACCAGTATCGTCTATGTCTGGTGGCTCTTCGAACTGGGATTTTCTAGGCCACCAGTCATACCACGGAGTTGGCGGCTCATAGGCCACCACGCCTTTGAGGGAGGCTGGATTCTCAGAGGCAGCGGCCAGTACTATATCTGCTCCGTAGCTATGACCTACCCCAATCCACGGTCGCCCTCCTACGATATCCAGAAGGTCGGAGACGTGTTGGGCGAGCGTGTAGATTGCAGGGCGAGCCAGTAGGGATCTACCGTACCCCCTTCGATCATAAGAGACAAGGTGAAGATCGTTTAGTTCTCGTCTTACGCGAGCGAAGCCAGCTTGTCGATCCATGGAACCATGGACGAGGACGACCAGTGGATCGTCGCTGTCTTCCCGTTGGTCATCTGGAAGATGTTCCGTTACGAATATGCCCGGTGGGGTAGTGGACATACTCAGTTTCCTTTTCCCAGAGGGCGGTCTTGCAATGTCTCTGCCCAAGTCCTGTTGGAGTGAGGGTCTAGGTCTCGGGGTAAACCCAACAGACGCTCTGCGATGATATTTTTTTGTACTTCGGCGGTACCTCCTCCAATAGTGAGGGCTGGTGCGAACAAGTACCCGAAGGCCCAGAACTCCTCTGGCCAGTCTTCCACTTCCTCGTGAGGGGGGAACATCTTATTCGAATAGCCTGGTGATCCCCCCTCTCTATGTTCTTTGGGTTGAAGCTTCCCCATTGGCCCGACATCCAACAACATTCCTGCCGTGCCAGCCATGTCCCTGGCTAGACCCATAACCTCTTGACCGTGCTTGTCAGCCAATGCCTTCCTAATGGAAGCCTCAGGACCAGGGGGGATTCCCTTGATGGCTGCGCTCAGCATTCTATGGCGGATCACCTCTATGATCTCTCCCTCTATGTAAAGCTGGATGAGCCGCTGCCTCAAGGACGTATCGGTTAGGCCCCCTTTGGCTTTAGCTGTTCGTATTAGATCTGCCACGGTGGGGCCAGCACCCCAAAGGGCACCTTCCTTGGAGAGAGATACTCGTTCATTGGCTAGAGTAACCTTGGCCAACGACCACCCTTCGTTCTCTGCTCCTACTCGGTTCTCTATCGGTATGACGACATCGTCCAGGAAAACCTCGTTGAAGTTGGTCAACGAAGCCATGTCCTTGATGGGTCGCACAGTTATCCCTGGGGAATCCATAGGGCAGATCAAGTAGGTAATGCCCTTGCGCTTAGGGACGTTGATATCGGTGCGAGCCAATAGTATGCCAAAACTGGCGAGATGAGCATAACTCGTCCATATTTTTCGTCCGTTCACGATGTAGTGGTCCCCATCCCTCACGGCTCGTGTGCCCAGGTTAGCCAGGTCAGACCCCGCTTCTGGTTCAGAGAACAGCTGACACCAGATCTCCTCTCCGCTCAACAGGGGGAACAGGTATCGATCCTTTTGTTCTTCGGTTCCAGCATGCAGGATGGTGGGGCCCGCCCAGCCAATTCCAATGGGGTTGTCTGGCATCTTGACGCCGGCAGTTCGGAGTTCCTCCTCGATGACCAATTGGGCAAGAGGCGAGGCATCACGTCCCCACGGCTTTGGCCAGTGGGGAGCTACGTATCCAGCTTGGGCCAACTCTCTTCCCGTAGGTCGAGGATGCTCCTTCAGCCAATTACGTACTTGCTCGCGGATAGGGTCATCATCTGGAGGGAGCAAGAACTTCATAGGCAATAGCTTATTTTATTCTGGCCGAGCCGACTTGGTTGCTAATTGCGCGCTTGCTGCATCAAGCAGTCTAAGCTTTGGATGTGACCAACTGGAATTTAGCTGACATCTGGGAAACGGTTGCTCTCAACCTAGGCAGCTCCACGGCTTTGGTGCATGGAGATAGGCGCATAAGCTGGGCAGAAATGAATGTCCACGCTGATGGGATCGCCAGGAACTTGCTCATGGGGGGGTTGGAGCTCCAGGACAAGGTAGCTCTCTATCTTTACAACTGCCCTGAGTACCTGGAATCTACATTTGCTGCTCTGAAGGCGCGATTGGTACCGGTTAACACCAACTATCGATATGGCGTAGAGGAGCTGGCATACCTCTGGGACAATGCAGATGCGTCTGCAGTCATCTTCCATGGCTCCTTTACCAAACAAGTTATCGCAGTTCATGAACGTTTGAGTACTATCAAACAGTGGATCTTCGTTGACGACGGTTACGGTTCCTGCCCCCCTTTTGCCATACGATACGAAGAGGCGGTCAGTACACCCGGTGCTCCTGTCCGATACGAGCAGGGACGGAGTGGGGACGACATCTTCCTTCTCTATACGGGAGGTACTACCGGGTTGCCCAAAGGGGTTATGTGGCGTCAGGATGACTTGTTTTCTCTCTTGAACGGCATGGGGATCATCCGTATACCGGAGGAGGAAGGATTGGAAGGGGTAGCCAGAACCATCACTTCTCCTGGAGCGAGATTGATAGTTGCCTGTCCCTTGATGCACGGTACTGGAATATTTGCTGCCATCAATACCCTTAGCACGGGAGGAACGGTCATTACTCTTACCTCGCACAGCTTTGACGCGGAAGAGCTGTTGGATGCTGTGGTTAGAGAGAAGGCTAACCTAATTGCCCTGGTGGGCGATGCTTTTGCCAAGCCAATCCTCTCGGCCTTGGACGCCAATCCAAGCAAATGGGACTTATCTAGTTTATTGGGGATTATTTCGTCTGGAGTAATGTGGTCCGAGCAGACCAAGGAGGGATTACTTGCTCATCATCCCAACATGGTTCTGGTAGATACCTTCTCCTCTTCAGAAGCATTGGGCATGGGTCAATCCCTATCAGCAGCCACCTCCACCAATTCGACCGCTCAGTTTGTTCTAGGAGAAAATGCCAAGGTCATTGACGAGGAGGGTAACGAGATAGAGCCTGGTTCGGGTAGGGTGGGATTACTTGCTGTCGCTGGGAGGAATCCACTTGGTTACTACAAGGATGCTAGCAAGACCAATGCGACATTTCGCTACATAAACGGAACTCGTTACTGCATACCCGGAGACTACGCATTGGTGGACAAGGACCGGACTATCCGCTTGTTGGGCAGAGGATCCGTGTGCATCAATACGGGTGGGGAGAAGGTCTATCCGGAAGAGGTGGAGGAAGTAATAAAGCTGCATCCAGATATATCCGATGCAGCAGTCGTAGGAGTTCCTGATGATCGATTTGGTGAGGTAGTGTGCGCGGTTGTCGAAGCAATTCCTGGGTCAAAGCTATCCGAAGGGGAGGTAATTAGTTGGGTGAAGGATAGGCTGGCTTCTTACAAGGCTCCAAAACATGTTTGTTTCGTTCCCTCGATGAGGCGAGCTCCGAACGGCAAGATCGACTATCCGGCAACCAAGCAAGTAGCTGTAAAGGCGATTTACTCAGAGCAGAGGTAGACGTTGCCAGGTACAGACGGCTCAGTGTCCACCACCACGATAGGAATGATCCACTCAGAGCAGGAACAGACATGAAGTTAGTGCTCTTGAAGTGCTAGTAATTGCTTCAACTGCTGAGTAGGTTAGACTCCTTGTCAGTAAGCGTGATGAAAGACTTCCATGAACTCCATGAGAGTGGACTTCATGAGAGCATCGCTTGGATGGAGGCGGAGTGAGAATGATGACAGGAGTAGATGTAGTTAATCAAGGCACGGGTGGCAGCGAAGAGACCATAGAGAGAATGGGAGTCGTTGGCTGTGGTTTGATGGGTTCTGGCATTGCTGAGGTATCTGCTCGTGCAGGTCTTGATGTTGTTGTGGTTGAGGTGGATCAACATGCCTTGGAAGCTGGCAAGAGACGAGTGTCCACTTCGTTGGAGCGTGCCGTCAAAGCAGGGAAGATAACAGACTCAGCAAGGGACGAGGCTCTTGACCGAATTAGGTTTACCGTGGACATGGGTGACCTTGCGGACAGACAACTGGTCGTTGAAGCTGTCATGGAGGCAGAGGAGCCCAAACTGGAGATCTTCGGTATTCTGGACAAGGTGGTAGAAGCCGAGGATGCTATCCTCGCCTCTAATACCAGTTCCATACCGATCATGAAGTTAGCTGGGGCAACTCAGAGGCCAGAGTTCGTACTTGGTATTCACTTCTTCAATCCTGTTCCCGTACTTCGACTCGTGGAGCTAGTTTCTTCCTTGTTGACCAGCGAGGAGACCATGGCGAGGTCTCAGCGTTTCCTTGAAGATGTGTTATCGCGGAAGGTAATTCGTTCCAAGGACAGGGCTGGCTTCATAGTCAACGCTTTGTTGATACCCTACATCCTCTCGGCAATTCGTATGTTCGAGTCAGGGTTCGCTACCGCAGAAGATATCGATGTAGGGATGGTCGAGGGCTGTAACCATCCCATGGGTCCCTTGGCCCTTGCCGACCTCATTGGTTTGGACACTACCATGGCTGTGGCCCAGTCACTCTTCGAGGAGTTCAAGGAGCCACTTTATGCTCCTCCCCCTCTTCTCTCGAGGATGTGCGAAGCAGGATTACTAGGGAGGAAGACTGGACGGGGGTTCTACGACTATACGAAGTAGCAGGCTCCTTTTTGGGCTAATGGGCGGTTGCAACAAGCTCTAGTTGTCCGTTCTGCTGCTACATGAATCAGAAGAGCGACCCTCTTCTGATTGCACCTGGAGGTAGTCCTCCCCACCTGGATGTTTTCACTGATTTGTTTGCTTTGTTTGCACGACCTCCTCGTTACGCCAGTCCCTCTTCTACTGAATCGGACCTTTCGGTAGCAGTTGAGGATTCTTCCGCTGGAGGTAGGTCGTGAAAGAAGTAGTAGAAAGCAGTGGTATTGGCTAACTGTAGTACGCTACCTAGTTCGAAGGGAAGTGCCAGGAGGGCGTGATCGAAGAGGTAACCGGCCAGTACTGGGGTACTCGAGGAAGTGACTTGACTGGGGAGGGTTGACAGAGCCGCCACCCTTGCCCTTTCTTCTGGATCTGCAACGGCCATGGTGTAGGACTGCCTCAAGGGGAGGGCTACGCGTTGTGCCAACATCCTTACCAGGTAAATGGATGCAGCTATTACAAAGGAAGGGGCGAGGGCTAGGGGTATGAGCAGTAGGGCCTGGATAGCCCTGAAGATCACCGTAGCTCCCACCGTTCCCCACTTCCTGGCAAAGCGAGCAGCGCTGAGATTGGATACCATGCTGGCCGCGTTGGTGATCGCAAACAGGTAACCCATAGTAGATGGTCCTACTCCGAACCGCCTGAAGAACCAGTAGACGACGAAAGGGCCTATCATTCCCACGGCGGCACCGTTCAGACTATTGGTGAAGGCAAGGCGGAGGAGCAAGGAGCGGGACTTGCGGGGGAAGAAACCCTTCTTCAGTGGTTGAGTGCTTGTTCCCTGAGGGCTGGCGGTTACAACTGGATGTTCTTCATACCTCGAGAGTCCTTGTTCCTTGGGAGTAGAGTTAGTCCTCCTCCGCTTGGAGTTGGCATGCTCTGTGGGGGTGCTCAACCAGATGGCCAGTGTTCCAGCGGTTGCAGCTCCAAGAGCTACCAGCAAGAAAGCAGGTCTATACTCACTTAAGAGGCTTGATCCTGGATGATGGTGCATCAACAAGCCAATTAATAATCCTCCTATCAGAGCCCCCAGAGAAGATGCCGATGCCAAGCCGCCAAACACAGCATTTCGGTTACTCGCATTGGTGGATTCAGTAGCCAGTGCTTGTTCTGCAGGTTGATAGGGGCCAATCATACCACCCCCTGCTCCACCTCCTCTGCCGAAAGAACCTAGTGCAGCAGCAACAAAAAAAGCAGCAGTAGAAGTAGTAAAGCTGATCAATAAAGCAGAGAAGGCTGCCAGGAGAGGGACTATCAATAAAAACGGCTTTCTCCCCAGCATGTCGGAGAGAGCTCCAACCCCTACGGATATCAGAGCTGCTCCTCCTGCAGCAGCAAAGAATACGAGGCCAATTTGGAAAGCACTCATACCAGTGAGAGCTAGGTACACGGGGAAGACCACGGCTATCATGGCTCGTGCTGCACTCATGGAAATCCTTGCTCCTAGTAGTAGGCCTATATTCTTGTTGACCCAGCTTGGTCGGAGATGACGGATAGGCGAACTTCCCTCTGTTGTCAGGGAGGAACTAAGTTGTGAGCCAATTGCAGGTTCAGGTTTAACCATTTCTTCAAGAGTATCCCCAAAGAGATGATGGTTTTGGTGGGGGCGTTTGCATGAGTAAAGCGCAGACAATAGCTGTGCAAGCATAGATCCATCAGTTTGCCTGAGAACAACTTAAAGAGTGACGCTAGAGTGTAAGGGAGAGATGCGATATGAGCGTTGGCCAGGATAGGGTTGGTGCTAGACCTTTGTGACGTACCTGTGGAAGGTACATGATCACGGGTCTACGCTTTTTATCAAGGAGAGGATTGCCGTGGAAGTACGGGACAAGCTATACATAGATGGATCTTGGGTTGACTCCAAGGGCACGGATACCCTAGAGGTGATCAACTCTACGACCGAGGAGGTCATGGGGACTGTACCCTTGGGTACGACGGAAGATGTCGACAGAGCTGTAGCGGCAGCATCAAGGGCATTCGAAGAGTGGTCTACTACGACTATCGAAGAGCGCGCCAAGATACTTGATCGTATACAACAAGGACTTGCTGCTAGGACTGAGGAAGTTGCTACAACCATCGCTCAAGAGGTGGGGATGCCGATCAATCTGGCAAGGCTTATCCAAGTCGGTTTGCCCATAACCAGTTTTTCTAGCATGACGCAGATAATTACAGAATTTCCCTTCGAGGAGAGGATTGGGAACTCTTTGGTGGTGAGGGAACCAGCAGGGGTGGTTGGGGCCATTACTCCCTGGAACTACCCACTACACCAAGTAGCCGCCAAAGTAGCACCTGCATTGGCCGCTGGATGTACCGTGGTGCTCAAGCCCAGTGAAGTTGCCCCCCTGTGCGTCTTCAAGTTGACCGAGGTAATCGACGAAGCCGGCCTTCCTCCTGGGGTGTTCAACTTGGTGAGTGGCACTGGGCAGGAGGTAGGTGAAGCAGTGGCTGCCCATCCCCTTGTCGACATGGTTTCCTTTACTGGATCGACTAGGGCTGGGAAGCGAGTTTATGAGCTGGCTGCTCGAACCGTGAAACGTCAGGCTATGGAACTTGGGGGAAAATCAGCAAACATCATCCTTGACGACGCGGACATAGCTAGGGCTGCCCGAACAGGGGTATCATTGTGTTTCTTGAACTCCGGGCAGACTTGCAATGCTTTGACCAGGATGCTGGTGCCTGCTTCCAGGTTGGCCGAGGTAGAGGAGGCAGTAGTGGCAGAGGTGGCCAAGTACAAGGTCGGGGATCCATTCGAGGAAGGAGTGCGTATTGGGCCACTGGTTTCAGCGGCTCAGCGTGACCGGGTGAGGAACTACATCAAGCTAGGTATAGAGCAAGGGGCCAAACTTCTTGTTGGCGGTGCAGAGCCTCCCGATGGGCTGGATCGTGGGTATTTTGTGAAACCAACTGTTTTCTCGGAGGTAACCATGGAGATGACCATTGCCAAGGAGGAGATATTTGGCCCAGTTCTATCCATTCTTCCCTACACCGATGAAGACGACGCGGTTCGTATAGCCAATGCTACCGACTACGGCCTGGCCGGTGCAGTTTGGTCGGCAGACCAGGAGAGAGCCATGCGAGTAGCTCGTCGATTGCGTACTGGCCAAGTAGACGTGAACGGCGGAGCGTTCAATCCACTGGCACCCTTTGGTGGGTATAAACAGTCTGGTAATGGAAGAGAGCTGGGCAAGTATGGATTGGAGGAGTATCTAGAGGTAAAGGCAATTCAGCTGTAGGCAGTGAGCTCCCACTCTTGGCTACGGCTTCTTTCATCGATTGAGGTTGCCTGGGTCTGCCAAGGCTGAGCATAGATACTGTATGGTTCAAAGGCGGTGGGAGGGCGCTTAGTTGTCCGTGAATATTCATTAGGAGAACCGTATGTCTTATTTCAGTGGGCTTCATACTGATAGATATGAACTCACCATGTTGGATGCCGCCCTTCGCTCTGGCATGGCGAATCGTCGATCGGTGTTCGAAGTCTTCACGCGCTCGTTAGCGGGAGGAAGACGGTATGGCGTGGTGGCAGGGCTGGGAAGACTGATAGAGATAATTAGCTCTTTTGCATTCGACGATTCCGACTTGAAGGAGCTCGAGCAGGAGGGTGTAGTCAGCTCCAGCTGTCTGTCCTATTTGGCCAATTACAGATTTCGAGGCGACATAGATGCATACGCCGAAGGTGAGCTGTACTTCCCTTTCTCTCCCGTCCTCACAGTGGAGGCAAGCTTTGCTGAGGCATTGGTGTTGGAGACGGTAGTTCTTTCCGTTCTGAACCATGACTCAGCGGTAGCTGCCGCTGCCTCTCGGATGGTTCAGGCCGCAAAGGGTCGCTCCATAATCGAGATGGGCAGCAGGCGCACCCATGAAGAAGCTGCTGTGTCGGCTGCTCGTGCTGCTTACTTGGTTGGTTTTGCCAGCACCTCCAATTTGGAGGCTGCACGTAGGTACGGTATTCCAAGTGCGGGTACGGTTGCTCACGCTTTCATCCTTGCTTATCCCGATGAAGCCAGTGCGTTCCAGGCTCAGATAGCCGTCCAAGGGACGGGTACTACCTTGTTGGTAGACACCTTCGATATTCCGCAAGGAATACGCTCAGCTGTCAGCGTTGCCGGAACAGATCTAGGGGCTATACGGATCGACTCTGGTGATCTGTTCGAAGAATCTTGGAAGGCGCGTTCTCTCTTGGATGATCTAGGAGCTACCAAGACCAGGATAGTAGTCTCTGGTGATCTGGACGAGTACAGAATCGCTGCACTTGCAGATGCACCAATTGATGCCTATGGAGTGGGCACGAAGGTGGTTACTGGCTCCGGGGTCCCAACCCCTAACTTCGTCTACAAGTTGGTAGCCATTGCAGATGCAGATAGAGGGGAGGCGTCCATGAAGCCAGTCGCCAAAGCTTCCCTGGCAAAGTCCAACCTCGGTGGTCGCAAGGTGGCCTATAGGCTGTTCGACGAGCAAGGTCTTGCGGTTGCCGAACATATCGATGTGGCCACATCCAGCATTCCCGACAGCGCACGACCTCTTCAGGTTCCGGTCATGCGAGAAGGTGAGCCAGTGGGAAGATTTACCTTGGAAGAAGCTCGAGCGCACCATCGTCTTGCAATGGCAGAGTTGCCGGCGGCAGCCTTAGAGTTGTCACCTGGAGATCCAGCACTTGTTCTCAGTGGTCCATGGGCTCCAGATGCATCAGCCAACTCAAGATGATAGTTTTATTTAGTTATTTAGCTGAGAGTATCTCTGCCGAAAACATTTTGGCTGAAAATATAGTCCTGAACTTTGGGGTATGAAGTTCTTTGATTCTGGAGTCCGAGGATGCAACTTCGACGATTTGTAGTGAGATGTTGACAGTGAGGCATATGTAGTCATGGGATCAACCGTACGAGCCTTGATAGTGGTAGATGTCCAAAATGATTTTTGCGAAGGTGGATCTTTGGCAGTTGCAGGAGGAGAGAGAGTTGCTCGTCTGATCGGTGAATGGGTGGATAGTGCTCGTGACCGGTATGACGTGATAGTTGCCACCAAGGACGAGCATGAGGATCCAGGGGGGCATTTCTCCGAGGAGCCAGATTACAAGGATTCATGGCCAGTTCACTGTTTGATCAATAGCTATGGGGCCGCTTTGCACCCTAATCTCACCGTTTCCCTGGACGAAGTCTTCAGCAAGGGTCGATTCTCTCCTGCCTACTCTGGTTTTGAAGGGGTATCGAGAACAGGGGTGGATCTGGAGACCTGGCTGCGCGAACAAGGAGTTACAGCAGTAGATGTAGTGGGCATCGCTACGGACTTTTGTGTAGGTGCAACGGCCAGGGATGCTCTTCGTAGGGGGTTCGATACAACTGTGCTGACAGATCTATGTGCTGGAGTGGACGCTATCTCTACGGAACAGATATTGGCTGCGTTAGAGGCTGAAGGAGTGCATATCTCGGCCTCTGGAGAGCAGATAGCTAACGATGCAGAAGCTAGTTCAAGATAAGGCTGCATTTAGCTAAGAGCAGGGAGGAGCGTGTTCCAGGAGAGGGGGCGGACTTGTCTGTGAACTCGTTTAGTCAGCGACCATGGCCTCGTTTTGCAGCGATGATCGTTCCCGTGATTCTGGTAATTCTCTTAGGAATAGGTTTAGGGGAACGGTCAATCCCAGCTCCAGTAGTTCACCTGAGAATACCTTCAACCATTGCAAGAGCCGTACCTTCTCCAGCGCCTGATACGTGGCCTTGGCCAGTTTCAGGTCAAGCTGCAGTTGGAGTGGAAGACATCGACGACCTGGTAGCTTTGCACGGTACACAAACTCCTGTGCCAATTGCCAGCCTAGCTAAGCTAATGACTGCCTATATAGTGCTCGTGCATCATCCTTTGCTGTCAGGGCAACCAGGACCAGAGATCAAGGTGACTTCCGCAGATCAAGGTGATTGGGCAGAAGATCTAGCTACTGACCAATCCTCCATCCCCTTGCAACGCGGCGAAGAGCTCACGGAACGACAGCTTTTGGATGCTTTGCTCGTCCGCTCGGCAAATGATGTTGCAAAGATGCTTGCCAGGTGGACTGCAGGGAGTGTAGCAGCGTTCGTGCATGAGATGAACACGACAGCTGAGCACCTTGGACTTCATCACACTCACTATACGAGCCCTAGTGGGTACAACCCGACCACAGTGAGCACAGCCAGTGATGTCCTACGCCTCGTTGAGCTGGATATGGCCAACCCTACCTTTGCAGCCATAGTGGATCAACCAGAGGTGGTCCTGCCGTTGATCCCTTATCCAGTACGCAATTATGTAAAGGGCATAGGTAGGGGTGGGGTAGTTGGAGTCAAATCGGGTTTTACCAACCAAGCAGGAGGGTGCATAGCCCTTGCTCTAAGGCGCCCTGGTCCACTAGGGCCTGTCACCTCCTTGGCAGTTGTACTGGGACAACAAGGGTACCGCTCTCTTGATGTCGCCCAGAACATTGCCAAGACGTTGGATGCCATATCCTCATCAGCCTTGGAGAAGGTGATCGTGCTCGATAAAGGGGAGGTGGTTGGGTATGTCAAGGTCCCTTGGAGGCACAGGACGACACCTGTCATCACTGGCTCTGGCTTGACCATCATGAGATGGCCTACGCAAAGCATCAAGTTCGAGGCTCGTTTACAACCCTTGTCCTCTAACCAACTTGGCTTGGATCAGGTTGTTGGTGATCTAGTGGTGAAGGTAGATCCTCATAGACAGTGGGTAGTACCACTAGTGGCTGCCGAGAAGATATCTCCCCCTTCGTTTTGGTGGAGAGTATGGCGATGAACGAGTAGCGAGACTATCGATCGGGGATGGGTACGTGCAGTTTATGTTCGTAGCCAGGCAATGGATACCTATGTATGCATAGGTCACAGTTAGGAGTGATCTCTTGCCGTAACGCTTCTTCATACCTAGTGGTTATCACGGAGTTTATTCTGTCATCTGGACCCAGCTCCGGGGAAGTGTGTACCTCGATGGAAGGGTTGGAGGCAGCCCAGGACCGAGCTTGTTCTCGAATGCGCTCAACCAGCACCCCAGTGAAAAGGAAGTAAGGCTGGACGATGATACTTCGTGCTCCTAGTTTTTTTAGTCGTTCAAGGGTCTCCAACAACGACGGAGGGGCCAAAGAGATGAAAGCCGGTTCTACCAAGGCAAGCGGTCCTGCCATTGAAGCAGCCCCTAGTGGAGCAAGACCTGTCGCATAGGTAGAGGTCAACCTTCTTGAATCTGCCAACAGGCGAGATATCTTGTACAAGTCCGAGTTGGCGTCTGGATCGGTTGACCCTCTTCCTATGAGTACCACGGCATCGGGTTGGCAGTCGTTAGCCGAAGCAGTTTTCAAGCAGCGCTCCTCAGCTACTTCCAGGATGAGGGGATGGATTCCTAGTGCCCTTGCGTAGTAGAAGTTGATCATTGGGTGGCGCTTTCGAGCTCTGATCAGTGCACGAGGCCCGTCGTCTTTCATATGGCCAGCCCCAGTGAGGACCAGCGGTACCGCCACTACTGTGGTGGCTCCGTGGTCTACCGCGGTGTCGAGTGCTTGATCAATGGTCGGCTGAGCAAATTCTATGAATCCATAGCTAATCCATAGATCTGTTCTCGAGCGCGACAAATCGGAGACTAGCTGTTCGAACTGGGCTATGCCTTGTGCGGATTGGCTTCCATGGCCTATGAGTACTAAAGCGTTCTTGGGACCCAAGTTAGCTCCTTCATGAATGCCTGTAGTGATTAGCATTTTCCGTGGTCCGACCCAATCCCACCAAGGCGTTGACTGCAGCGGCAGTTGCTGCACTCCCACCTTTAGGGCCGCTATTGGTTATTGAGGTTTTAGGTAGGACAGCGGCAAGGTATTCCTTGGCATCACTGGCGCCCACAAAACCGACTGGCATGCCTATGACCAAAGCTGGCCTTAAAGAACCCTCCTCGACTAGCCTGAGAATCTCGAAAAGAGCGGTAGGGGCACATCCAACTGCAATTATTGCTCCTTCTGGATGTTCTGCAGCTGCAAGTCTCATGGCTCGAGCACTGCGGGTGGGGATGGTTTCTCTGCTGAGATCTGGCCCGTGGGAGAAAGGAGTAGGTCCATCGCCAGTCCGACTCCTGGCAGCACTCTTCCCGTTGGGTTTTGTTCTCCTAGAACTGGACTTGATCGATTTTATCTGCTTTATGTGCGAATTTATTTGCGAAGAAGCCGAACTCGAGGGGTCTGTTGTAGTAGTGTTCCGATGCTCTGCCAACTTGGGCAGATAGCATGTTGCCGGGTATGCAGTAATGCCACTCATCAACATGGTGACGTCACAGATGATCGGTGCCCCCTTGGATATGGCTTCGAGCCCGGCTTCCACTGCCGTATCAGTGAGCAGCATGGTTGTTGCATAGTCGAGATCGGCCGTTGCATGAATTACTCTTTGCACGATCGAGCGGGTCTTGGAGGTGAACTTAGTCAGATCAACGAGATCACTGATTATTTCGTAGCTCTCGACCTCGATCGGATGGGGCTCGCGCTCATCCAGCTGATTCATTCTTCTTCGCTTTCATCAAAGCAGAGTTGGTTAGTTGTTCTGTCCCTATTTCGTGGATGGCTCCAGTGGGGCACACCTCTACGCAATCGAGGCAGCCGTAACAACGGTGCGAGAGTACGGCAGGTTTTCCTCCAGGTGCCGGTCGGATAGCCATTGATGGACAGATGGCTATGCAGGTTCCGCATCCCGAACAGTTTCTCTCTATCACTATGCTTGTTCGTACTCGGCTTGTTCGTGCTCGCAAGAGATCGGTTGCTACTGAAGGCATTCAGTTGTTCCTGCCTGTTCTGTCTCTGTTGGGTAGCCTCTCCTCGTTATCATCCATTTTCCAGCTCTAAATGTATTGGATGATCCTACTATGATGCATGTGGTCATCGTGACCGATGAGATGTCCAGTTCTGCCAGAGTGGTGAGGTGGACCCGTTCTCCCGGTCGTGAAATGTCGGTTGCCATCCCTACAGGAGTCGAGGGATGACGATGATTAGCAATTATTTCTAATGCTCTAGGGAGTTGCCATAGGCGTCTTTTGGATGCTGGGTTGTACAGTACTATGGTTAGGTCGGCTTCACTAGCCAACTGTAGGCGTCTTTCGATAACCTCCCAGGGAGTGAGCAGGTCAGAAAGGCTGATGACTGCATAGTCACTAGCCAAAGGGGCCCCTAGGGCTGCGGCAGCGCTCAGGGCGGCGGTCACCCCGGGCACCACCGATATCGCTACACCCGTGGATGAGAGCTCTTCTTGGCGGATAGCTTCCTCCAGTAAAGGAGATGCCATCCCGTACACTCCCGGATCACCAGAGCTGACCAGTGCAACATGGTATCCTTGACGAGCCAATGACAAAGCATGCTGCACTCGATGGATCTCCTCGCCAATTTGATAGGCCACAATTTGCTGCGAGGGAGTCAGCAGGTCGTCGATGCTTGTCAGGTAAGGGGCGTAGCCGAGAACGACATTCGCTTGTTTTATGGCCGCTATAGCGCTTAAACTTCTTTGCTCTGGTGATCCAGGACCAATCCCTATCACACTTACCGACCCAGGAGGATTCTTTCGACGTGCTATGGCTAGGGTGGCTCTAATGTCAGTCTGCTTGCCGACCAACAACTCTCCGTGGGGACCAGCTGCCAAGAGGGCTGCTGCTTCAGCTACGCTAGCAGTTCCCATGAAGGATCTCACTTGTTCGTTGGGCGTGGGAACCAATTGACGATCTAGCTCCTCTGCGGAGAAAAGCTGGATCGGAACGCGGAAGTGGTTAGCAAGACCTACAACAGCAGGTTCAGCTCCCTTCCGGTCGATAGTCGCTATAGCCCCAACTGAATAAGGAGTTAGGTTGTTGCTTTTCAAGGACGACTCCGCGAAGTCGATGAGCTCAGCTGTCGTAGCCTGGCTTGCAATGCCTACACCGACCACCAGGGAGGGGGGGTGCCAAAATACCGTCAACTTCTCCATTGGTTCAATGTGATCCGTGACCACCAGGCGACCGGGGCCATTGCCGTGAGGGAACTCCGGAGGGAGGGGCCAACTGAGGCGGTTGTCAACAACTGGGTTGGCGCCCTTGATCATCTCCTGTGCCAATCCGGACACATCCCCTGTAGTCTTGAAGCCTTCTACGTCATCCAAGGGGAACGTCTCGTTCAGTTCCGACGAAGTGGTGATGATAGGCTGCGCTCCCAATATGCCAGCTACCAATTTGGCCAGGTAGTTGGAGCCTAATCGTTTGGTGTGACGATGGCCTCCTGTCATGGCAATGGCGAACTTGCCCTTGTCGTCTACTGCTACCACGGCAGGGTCGGACTGTTTGTCATGGAGCAAAGGGGCCGTGAGTCGTAGAGCAATGGGTAGAGCCCCAATGATGACTAGGCCGTCCACCTCATTCCATGCCTGTTGTATGTGCTCAGCAGCCTTGCCGTGGTGGCAAGGGAAGGGCAGCTTGTTGGCTATTGCTTGTCCTGTTGCAGTAACAGGTATGGAGTGGATGTTCATGGGGTGAACGCCAAAAAGACAGGATTTGCCGCCTTGAGCCGCCATCCTCCATCGGGTAGCCGTTCAGCTGCAGATACAGAGAGCTGAATTAACGAGCCCAGGCGTTCCAAAGCAGCTAGAGCCCGATCAACAGCTGCGTACGCTGCTACTATCCTTGCTCCTTTGTTCGCTAGTTCCACTACGGCATCTAGCACTCCGATTCCTCCACCACCGATGAACACCCTATCGGGAGTGGGCAGGTCGTGGAAGGCGGCGGGTGCTTCGGAGTTCACTACGCTTATCTGTACACCGTGGCGGGATGCGTTGTTGGCAATCCGCTCCGCTTCTGAGCTGGATCGTTCGATTGCGAATACCTCCAGTGTCGGTCGAGCAAGGGCACACTCCACGGCAATGCTGCCGCTTCCGGCGCCAACATCCCACAATACGCCTCTTTCCGGCAAGGAGAGCTTGCTCAGAACAACTGCTCTTATCTCTTGTTTCGTAATCATGCCTTGACGGTGGTCCAGCTGATCGTCAGGGATGCTCTGCCAAGACAGCGCCCTGTCATTCGAGGAGGAGGGGATCTCAGTTTCTTCCATGAAGGCAGCAGGGCTATTCTTGCGCCGCAAGAGGACAAGGACAGAGAGGGGGTCGAACTCTCCCTTGGCTAGTTCGTTCAGACTCAAGGAGAGTGTGCAAGATTCTTGATCGGTATCCAGCTTGGAGAATACATGTGCCTCGTACTCTTGGTCGAGAGCGCCAGCAGCCAACAATGCGACCCCAATCTTCTCTGGGGGGTTTTGAGGCGAGGTCAGAACCGCTGCTTTCTTGGACCTGAGTATCGTACTGACTGCTAAGTCCAGAGGTCGTCCATGCACGGAGACCACAACGGAATCATCCCAGGGAATGGCTAGTCTGGCAAAGGCTAACGAGATCGCTGAAGGTGCTGGATGAATCTCTAGCTCAGCAGCTCCTAGATCTCTTGCCAGGCTTCGGCCTATCCCAAAAAATCCGGGGTCTCCGGAGGCAAGCACGCAAACTGGCCCAGGAGCATTAGAGAGTTCTCTGATCACCATGGACATATCGGCCTCAATCGGTAGAGTTGGTGCCGGAGGCAATCCCCTGTGCTCCATGAACCTTCGATATGCTGATATTTGTCGAGTTCCTCCACAAACTAGTTTGGCCTGGGTAATGCGATCGAGGACCGAGCAGGGGACATCCTCCAAGGAGTCTCTGTTGGTTCCGACAACGAGCAGTGGTTCATGCATGTGCTACCACCATTGATCCTTCAAAGTCCACCATATAAACTTCAATGTTCATCCGGCTGCCTGGCGAGTTCCCTCTGGCATAAGAGAGGAGCGTGTCTCTGGCCATGGCACATAGATCGTTGAGGGGGCCGAGGGTAGAGGAAGCAAGACAAGCTTCGAAGAAGTACCGGGCCGTGGCTGTTTGCGTGGATGCATCGACTACGCTGGATGGAGCATTGGACCTTTTGGAGATCTCCTTTAATAGATCGGTGTCGACATTGGAACGGTGGAAGTGAGTCATCATTATCCCTGAGGCTAGTTTGGTGATCTTGCCGATCATTGCCACCAAAGCCACCCTCTCCATACCTAACTTGGCTGCTTGTCTTATGGCCACACCTGTGAAGTCACCCACCTCAACGAAGCATACCGGATCAAGAGATGGGAACAGAGCCATAGCTGCCGCCTCCGACCTGCTCCCCGTGGCCAGTGCCAACCGTCTTTCACCCTGAGCGAAGGCAACATCTATCTGGCGCACTATCGAGGCTCGATAGGCTGCCGTAGAGAATGGCCGTACGATTCCAGTTGTGCCCAGTATGGAGATGCCTCCTAGGATGCCCAAACGAGCATTGGTCGTTTGCTCGGCCATCTCGACTCCACCAGGTACGGAAAAGGTCACCCTCAAAGGGCGATCAGTCACTTCTGCCAGAGCGTTCAATATCATCCTTCGAGGTACCGGCGTGATGGATGGTTCTCCCAGGGGGATGCCTAACCCTTTCTTCGTAACCACTCCTACGCCTTCTCCGGCGCGCAGTTCATGACCGTCGACTTTGTTTTTCGCCCATGTTACATGGGCAGTCATACGTGCACCATTGGTGCAGTCGGGGTCGTCACCACCATCTTTGACCACGACAGCTGTGGCGCCTTGGGGAGGAGGGATCTCCGGCAGCTCTACCGAGAAGACTACCCGTTTGCCTTTCGGCAAAGCTATCTCGACTTGATCAGGGATAGCATCGCTCAAGAGGGCCATGGCCGCTGCCTTGGCAGCTGCAGCGGCACATGATCCGGTGGTCCAGCCAGTTCGCAAGGACGTCCGCTTCGAAGCTACCTCTTCGCTCAGCTCTGGTTCGTATGGTATCGAAGGAGTACTGACATCCTCTCCCTGGCTGAAGCCAGGAGGTTGTGAGGCGCGACCGGTCATCACATTGGCAGGTCATTCATGTTGATAGCGTCCTTGTGTGGTGATCCTCTTCTATGGCTATGAGAGAAAGAAGGCGAGTAGAGATGGCTACGCCTGGGCCTCGCTGTCAATGCCTCGCTAACGATGACCATGGTTGTCTTCGATGCCTTTAGCCTATGCAATTCCTTGGCTAGATTGCCCAATGTGGTGAGTGAGGTTCGTTCTCCTGGCTGTGTAGCTCTCACTACGATCGCTACTGGAGTATCGATGGTATACCCACTGGAGGGAGTGAGAAGCTTGTTCTGAAGAGCACTGGGTCTTGTGGTGGACAGGAACAAAGCCATGGTACAACCGTGCGAGGTAAACTCCTCGATGCTCTCCCCCTCAGGGACGGACTGTCTTGTCCGTGATGCCATCCTCGTAATGATGATACTTTGAGAAGCTCCCGGGATGGTGAGCTCTCGTCCTAGTACCGCTGCCGATGCTGCCAAGGAGCTTACCCCAGGAACTACTTCGAAGTCGCGGTGGTTGTCAACGCACCAGTCAATTTGTTCTTGGATGGCTCCATATAGGGATGGATCCCCTGAGTGAAGACGTACTATGGCTGCATCTTGATGGTCTTGATAGATACTCAGCACCTCTTCCAGGGTCATGGTTGACGAGTCGTACACGAGCGCGTTTGGATGAGCATGAGACAACAGCTCCTCGGGGACCAAGGAAGAAGCCCAGATTACTATATTGGCGTCAGCAAGCCGCTTTGCCCCCCTCAAGGTAATGAGGTCGTAAGCTCCTGGACCGGCTCCGACAAAGCTTATCATTGGAGCCCATCCCCATCTTTGCTGGGGATTCTTTTGCTGACGTGTCTGGAACGAGCAGTTGGTGACTTTTCGATGTCATCATCCGCCCGACCGCCAAGGGGTTCTTCCTCTTCCTGTAGGGGAGGAATCAAGATGGTTGTGAAGTATGATGTCCTTGGGGAACTAGGCTCCAAGAACTCCTGGAGGTCGCCGTAGCTCTCTTCTGGCATGCCGAGAAGCTCACCGACCTCAGCTCCTTCGAGGCGACCATGACGTGAAAGAATGCTCGCGATTTCCTCTAAGGAGTGACCGGATTTGTACACGACGATGGTATGGCCTTTCTTCTTGAGCGCCTCATCCAACTTGTGCACGGAACGATGAGCAGTGATGATCTCCAACGATTGCTCGTCACAGGCCAGAGGAGTACCACTGCGAGCAGCTAGGACTTGGAAAGCCATGATGCCTGGTATGGTCCTCGTCTTGACGTTTGGTAGGATGCGGCGAACGGCTCTTGTCAGTGTCGTGAAAGTGGAGTAGAGGTTGGGATCCCCTAGGGTCACGAAAACAACGTTTTCCCCACTTTCGAGTGGCTCTCTCAGTTGTAACGCTGCTTCCTGGAAGGAGAGCATGGCTTCAAGTGATGAAGGTACGCGGTGATTCGTTGAAGTAGTGGGGAAGTAAAGTCGCTGTATGTTGAGGTAGGGGAAGTAGTGGCGTACCACTTTTTCTGCACGCCCGCTATGTCCAGGGTTGGCACTTGGAGCCACTACTAGGTCGGCGGCCAGAATCGATCTGTAGGCAGAGATGGTCATCAAGCTTGGATCACCTGGACCCACGCCAACTCCGATTAGAGTACCCAGTCTACTTGGCTCAGAGTTGCTCACATCAGGCATCCTAGCTGTGCTGTATTGCCGGTGTGGCATCTTCCTGGAGCGAGAAGGGTATTTTGGTCTAGTTCTCCAGCTATCCTGGTCGTGCTGTATCGTCGGCGTGATAATGGCAAGATATTAGATGTATGCAGAAAAGGTTGAGAGAGCCGTTAGTGTTGCTTGCTGCTATGGCAGTTGTTGGGTATGGGTGGTGGGCTAGTGGCGTACATCCGTTTACATGGCGTGCTCAAATTGCCGTTGGCATACCTTCAGCTATTGCTGTAGCAGTGATTGTGCGCTATGAAAAAAGAATCTCTCGATTTTATAGGGCTAATATGGCAAAAGAGCAGTCTGAGAAACGGAGTAGGATCATCGGACAGGAAGGGGTTCTCAATCGGGGAGTGGCAGTGTGGGTTGCTCTGTTAGGGGCCTTTACCGTTTGGGAGGTCATAGGCCTGTTGGCAGGAGGCAGCTCTCGCGTACTGCCTACCTTCAGTGACCTGGTAGACAACTACCTCTTGAGATTGCGACTCGAACGTTTTGTGCTGTTCATTCTTTGGCTTTGGCTGGGCAAGAGTCTATTCACCCTCTTTCCCAGTAGACAGGGAACAGACGTCAAGTGATCGGGATAGCTGGATGGACGATTATCGTGGGGGCAATGATTGGCTGGGAGGTAAAATGCTCAGCAAGCAGAGGGGAAAAACCTTCCTTCGAGGAACTACTTAAATCCTTAGCCAGGAGTCGGAGAGGAAGAGTGTTCCTCTTGATCGGATGGTTGTTCATCGGGTGGCACTTTTTCGGCAGGTATACCCTTCCCGTGTTCGATCACGTCCGCAACGTTGGGTTATTACGGCATACAGGATAAGGTTTCGAAGCAGTCTAGTGCTTTAGTGCAGAGGCTAATATGAAGTCATGCTAACGATACGCCGTAAGAAGTTGGAGGGTACTGCCCACACCAAAGAGGACCTCGCCCTTGCCGTCATCGTTACAGGCGTGTTGATGACCGCCATTGATACCACCATTGTAGTGCTTGCTCTACCCTCCATAGAGAGGGATCTCCATATTGGCTTGGCATCGGTGATATGGGTGATAATTAGCTACCTGCTCATTATCACAGTTCTAGCCACCCAGGTCGGCAAGCTTGGAGATATGTTCGGCCGAGTCAAGATGTATCAATTCGGTTTCCTCGTCTTCATCATTGGGTCGCTCCTGTGTGCTTTGTCCTGGAACGAGGCCTCGATCGTCACTTTCCGCTTGATACAAGGTGTTGGCGGTGCCCTCATTGCCTCCAATGCAGGTGCGGTCATTGCGGACACATTCCCGCCAGAGAGAAGAGGGCGAGCTTATGGTTACAATGCAGTTGGCTGGAGTATGGGAGCGGTTGTAGGAATCCTCCTAGGAGGGCTTCTCATTACCTACATCTCTTGGCGTTGGGTCTTTTGGATCAATGTTCCAATTGGCGCTGTCGCTTTTATTGCTGCCTTGCGAGTACTGCATGATCCAGGTAAACGGCAAAAGCACAAACTGGATATAGGCGGTACGGTGACGTTGGGGCTGGGTCTTTATGGAGTGCTTTGGGCGATGACCCGCCTGGCTACCAATGGCTTGGATGCCACACTGGCAGGATATTTGATCGGCGGAATCATCCTGTTGATAGCATTCGTCATCTTGGAGCACAAGGTAGAGGAACCTACGGTCGACCTGTCTTTGTTCCGTGTGCCTACTCTAGCCCCATCTCTCCTGGCCTCTTTCTTCCAAAGCTTGGCCAACTTCTCGGTTCTCTTCCTTGTCATCATGTACCTCCAAGGAAGTCGTCACTTGAGCCCAATAGATGCTTCGTTGCTTTTGATACCTGGGTACCTACTGGGTGTGGTGGTCGCCCCTTACTCCGGTCGCTTGTCGGACCGTCGCAACCCTGTTCTACCTGCTACAGCTGGATTGACAATTCAAGTCATTGCTTTGCTCGTCTATGCACAGCTGGGCATGAGTACCGGCCTGTGGATGGTCGTCTTGGCAAGTGTCATCAACGGTATTGGTGGCTCATCGTTCTTTCCTGCCAATAACTCTGCGGTGATGAAGGCAGCGCCCAGTAATTTGTTCGGAGTATCCTCAGGAATGTTGAGAACTTTCTCGAACATAGGATTGGTTTTCTCCTTCTCCTTGGCCATACTCATAACCTCACGTTCGATACCGAGAGGATTAGCCTTTGCCATCTTCGTAGGTACCAAGGGACTGGTTGGTCCTCTAGCAGCTGCATTCGCCAACGGTATACATGCAGCTTTTTATGCATCCTCATCCTTCCTGGTCATTGCTGCGGTGCTGTCTGCAACGCGCGCCAAGAACGCCAAGCTGCACCTCTCTTCTGCACCGAAGACACCAACAGAGAAGCAAACTGACTCAGGAGATGCGTTAGCTGAGCTCCCACAAGAGACAACGAAAGCATAGCTGCCGCTTGGTATAGAAAACCAGAGAAACAGGAGCAGTGGATCTTGGAAAAGACAACGGTTCCGAAAACATATCTGCTGAGCAGAGGCCATGGGGAGGAGTTATTTGCATAGTCATGCGTTAATATGAGTATAATTGCGATGTGAACGTAGGAGTTGTAGGAGCCTCCGGCTATACCGGAGCAGAACTACTCAGGATATGCGCTGTTCATCCTGAGTTCGATGTACAAGTGGTGCAAGCGCATACTCACGCAGGTGAGCGAGTCGGATCAGTGTACCCGTCATTGTTGCCTGCCTACAAGGACATGTCCTTCAGTCCAATTGCAGCGGAGGAGCTCTTTGATCTGGATCTAGTGTTCCTGGGATTGCCTCACGGGCAGTCTCAGAGTATCGTACCCAAGCTTGTAGAGTCGCCTGTATCGCACATACTTGATCTTGCTGCAGATTTTCGTCTGCGAGATCCGGAGGTGTACCGGAGGTGGTATGGAGCGGAGCATAGTGCAGTTGATCTTCTCCCTCGTTTCGTTTATGGTCTGCCGGAGTTGTACAGAACTGAGCTCGAAGGGGCTAGATTGATAGCCGTACCTGGGTGCTATCCAACCGCTGCCTCACTTGCTCTTGCTCCTTTTACCTCGAGAGGACTGCTGGACAAGAAGGGAATAATTGTGGATGCAGCTAGCGGCCTTTCTGGTGCCGGTAGAGGTCTTAGCGACACCACCCATTTCAGTGCTGCAAATGAAGATTTCAGTGCTTATGGACTGTCCAATCATCGGCATATCCCCGAGATAGAGCAGGTCTGCAATGCAGAGGTGCTCTTTACTCCTCACCTCGCTCCCATGACGCGAGGAATACTAGCCACTTGCTACGGGCGCCCGGTTCAGGATATCGATACTGAACAGGCGCTTCAGGTACTGTATGAAGAGTACGAGAACTGTCCATTTGTGGTTGTCCAGGAAGACCTGCCCTCCACCAAGCAGGTGTTGGGCTCCAACTATGCACGAATCAGTGTTCGGGTAGATAGGAGGACAGGATGGGTGGTCTTGCTCTGCGCCATTGACAATTTAGTGAAAGGAGCTGCTGGGCAAGGAGTTCAATGTGCCAATTTGGCAGTTGGTTTAGGGGAAACGACCGGGCTAGAGAGTCCAGGCCTGTATCCATGAGCGTAACCTTTCCTCGGGGATTCGTAGCCTCAGCAGGCACTGCAGGCATCAAAGGGGATGGTAGGGATGATCTGGCACTAGTAGCTACCTCGGATGGGACTCCTGTCCCGGCTGCAGCAGTATTCACTACCAATCTTGCCGCCGCTGCCCCTGTCTTGGTGAGCAGAGAACACCTGGAAAGGTCCTCTGGTCGTGCTGCCTCCTTGATAGTCAATAGCGGCAATGCCAATGCGGGAACTGGTCGAAGAGGTAGAGATGATGCCGAACGCATCTGCAAAGAGGTGGCCGGTCTACTAGGAGTGGAGTCCTCAGATGTGCTCATCTGCTCGACCGGGATCATAGGCAAGCCATTACCCATAGAGAGGATCTCTAGAGCACTACCCAAGCTGGTAGAGCGCAGGTCGGACAGTAGAGAGCAAGCTATGTCCGCTGCCTCTGCCATCATGACCACGGATACCCGTCGAAAAGAAGTAACAGTATCCGCAGAGGGGTTCAGCATAGGAGGGATGGCCAAAGGTGCCGCTATGCTGGCTCCTAACATGGCCACCATGCTGGCTGTTCTTACAACAGATGCAAACATGGAGCCAGAACAGCTTCGAAAGGCATTGAAAAACAGCGTGGATCGCTCTTTCAATGCCATCTCCGTAGATGGATGCACATCTACGAACGACACCGTAATCGTACTAGCCAGTGGTAAAGCAGGTCCGGTACCATATGACCGTTTCGAGGAAGCACTGACCGAGGCATGCCTGGAGCTAGCCGAGATGATGGTTGCCGATGCCGAAGGAGGATCGGTTGTCTTCACCGTCGAGGTGGTCGGGGCTTTCTCTGATGCAGAGGCACGTCAAGCTGCACGGCGGGTCACGGAGTCACTGCTTGTCAAATGTTCCATGAATGGAGCCGATCCGTACTGGGGACGCATCATGAGCGAACTTGGCTCTGCTGGAGTTCATCTAGTGCCGGATACCCTGGAGATTGCCTATGGAGGGGTAGTGGTTTGCAGAGGAGGCGTAGAAGTAGAACATGATGGCGAGGCTGTCAAGGCCCACATGTCGTCAAAACGTATTGAGGTCCGCTGCGATCTGGGTATTGGAATGGGTAGAGCAGTGATGAAAGGTGCCGATCTGGGGCACGGCTACATAGAGGAGAATCGGGGCACGTCGTGATGACGAATGATTGCTCGTGGAGAAGGCTGGCCGTTGCGCAGGGGGATCGAAGCGGACGATGTGTGGAATGATTGGTTCGTACTCGGATGAATACCGTCGAGGTGAGGCAAGGAGGACTTCGAAATCGTTCAGCGATGATCCAGGAGGGAAGGATCGACACGACTTGCCTGCTGGTGTGAAGGCAGCAGTCTTGGTAGAAGCGCTCCCGTACATAAGGCGCTTCTGGGGGAAGACGGTAGTGATCAAGCTTGGCGGCAGAGCTGCCGAGGATCGTGCTAGCTTGCAGAGCTTTGCTGATGATCTTGTAGCCATGCGTTCAGTAGGCATGAAGCCTGTATGCGTCCATGGAGGTGGTCCACAGATAGGACAACTGATGGAGCGACTTGGCAAGGTTCCAGAGTTTCGTGAAGGGCTCAGGGTAACCGATGCAGAGACTTTGGACATAGCAAGAATGGTGCTGGTAGGAAAGATCAATCGGGACATCGTGGGCGCTGTCAATGTGCACGGCCCCTTAGCCGTTGGTCTTTCGGGCGAGGATGCCGGACTTCTGCTCGCCAGTGCTGTCGATCCTGACCTGGGCTTCGTGGGTAGCGTGGACAGAGTGGATCCCACCATCATCGAGAGGCTGCTCGCAGAGGGATTGATCCCAGTCGTAGCGACCATTGGATCGGACAGCTCTGGGCAGCCTTACAATATCAATGCCGATGTTGCAGCAGGTGCCTTGGCGGAGGCGCTGGGGGCGGAGAAGTTGGTGTTCCTCACCGATGTAGAGGGGTTGATGCGAGATCTAGCCGATCCAACCTCACTGGTCAGGGAGGTGACCGTATCGGAGCTCTCCTCCTTGGTGGACAGCTCTTCAATTGGAGGGGGAATGATCCCCAAAGCGAAAACCTGTATCAAAGCAGTACAAAACGGGGTTGGACGTGCGCACATAGCTGATGGGCGTGTAGCGCATGCAATATTGTTGGAAATTTTCACCGATGAGGGAGTGGGGACGATGGTCATCCCGGACGAGGAAGGAATGGGAGTAGCCTCGGTTGGAGCGGACGAGTGATCGAAATGAACAGTAAGCCAATTGAACAACTGGATCATTTTTTGATGGCTACTTACCGGCCAGCAGAGGTTCGTTTCGTGAGGGGAGAGGGCACCTATCTCTTCGATGAGACAGGGAAGAGGTACTTGGACTTTCTATCAGGTATAGCTGTATGTTCTCTTGGGCATGCCCACCCTGCAATAGCAGATGCGCTGTGTGAGCAGGCCAGGACCCTTTTGCACGTCTCCAATCTCTACAGGAACGAACTAGCTCCTCGATTGGCCTATGAACTGGACCTACTGATTGGCGGAGGGACGACCGAGGTAGGAGGGCGAGTGTTCTTCGCCAACTCAGGAGCTGAAGCCAATGAGGCTGCAATCAAACTTGCCCGAGCTTGGGGGGGACCGTCCAAATATGTGGTGGTGAGCACCGTCGGTTCCTTTCACGGCAGGACTCTTGCAACTCTCCATGCCACCGGACAGGTGGAGAAGCATCGACCATTCCAACCTTTGCCTGAAGGCTTCAGGCATGTAGCTTATGACGATCTAGAGGCCTTGGAAATCCGTCTTCACGATTCGGATGTAGCTGCTGTCCTAGTGGAGGCTGTTCAAGGTGAGGCAGGAGTAATCCAACCCTCGGCAGGTTACTTGAGAGGTGTTCGCAAATTATGCGACGAGCATGGTGTACTGCTGATCGTAGACGAGATACAGACTGGTCTGGGTCGTACAGGAAGTTGGTTCGCCTTCCAACACGAAGGGATAGTTCCGGACATCGTGACGGTGGCCAAGGCGCTAGGCAACGGAGTACCTATTGGTGCTTGTTGGGCAAAGCCAGAGGTGGCAGCGGCATTCCAGCCGGGCTATCACGGCAGTACGTTCGGAGGGCAGCCTCTGGCAGCGGCAGCAGCCCTAGCTACTTTGAAGGTCATGCGGGACGAGGTTGTCACGGAGAGAGCTGTACGCCGAGGTGAACAGCTAAAGCGACAGTTAAAGGACATTCCAGGAGTGAAGGATGTGCGAGGGAAGGGACTTCTGCTCGCTGCTGTCCTGGAGGAGGGCATCAGTTCAACGACAGTTGCCGATGCAGCTCTGAAGGAAGGGCTCGTGATCAATGCTGTAGCCAGTGAGGCCATTAGATTGGCCCCTCCGTTGTTGGTCAGCGAAGACGAGGTCGATCAGGCCTGCCGTATACTGACCAAGGTTCTTTCATCTATATCCTCTTCCGACGGTTCCGTTGCTGAAGAGCTCGATAGTGGATCGGAGCAGCGGCTCAGCTGGTCGGAGAGGGGACCTGGTCAACTACCTCTCGAGAGTGGTACGGCAGGCAGAGAGGAGATCATCTCCGAGGAGACGAGTGATTGACAGCCATGGAAGAGAGCGTTACCAGTATCGAGCATGCCAGGGCGTCCTTTGGCCGACACTTCCTTGACATGGAGGACTTGAACACCAAGGAGTTGATGGAAGTCCTCGCCCTCTCTGCCAGCTCGAGTTTGCCTAGAGTGCTAGAGGGGCGCGGGGTAGCGGTATTGATGGCCAAGCCATCCAATCGTACGCGCAACTCCACAGAGATGGCAGTAGTATCTTTAGGTGGTCATCCGTTGTCCATGAGCAATGATGAAGTAGGGGTGGATACCCGGGAGTCAGCGGAGGACATCGCTCGTACCTTGGCTTGTTATCACTCTGTCATTGCGGCCAGAGTCGGCAACCATGATGTACTTCAGCGTATGGCCGCTGCTCTTGATCGAGCGAGTGCTCGAGTCAGTGTAGTTAACCTCTTGTCCGATCACTCTCATCCGTGCCAAGCTTTAGCGGACGTTCTCACTCTACGGGACTTCCTGGGCGGTCTGGAGGGGCGCTCCATCGCCTATGTCGGAGACGCCAACAACGTCTGCCGTTCTCTGACAGCAGCCTGCTCGATGATGGGCATGAGGGTGAGAATTGCTTCACCTCCAGGGTATGGGTTGGGCAGTCAGGAAGTTGCTCACCTCAATGGACTTGGCGGGAGTGTAGAGCAATTCCACGATCCCCAAGAAGCAGTAGAGGGTGTTGAGGCCATCTACACCGATGTATGGATCTCAATGGGCCAAGAGGCCGAGCGAGAGGAACGACTCCGAGCTTTTACTGGGTTTACTGTTGATACTACGCTTCTGCAACATGCAGCTGAGGGAGCGCTGGTTATGCACTGTCTACCAGCACATAGAGGTGAGGAGATCACAGATGAAGTGCTGGAGAGCCCAAACAGCAAGGTATGGGTGCAAGCTGCCAATCGTATGCGGGCAATGAGGGGACTGTTGACGTTCTTGGCTCTGGCATCCAATTCAATCGAGTAACAGCTATGGGCAGACTATCCAAGAGGCAGCGTCAGCATAAGATCGCTCAACTCCTGGAGTCGTTTCCGGTTACTAGTCAGGCTGAGGTGGTGGAATTGTTGCGCAGGGAAGGGGTTGAGGCTACTCAAGCTACGGTATCACGCGATCTTGAAGAACTAGGCGCTGTCAAAGTAAGAGCTCCAGGGGGTTTGAGCGTGTATGCCATACCCGAACTTCCTGCTGAACAGATCGTCCCTACCGATCATCTTCGAAGGGTCCTCTCGGAGTGGGTAGTGGATGTGGCTTGCTCTGCCAACATAGTCGTCCTGAAGACGCCTCCTGGTTCAGCCCATGTAGTTGCCTCAGCGCTGGATCGTGCTGGGCTCAAGGAAATAGTGGGTACAGTTGCAGGAGACGATACCGTGCTTGTTGTTGCCGTAGAGGATGTTGGAGGCAAGGCCTTGACAAAGATCATAACCGAGATGTCCGGCATAGCCTAGAGCCGTGAGATGTCGGTCGGATATGTCTTCTAGCACGCCATTCCCTATGGCATCTGTTCGCTCATCTGGTGATAAAGCACTTTTGAGTGGGGCTGAAGTTTGAAGGTTGAAAGGAGATAATAGAGTGGCCAAGAAAAGAGTTGTACTAGCTTACAGTGGTGGTTTGGATACCTCGGTGGCGGTACGGTGGATGACCGATAACTTAGGGGTAGAGGTCATAGCGGTTGCCATTGATGTTGGCCAGGGAGTCGACGAGGAAGCACTCTCACGGAGAGCTAGTAGCGCAGGCGCAGTGGATGTAGTAGTAGTGGATGCACGAGCAGAGTTTGCCTCCGAGTTCATATCCTCTGCCGTGCGCGCCAATGCCCTTTACGAAGGGAAGTATCCATTGGTATCAGCGATGTCCAGGCCGGTCATTGCCCGTCACTTGGTGGAGCAGGCTCGTCTGCACAGCGCTACTGCTGTAGCCCATGGGGCAACTGGGAAGGGCAACGACCAAGTAAGATTCGAGGTATCCGTGATGGCCCTGGCCCCCGATCTGGAGATCATAGCTCCTGTGAGAGATTGGACCCTTACCAGGGAAGATTCTATATCCTACGCTCATGAGCACGGTATAGAGATACAAGCGACCAGGGAAAACCCTTACTCTATCGATGCCAACCTATGGGGAAGAGCTATTGAATGTGGTGTCCTGGAGGACCCCTGGCAAAGCCCACCGGAGGACGTCTTTGAGTTGACTCGTCCCCGAGCAACCGGTGAGCGAGAGATAACCATAGGTTTTGAAGAAGGCATTCCGGTCTCCCTGGATGGTCGGTCCATGCCATTGGAACAGCTCATAGAGGACATCGGCTCAATTGTTGGGTCGTATGGATTTGGTCGAGTGGACATGGTCGAGAATCGCAGGGTGGGTATAAAAAGCAGGGAGGTCTACGAATGTCCTGGATCCCTCGCTTTGATTCTGGCCCATGCCGATCTAGAGAGCCTTACCTTGGAGAGAGATTTAGCCCATGAGAAGGCTCGTATGGAACCTCGGTGGGCAGAGCTGGTCTATGACGGACTGTGGTACTCTCCCTTGAGGGAAGCCTACGATGCCTTTATCGCTAGCACGCAGCGGTACGTGACCGGTGAGGTGCGACTTCGTTGTGAGTCTGGTGGACGTTGTTATGTAGTGGGAAGACGTAGTCCTTATAGCTTGTATGACTACAACTTAGCTACCTATGAGGCCGCGGACAGCTTCAATCACAAGGATGCAGAAGGGTTCGTGCGCATATGGGGACTCGGGATTGCTACTTGGTCGAGGCGTCAAGGCCTAGGAACCTCCTTTGGCAAACCAGGGGGGAAAGATCCACGATGACCTTGTGGCAGTCGCGTTTGCCAGATGGTGCTGCTCCCGAGTTAGATGCTTACAGCTCTAGTATCCATTTCGATCGTCGACTGGGCCCTTACGACATCGAAGGGTCACTTGCTCACGTGAATGGATTGGCCAAAGCCGGGATAATCTCCAATGAGGAAGCCCAAATTCTGGTCACGGCGTTGACGCATGTAAAAAAGGAGCTGGTGGAGGGAGCATTTACTTTTCTTCCCTCCGACGAAGACATCCACACGGCGATTGAGAGACGAGTGACCGAGATTGCAGGGGAGATCGGTGCCAAACTGCATACGGGCAGGTCAAGAAATGACCAGGTAACCACTGCTACGCGGCTGCTGCTCAGGCATGATCTAGTTGAGATCGGGATCAAGATCGTCGGCCTTTGCCGAGCCCTCCTCGATCAGTCAACGAGGTTGCACGAGGCCTACATGCCTGGGTATACCCATATGCAGCGGGCCCAGCCAGTTCCCATAGCTCATCATCTCCTTGCACATGCTTGGGCATTGGATAGGGATCTGGACCGCATAGTCTCCACTCTGCATCGGATGAACGTGTCACCTTTAGGGGCTGGGGCACTAGCCGGATCATCCTTGCCGCTCGATCCTGAGTATGTAGCTAGCGAGTTGGGATTCTCTTCCTCATTTGACAACTCCATGGATGCAGTGAGCGATAGGGACTATGTGGCTGAGGCTCTGTTCGATCTAGCTCTTCTTGGTGTTCATCTGTCACGGATCGGTGAGGAGATAGTCATATGGTCTACCCAGGAGTTTGGTTTTATTACCATAGCTGATGCCTATGCCACAGGGAGTTCCATGCTGCCCCAGAAGAAGAATCCTGATATAGCTGAACTGACCAGAGGCAAGTCAGGACGGTTGTTGGGAAACCTAGCTGGCTTTTTGGCAACCCTCAAGGGGCTACCCCTTGCCTACAATCGTGACCTCCAAGAAGACAAGGAGCCACTCTTCGACTCACTTGACCAAGTATCTCTGGCTCTAGAGGCGATGACCGGGCTCGTCTCCACTCTTTCCTTCAATACCTCTACAACCAAACAAGCAGCTGACGGGGAGGAAGGAGTAGCTGTTGACCTAGCAGAGTGGCTGGTGGCAAAGGGTATGCCATTCCGGCAGGCGCACGGATTGATTGCCTCTTTGGTCAAGAACGCCAGCGAACGCCATCTCACCTTGGCTGAGCTAGTGCGCATTCATCCAGACCTTGGAGAGGAGGCCATTTCGCTCATGGAGCCTGGAGTCTCCTTGGCGAGGAGGGTTACGCATGGAGGGGCGAGCGAGGTGTCCGTCAAGGAGCAAACAGGGAAGTTGTCTTCGCGTTTGACAGAGCGCCTCGAACAGTTGAACGGTTTCGGTATGCATAAGAGAGGTGAGACCAGCTTTTGAGCACCGAAGGATCGAAGTAGAGTGGGCGAGACTCCTGGGGCACATCCAACGGTCTTGGAGCGATCTTTTTTCGAGAGAGATGCCCTGGAGGTAGCACCTTCGCTTTTGGGGAAGCTGTTGGTGAAGGGGGATCTTTGGGGCCGCATAGTAGAGGTAGAGGCCTACAGGGGATCGAGCGATCCTGCTTCGCATGCCTATAAAGGCATGACCAAGCGGAATGCTACTATGTTCGGACCTGCTGGGCACCTCTATGTGTACTTTACTTACGGCATGCATTGGTGTGCGAATATTGTCTGTGCTCCACAGGGAATAGCTCAGGCTGTGCTTCTCCGTGCCATCAGCCCACTCAAAGGGATAGAGGAAATGCGTCAAGCAAGAGGTGGGAAGCAAGTACCAGATCACGAGATCGGCAGCGGGCCTGCCAAGCTCTGCCAAGCCCTGGGAATTGACGGAACCTTTGATGGGATAGATCTTGTTAGTAAAGAGAGAGGGGTTACGGTAGTCGATGACGGTTTCCTCCCATCCGAACTTGGCCAAGGAGTGCGAATAGGTATACGAGATGGACAAGAGTACGAGTGGAGATGGTGGATAGCGGGCGATCCCAATGTCTCTCGATTCTCCAACCCACGACCGAGCGGTACTCGCTCCAAAGTAAGTCGCAAGCAAGTCCAAAGCAAATTCAAAACAAGTCCAAAGTAGGTCGGAAAGGCCTCGAGGAACCAGAGAGTTAGTGCTCTTTCTACTGGGGCCTTGACAACTGCGTGGAATCGGTTACAATAAAGATCCGCTCAGTAAAGCGAATATTCCGTTGCGACGGGATATGTGTAGGTTAGCTTTCTGGTATAATGAAGAAGTTGAACTCTTACAGGTGGTAACACTGGTGGGGAGTTCGGAAGTTGCTCTTTGAAAACGGAACAGTGAGTGCCAAAAGCCAGTGCGGGCTGGTTCGAGGTTGAGTTCACTCAACCTGTGAACCAAAGCTTGAAAGCAGCTCGACTGGAATATCGGAAGCGAGTGAGAACCAAGGGTATCCTTTGTTCTCGTCGTTCAAGGTATGGGTCGAGTTGTATCTGACGAGGAAGTTGTACGCTTCCAAGGTCAGCTCTTCGGTCGATGGAACGACTTGTTCGTTCCGGATGATCGCGATGGAGAGTTTGATCCTGGCTCAGGACAAACGCTGGCGGCGTGCCTAACACATGCAAGTCGAACGAGGTCCAATCGGTGGAAACACCGGTGAAGACCTAGTGGCGAACGGGTGAGGAACACGTGAGTAACCTGCCCCGAAGACCGGGATAACATCGGGAAACCGGTGCTAATACCGGATAATCTCTTCAGCTCGCATGAGCCGAAGAGGAAAAGGGTTTCTGCTTCGGGAGGGGCTCGCGGCCTATCAGCTTGTTGGTGGGGTAATGGCCTACCAAGGCTTCGACGGGTAGCTGGTCTGAGAGGACGATCAGCCACACTGGGACTGAGACACGGCCCAGACTCCTACGGGAGGCAGCAGTGGGGAATCTTGCGCAATGGGCGAAAGCCTGACGCAGCAACGCCGCGTGGAGGACGAAGGCTCTTCGAGTTGTAAACTCCTTTCAGCAGGAACGATTGTGACGGTACCTGCAGAAGAAGCCCCGGCCAACTACGTGCCAGCAGCCGCGGTAATACGTAGGGGGCGAGCGTTGTCCGGATTTATTGGGCGTAAAGAGCTCGTAGGCGGCTTGGCAAGTCGGGTGTGAAACCTCCAGGCTCAACCTGGAGCCGCCATCCGATACTGTCATGGCTAGAGTCCGGTAGGGGACCATGGAATTTCTGGTGTAGCGGTGAAATGCGCAGATATCAGAAGGAACACCAGTGGCGAAGGCGGTGGTCTGGGCCGGTACTGACGCTGAGGAGCGAAAGCGTGGGGAGCGAACAGGATTAGATACCCTGGTAGTCCACGCTGTAAACGTTGGGCACTAGGTGTGGGGCCTTATCGACGGGCTCCGTGCCGTAGCTAACGCATTAAGTGCCCCGCCTGGGGAGTACGGCCGCAAGGCTAAAACTCAAAGGAATTGACGGGGGCCCGCACAAGCGGCGGAGCATGTGGCTTAATTCGATGCAACGCGAAG
>JAMDDE010000027.1 GCA_023489235.1 Actinomycetota bacterium | reverse complement strand
TTTGACTCCAAGCACATGGGAACCGCGTATACAATCCATCCTCTACGCAATGGATTGTCTTGAACTTACATCGGGCAGGCTCTTATTTGCCTTGGGCAATGCAATACTACCGGTGCGCTGTACCCCCACTATCCCATAAGGAGCAATCAGGTCGCGAAAGGCGTCCACCTGGCTTGGATCACCAGCCAGCATAACAGTAAGACATTCATGACCTACATCGACAATTTTGGCGCCAAAGATCCCTGCGAGCTCTATGACCTGACCTCTCACTTGGGGTGATGCATTAACGCTGATCAGTGCCAACTCAGCTTGAACTGCCTCAGCGGGATCCAATTCGGATATGCTCACCACGTTTATGAGTTTGTCCAATTGTTTGACTATTTGCTCCAAGGGAGCAGAGGCCAGATCAACCACCATGCTCACTCTACTGAACCTAGAATCCTCCGTAGGGGCTACCGCCAGAGAAAATATATTGAAACCTCTGCGTGCAAAGAGAGAAGCGATACGGGCCAAAACACCAGCCTTGTTCTCTACGAGTACGGTTAATATGTGGGGATGACCGTTCTGGTAGCCAGCACCATTTCCCTCTCTAACCGTTCCTTCGGAGAACAGAGAGGAGAGGGTGGATCCTGGCTCGCCACCCAAATCGGTTGAACTCATCGAGCTCATCATTGATCTTCCTCTCTCCTCTGCCCCGGATAAACGATTATGTCATCATTGGAGGATCCAGCTGGGACCATGGGATAAACCTTCTCCATGACATCAGTCCTGAAGTCAATTACTACTGGCCTGTCGTCTATCTCGTTAGCTTTCTCGATAGCTGGCACAACCTCTTCCATGGAGGTGACCCGCATGCCTACACAACCCATCGCCTCTGCCCATCCAACATAATCAGGCAGATCAGGCGAGAGGTATACTTCGGAGTAACGTTCGTCGTAAAACATCTCCTGCCACTGCCGCACCATGCCCAGATAGGCATTGTTCAAAATAGCAATCTTTACTGGTATCCCTTCCGAACTTGCTGTTACCAGCTCCTGCGCGGTCATTTGGAAAGAACCATCTCCATCTACCGCCCAAACCATGGCAGACGGCTTTCCCACTTTGGCACCTATGCTTGCAGGAACAGCAAAACCCATGGTACCCAAGCCAGCAGAGTTGACCCAAGTATGCGGATAACGGAAGCGCCAGTATTGCGAAGCCCACATCTGGTGCTGACCAACGCCCGCAACCAAAATAGTGTCGTCTGGAGTATGCTCCCGCAAGGATTCGATGACATACTGGGGTTTTACCACCCCATCACCCGACTCCCGCTCATAGGTCAAAGGGAAATCTCTCTGCCATTTGCGGATCTGCTCGATCCATGGAGACAAATCCGACTGCGGGCTGTTGGGTCCACCCACGCCATCTGCAACAAGCGCCTCATGAATAGCTTCGATGGCTAATCGACAATCAGCGGCTATAGGCACATCCGCCTGCCGTATCTTGCCCAGCTCGGCTGGATCCACATCAACATGGATTACTTTCGCACCGGGGGCAAAGGCACTCACCTTGCCGGTGACCCGATCATCAAATCTTGCTCCCAATGCAATGAGCAGATCGGACCGTTGCATTGCAGTCACTGCCGTATAGTTTCCATGCATACCTGGCATACCCAAGCACAACCTATGTTCATCGGGAATAACCCCTCTCGCAGTAAGGGTAGTGACCACAGGTATACCCGTCAGCTCGGCAAGCCTCACCAAAGCATGGGAAGCTTCGGATCTCAAAACTCCACCTCCAGCGTATATAACTGGACGCTCAGCGGTTATTATTAACCTTGCTGCTCTTGCGACAAGGGACTGATCTGGTGCAGAAGGTGGATGATAACCGGGAAGATCAATATCCTCCGGCCAATACCACTCCAACATCCCGTTGGATACATCCTTTGGAACGTCTATCAGCACGGGCCCCGGCCTACCCGTTGTGGCCACATAAAAGGCCTCTGCCACTACTCTAGGAATGTCCTCGGACCGAGTTACCAACCAGTTGTGCTTGGTAACCCCCATAGTGATACCCGTGATGTCAGCTTCCTGGAAGGCATCGGTGCCTATAGAGGGAGTAGCTACCTGACCTGTGATGCAGACAAGAGGCACTGAATCCATATAGGCATCTGCTAATGCTGTAACCATATTCGTAGCGGCAGGCCCACTGGTCACCATCACCACTCCAGGTTTCCCGGTGACATGTGCATAACCTTCTCCCGCATGTCCTGCACCTTGTTCATGTCGTACCAGGATATGACGGATATGCGAGTCTATGATTGGATCATAGACTGGCAAAATAGCTCCCCCGGGAAGACCAAAGATAACCTCGACTCCCTCTTGTTCCAAGCTCTTGATGAGTGCTTGTGCTCCTGTCAATCTCATAGTCATGCTCCTTATCCTTTCAATCCTTTCTAATCTCTAATCTTCTCTAAAATCCGTTTCGATCTGATCCTCTGTCCTCGATTCGCTTCGTCACAGTCTCCTAATCTCTCCGTGCACTCGAGCTGAAAAGACTTGGCAGCTCTTCTCTAGCTCCGTGATCTCTGTTCACCTCTATCCACTTAAAACCAACTATTCCAAAGAGCAGGGATCGCTGTTGACACCTTTCTTCACCGTCGGCACTGCTTGGAGTTTGGAGTAGTCGTGAATCCCGGCCCATAAAGCCCATAAAATAGAATGACCTCCCATTCGGGAGGTCAGTGAGCGCACAGCGGATAGCTGCGCGCTCAGGTTACTACTACTACGAGAATAGCCGTCACGGAATACGCGGAAGACTTTGCGGTTGAGGTAGCTATTCTCGTCATATTACTCATAGTGAAGATATTGTCTCATACTCAGCCGGCGCATGCAAGCCGCATGCAAGACGCCTAGCCTCTAGGGCAGAGTCACTGCTCCCATATCCGATCCGGTAACCAAGCGAGCATACTTGGCCAGGACGCCGCTTGAGTAACGCGGTTCGGGAAGCTTCCAAGAGGCACGGCGACGAGTTAGTTCCTCCTCTGGGACGAGCAGCTCTATGGACCGTTTATCTACATCAATCACGATCTTGTCCCCGTCTTCGACAAATGCTATGGGCCCACCATCGACAGCCTCTGGGGCAACATGCCCAATACATAAACCGTGAGTCCCCCCCGAAAAACGACCATCGGTCACCAAAGCACAGTCCTCTCCCCGGCCAGCTCCTTTCATCGCACCTGTTACAGCCAGCATCTCGCGCATCCCCGGTCCCCCTTTAGGTCCTTCGTAACGAATGACCACAACGGTACCCGGCTTGATGCTCCCAGAAAGGATTGCCTGCATGGCACCATCCTCTCCATCGAACACTCTTGCCACTCCCTCGAAGTACGTCTGGTCAATGCCAGCTACTTTCACTACGGAACCATTAGGTGCAAACGAACCCTTCAAGATGGCTATTCCGCCATCCAAATGGATGGGGTTGGAGAGGGGGTGAACAACGGAACCGTCTGGAGCAGGCGGCTGGATAGACGAGAGATTCTCTCCCACTGTACGGCCGGTAACGGTTATACAGTCCAAATTCAGTAGACCAGCACTAGCCAACTCTGCCATTACCACTGGTACTCCTCCTACCCTGTCCAGGTCGCTCATATGGTACAGACCATGAGGCTTCATATCGGCCAAATGAGGTACCTTACGCCCAATGCGATCGAAGTCAGACAGATCCAAATCCACCCTTGCCTCATGAGCTATAGCAAGAAGATGGAGTACGGCGTTGGTCGAACCTCCTAAAGCCATGACTACAGCTATTGCGTTGTAGAATGCCTCCTTGGTCATAATGTCACGAGGTCTTATACCTGAGGCTAGTAGCCCTACAACTGCTTTCCCTGACTCATAAGCCAAATCTTCCCTGCGTCGGTCCACAGCTGGAGCGGTTGCACCAGCAGGCAAGGACATACCTAGAGCCTCGGCAACGGAGGCCATGGTATTGGCCGTGAACATCCCTGCGCAGGATCCAGGAGTAGGGCAAGCGTTGCGCTCTATGGACACCAGCTCATCGTCGCTTATGAGTCCCGAGGCATGTGCCCCCACAGCTTCGAACACGGTCACGATGTCCAACGCTTGGTCCTTGAGACGTCCAGGCAGTATGGTTCCTCCGTAGAGAAAGACGGATGGAAGATTCACTCTAGCTGCTGCCATGAGCATGCCAGGAAGCGACTTGTCGCAACCGGCTAGCCCAACAAAGCCATCGAAACGCTCGGCATGCATCATGGTCTCCACGGAGTCACAAATGATCTCTCGACTAGGAAGAGACGCCCTCATACCTTCATGCCCCATGGAGATCCCATCGGATACTGCAATGGTTACGAACTCAAAGGGAAAGCCACCTGCTGCTCTGACTCCTGCCTTGGCTTGTCTGGCAAGATTGGCCAGAGGGAGATTGCAAGGAGTGACCTCGTTCCAGGAGGAAGCTACGGCTACCTGTGGCTTGTCCCAGTCATCATCTCCCATGCCCACTGCACGAAGCATTGCCCTAGCTGGAGCTCGCTCCGCACCTTCAGTTACCTCTTTGCTACGGATCTTCAAGGATACCTTGGTTGCCACTTCTGATCCACTCGATGCGACACTGGAGACTGCTGCGGAACCTTCCGATGATTCATTTCCCATGAGCAGAGAATAGGCCATAACCAACTGCCTCGGTGACAGCTGAACGTATCGAACGGGCTATCTCTGCAAACACCGTGGTCAGTCAAGGTATCCTTCTGAAAATCTGCTCTAGAATAGAACTAACTCAGCCCTCGTTCCGAGCAGTCAACAGCTCCATGACTGCTCGTCCATCTGCTCTTCCCCGAGTCGCCTTCATCACTTGACCGACCAAGAATTTTCCGACTGCTTGATCACCGGAGACAAACCGCTGCCAAGCATCACTATTGGCGCTTATCACTGAGTTGATCACTTCGACCAGTTCGTCTCGGGAAAGAGCACTGAACCCCTCTTTGGCAGCTATGGTCTCAGGGTCCTCTCCATCGCCTTCCAACATGCGAGCCAAGATAGTCTTTGCCTGCGTGGCGCTGATCCGTCCCTTATGCTCCATCTCGATCAATTTGGCGAAATGTCCCGCTTCAATATGTCGAGCCCTCTCTGGATCTGCAGCCGCCTCATTGACTGCCCTCATAACTGCGATCCGCCTGTCGGCACCAAGTTCGATAGCGGCAATCACGAGATCATCCAATCCAAGTTCCACCACCTTGGCCACATGGGAAAGAACCGCTTCAGCAGGAGTCTCATCACTTGACTTCTCCGCATCCGACTCTGCCTGTGATATATGAGAAGTAGTCGGTTCCGAGGAGGATCGAGGGCGGACTATAGCCTCGATCAATCGCTTTCGACGCTCCTCGGGAAGCATCCCCATACTGCCGCGCACCCTCTCTATCCACTGCTCCCCAGGAACAAGCGCAACTAGATCCGGCTCCGGGAAATACCTATAGTCAAAGGCCTCTTCCTTCGAGCGCATGGGTACGGTTCTCTCCTCGTCCTCGCTCCAGTGACGAGTCTCCTGGACCACCTCCAGCCCCTGCCTGATCAGATCAGCCTGCCGTTCGCTCTCGTACTCGATAGCCCTGGCCAAGGAGCGCAAGGAGTTCAAATTCTTGATCTCGCATCGCGTCCCGAGCTCATCGCTACCCTTGCGCCGTACGGATACATTGGCATCCACCCGCAGTGACCCTTCTTCAAGCTTTCCATCGGATGTAGCTGTAGCCAACAGTATGGCCCGCAACTCACTTACGTACTGGCGAGCTTGTTGGCCTGAGCTGATGTCAGGAGCACTGACCACTTCAACAAGAGGTACACCGGCTCGGTTGTAGTCCACCAGTGAATAACTGGCATCATGAATTCTGCCTGTGCTGCCTACGTGGGTAGTCTTTCCAGTATCCTCTTCCAAGTGCGCCCTTACGATACCTACTTTCGAACCATCGGGTAACTCCAGCCAACCATTAACGCATATGGGAGCATCGTACTGACTTATCTGATAATCCTTGGGCATGTCCGGGTAGAAGTAGTTCTTGCGATGGAACACCGATGGTCGTATTTCGCAGTGGAGAGCCAATCCTATGCGCATGGCCATCTCTACCGCTGCCTCATTCAAAACAGGCAGCGAACCAGGCAGGCCCAGACAGACAGGGCATACATTGGTATTTGGCTCGTCTCCGAACCGATTTGGGCAACTGCAAAACAGCTTTGTCCGAGTAGCTAATTCACAGTGGACCTCGAGACCTACGACTGTCTCGAACTCATTGCTCATCTTCGTCCCTCCTCTGCTGCCCCGAGAGATGTGATTCAGCTGCCTCCAGAACCGCGGCGGCTCTCACCATCACTGCCTCGCCTAGGGCTGGAGCCATGAGTTGTACCCCCACCGGTAAGCCATCGTCATCCGTCCCAAAGGGGATGGACATAGCTGGATGTCCAGCCAAATTGGAGGGAATGGTACAGATATCAGAGAGATACATAGAAAGTGGATCGGCAAGCCTGGATCCCAGAGGAAAAGCCGTCGTAGGAGAGGTCGGGGAGAGCAGTAGATCGTAGCTCTCGTAAGCAGCAGAGAAACCATTGATCACCAAAGTACGCACCTTTTGCGCTTGGAGGTAGAAAGCATCGTAGTATCCAGCGGACAGAGCGTAGGTGCCTAGCATGATGCGTCGTTTGACTTCTGCTCCAAACCCCTTCTCTCTAGTCCTAGAGTTCATGCTCTCCACATCCGGGGCATCCACCCTGAGGCCGTACCGTACCCCATCATAACGGGCCAAGTTGGAGGAGGCCTCAGCCGGAGCCAAAAGATAGTAGGCAGGCAGACTATAGGTGAGGACTGGTATGGATGTGTCCTCCACCAAGGCACCCGCATTGGCTAGGGTTTCGGCAGCCAGCCTCACTTGGACAGCCACAGCTGGATCTGCCCCTTCCAAGAGCTCGGAAACCACCCCGACCTTGAGCCCGTCAACCCCTCTGTCGAGTTGATCGAGAAGGGAAGGGGGTTGACGATCCAGCGAAGTAGAGTCGTAACCATCATGACCAGCAATAACCTCCAGAAGAACTGCAGCATCAGCTACTGTGGCAGCAAAAGGTCCTATCTGGTCCAAGGAACTGGCAAAGGCAATCAACCCATAGCGGGACACCATCCCATAGGTAGGCTTCATGCCTACCACACCGCACAGGGCAGCCGGCTGTCGAATAGATCCTCCTGTATCCGATCCAAGAGCCAGTGGGACTAGTGAGGCGGCCACTGCCACCGCACTGCCACCGCTTGACCCTCCAGGGACACGAGCGGGATCGTGCGGGTTACGAGTAGCACCAAAAGCTGAGTTCTCCGTGGACGATCCCATGGCAAACTCATCCATGTTGGTCTTGCCTATGATGACTGCACCGGACTCTTTCAATCGTGACACCACGGTTGCATCATAAGGTGGTATCCAGCCGTCCAGGATGGCAGAGGCAGCCGTAGTAGGCATGTCCCTCGTGCACAAGTTGTCTTTCAGAGCTACGGGCACCCCACTCAAGCGGCCCGGGTCTTCACCTTTAGCTATCCGCTCGTCCAGCTCTGCAGCCCTTTTCAAAGCAAGCTCCGGGGAAACGTGCAAGAATGCATGGAGGAGAGGGTCGTTCGTCTCTATTCTGGAGAGCGTTTCCTCCGCTATCTCCACTGCCTTCAGCTCCCCATCCCTCACCCCTTGGGAAATCGCCAGAGCGCTCCACTCACCCATTCTCACCTCACTCATTCCTCTCCAACAATTCTAGGAACCTTGAAGAAGGCTCCCTCCACTGCAGGAGCCTGATCCAGCACCTCCTCCCGGTTCAACCCTGGCCTAGGTAGATCCTCTCGAAACACGTTGACCATAGCCATGGGATGCGCAGTCGGCTCCACGGTGGCGGTATCCAAAGCAGCTACTTGACTGGCATATCGGAGGACCGAAGCCAACTGATCGGTAAATGTCTTTACCTCTTCCTCGCTGAGCTGCAAGCGGGCAAGCTTGGCGACGTGGATCACCTCTTCAACAGAGATTTGTTCCGAAGCTGATGGCGGTTCTGTATCAAGAGAGCTCACGTCGGCATGTTAGCGCCTTTGGACCCCTCAGGGGAACAACGTGCCCTTCTTGATCGTTTGTGGCTACTTGCAGTCTGAGACAGCATCGATCGGTAGCATTGTTCTTGCTCCAGAGCTAGTGTAGCCAGACGATGGTAGTGGTCAAGAGTTTGGCAGGTCTGCATGAAGAACGAGGAAGATGAGTTACAGGACCTAAAGGATCGAGTAGCTGAGCTGAGGAGGCTCCTCGCCTACCATGCGGATCGTTACTATCGCTTGGCGGACCCGGAGATCTCCGATGCCGACTACGACGCATTAGTGAGAGAGCTCGAAGCTATCGAAACGGCACATCCAGAGCTCAGGCCTCCGACAGGATCCTCGATACCTCTAGGGGCACCGCCATCGGCTAGTTTCGCCCCGGTGCGTCACCGCACGCCCATGATGAGCCTGGAGGACGTGTTCTCCATCGAAGAACTGTATTCCTTCTGGGCCAGGGCAGACGCAAGAGAACTGGCCGGAACTCCATTTGTGTGCGAATTGAAGATCGATGGTCTGGCTATATCGATCATCTACGAGGAAGGCAACCTGACCCAAGCCTCCACTCGTGGAGATGGCGTAGTCGGGGAGGACGTAACTCCCAATGTAGCAACGGTGAGTTGCATCCCTCACCGCCTTCCCATCACTGATCCCCCTGCTCGCTTGGAGGTGCGTGGCGAGATCTACATGCCCATCTCCGCCTTCTTGGAGCTCAATCGAAAACAAACAGAGGCGTCGCAGAGATTGTTCGCCAATCCCCGTAACTCTGCTGCTGGTTCGCTTCGTCAGAAGGATCCTCGAGTTACTGCCCAACGGGAGCTTTCCTTCTGGGCGTGGCAGCTTGCAGAGTTGGAGAGGGGTCCCGATCTGACCAGCCACTACGAGTCACTGCAATTCCTCGCCGGGATGGGCATACCTGTAAACCCAGAGACAAAACTTGTTCATAGCCTGAGCGAGGTGGAGGAGTTCTGCTCCTACTGGGCGGAGCACCGTCACGATCTCGACTATGACATAGATGGGGTGGTGGTGAAAGTAGACTCTCTGGTAGTCCAGAACCGTCTTGGCGCCACTTCTAGAACCCCTCGATGGGCAGTAGCTTACAAGTTCCCCCCCGAGGAGCAGAACACCAAGCTAATCGACATCTTGGTATCCATCGGGAAGAGCGGTAAGGCCACTCCTTTTGCCAAGATGGAGCCGGTTTTTGTAGGGGGCTCGACAGTGAGCCAAGCCAGCCTGCACAACGCCGATCAAGTGCGACTCAAGGATGTGAGGCCGGGAGACACTGTAATAGTGAGAAAAGCCGGGGATGTCATCCCCGAGGTTGTCGGTCCAGTGCTCTCTCTCCGTCCTCCCGATAGTCGTCCTTGGCAGTTTCCTACCGTATGCCCATCCTGTGGAGGACCACTCGTGCGCTTGGAGGGAGAGAGTGACACTTACTGTGTCAACTCTCTCTGCCCAGCTCAACGTCTTCAGCGGCTTGTTCACTTTGCTTCCAGGGATGCAATGGACATAGAAGGGCTAGGGGAGAAACGGGTGCAGATGCTGATAGAAAAAGGGCTGCTCTCGGATGTGGCAGATATCTACTCCTTGAGGGATCATCAAGATCTCTTGAAAGAGATGGAAGGGTTGGGGGATCTGTCGGTTGAAAACCTTCTGGCTGCCATAGAAGCATCCAAGCGACAGCCACTGCACAACCTCTTGTTTGCTTTGGCTATCCGGCATCTTGGAAAGACTGGTTCGCTTGCCTTGGCTCGAGCAAAAGGAACCATGGATCGGATCATTGCCTCCACCGAGGAGGAACTGGCCGAGATAGAGGGAATAGGCCCCAAGATTGCTGCCTCGGTGACGAGCTTTCTTGCTTCGCCAAGCAATCAAAGCCTATTGGACAGGCTGAGAACGAGTGGCGTCAACATGAACGAATTCAGCCCTAGATCGGACCTCCTCGGAGAGGAAGCTGTCCTGGAAGGTCTTGGTAGTGAAAACGTCGATCTCCCAGCACAGACCCTGGCAGGGAAGGTGATAGTCGTTACAGGGACTTTACCCACGATGACTAGGGAAGAGGCAGAAGCGGCTATCAGAGATCGTGGGGGAAGACCTACTGGCAGCGTGTCATCCAGAACCTGGGCAGTCATAGCAGGGGATTCTCCTGGTGCCAACAAGATCAGCAAGGCACTGGCACTGCAGGTGCCCATTATTGACGGAGTACATTTCGAACAGGTGCTGGAGACCGGAGAACTTCCCTCTCAGCGCTCCCCGCAGTCCTGAGAACGAAGCTCTACTCATGATGGGCTCCAGTTGTTTCGACTCACTCGGTTATTGCTTGTATCCTAGCCGCCACCTCTGATAGCACAGGGTTGGTAGGCACAGAGGTATTCTGCAGCATCATCAACTTGGTAATATCTCCCTCTACCTTGATCTTCCCAGCCATGAACGCTTGGATGCCAGCCTGGGGGTTCCCGTCCACCAAGATGGTTCTAGCGGTTTCGTAGTCCATAGTGACGGTTAAATCAGGGGAGTCTACATGCCCCAGATCTATATCGAGATACCCTGAGGAGGTATCCAAGTGCGTTTTCACCGTACCCTCCCCAAAGGGCACATCTACTATTACATGATTCATCTTTATCGGCTGAGAGTTTTGGGGGGTTCTGCTCTCGTATTCAGCACGTATCTTTTTCGCTTCCTCTATCCACTGTTCACTCAGGAAAGGATACTTTGCTTCGCTGTTCACCTGGATCCTCCTCGTCTCCAATCCTCTCTATGGCACAACCCTGAGGTTAGCTCGTACTGCAGCTCACTGGTTGATTTGATTGATTTAGCTCATAAACGTCCAAATAGCTTCCAGCTCAGGGACGGCCCGGATAGGGAAGACTCTGCATCCACAGGAACCGTGGCCTTCTCTGACTCGGCAGTGATCCTGAGCGTACCGATCTCAGCTCCGGCCGAGAAGGCATGGGGCAGATGGGAACTTCCAGTCAAACGGGTATGAACCCTCATCCCTGGCCAGGTAAGAAAGCTCACTGTCGCACCGGTATCCACAGGTATGTCTCCTGAATGCCAGGGTGCCGAGATGCTCCCCACACGGCTCCCTGTGCTTACTATGGTTTGTTGACGCAACATGGAAGTTACCGCAGTAATGAGCCTCTCACCTACCCCTAGTGCGGTCTCCAGAGGACTGAGTCCACCTTGACCCAATACCGCACCGAGTATCGTCACTGGCTTACCATCCACAACTTTGCGAGCATCGAACACGAACCCCCCAGTGCCATCACCCTCTGAACCGGTCTTGATCCCCACGATTCCATCCTTCCCAAGGTCATAGTTGTAGTTTTCCACAACGCCTGCCACTGGGAAGCTAGCCTGGGGACGAGCGACTATGGAGGCGAAAACTGGGTTCGACTCCGCTACTACAGCAAGTTTCAACAGGTCGGAGGCGGTACTGACCGTCCCAGGATTATAACCGGAAGGGCCAACGTAGTGAGTGTGGTGCATTCCTAGTGCTCGGGCCTCTGCATTCATCTGAGCCACGAAGGCCGCTATGCTCCCACTGTTCCAAACCGCTAGGATCCGAGCTATATTGTTGGCCGAAGGTATTAGAATTGCTTCTAGCATCTGTCTCTCGCTCAATCTCTCACCAGCAGCTACAGGGAGCACTGACTGCGACTGAGGAGGGGCAGCATCTTTTTGATAAGCTGCCACCTCCGCTGGAGTAATGGTCACATAGGGACCAGACGACCCCGGCGTAAGAGGATGGTCCTTGAGTACCAAGTAAGCCGTCATGATTTTAGCTATGCTAGCAATTGAGTACTCTTGGTCGCCTCCAAAGCTCCCCACCGTGCCCACGCCTTTCACCGCTACTACAGCTTCCCCGGTGCTAGGCCAGGGCAATGCTGGAGGACCCCCAGCTACTCTGTAAGAAGTAGGTATGGTGGAGTGGAAGATGGGGGATGGGACAGAACGAACTACTTGAACTATGCCTCCAACAATTACTAATAATACTATAATGATTAGTATTATAGCTGCAAATGGTGCTACTCGTCGAGTCGGAGAGAAACGAGAGCGCTCATGCAAGCCTGAGCCTATATGCAGATGAGAACCTCTGGATTTCTTTGAAAGCATATGTGAGCGTGAGGACATGGCGACATAAAGAGTAGACAAAGATCACCCCTTAATGTGCGCGCCATACATTCTTTAGCCTTTAGCTGCTAGCTTGCGCCCGACTACTATTCATCCTCACGAGCCTTTATGCTTTCTACCCATGCCCACGCCCAACCTCAAGAGTAATTTCGCACGCGTCATGGCATTGGTGGCATTCGCTGCCCTAGCAGCCATCATAATCGTTACCCTCCCATCAAAACCAAAGGCCAACGGTTCGCGTCCGGTGAGCAAACTATCCAAGCAGCAGGATGTGACTGGTCAAAGCAACGCCGCCAGCAAGGGGGTGCAAGCCTCTTTGAAGCCTGGACCTAACCTAGCTCCTGGGTCCAACCCGTCAGTACTGCCCTCTGACGTGCTTATAGCCGATGAAGGCAACAACAGAATTTTGCTCGTCAATCCTGAGGGAAAGATCGTGTGGCAGTTCCCCTCCAAGAATTCTCTAGCACCTGGGCAAACATTCCTACGACCAGACGATGCATTCTTCACTCCCAATGGCAAAGACATCATCGCCACCGAGGAGACCGACCAAGTCATATCCCTGATCAGTTTCACCAAACATCCTAAGATACTCTGGCGTTACGGTACTCCGGGAGTAGCTGGACATACGCCTGGGTTGGTGGACAACCCTGACGATGCCCTGATGATGCCCAACGGAGACGTTATTACTGCCGATATAAAGAACTGCAACATCTTGATAATTCCTAAGGGTGGACATCTACCCCTTCAGACTATTGGCATCACCGACCCCTACTGCTACCACCAACCTCCTCACCGTTGGGCCAGCCCTAATGGAGCCTTTCCCATGAGCAACGGTGATTACCTGATAACCGAGATAAATGGGGATTGGGTAGACGAACTGAACATTGCTACTGGAAAAGTACTCTGGTCAACTCACCCACCCTCGTTCACGTACCCCTCCGACTCGAATCAAGTAGGCCCCAATACCTTCATAAGCGTGGACTACACCAAACCAGGTGCTGTAGAGGAGTTCACCAAACACGGTCGTCTACTTTGGCGATATGCCCCTACAAGCGGTCCGGGGATGCTCAATCACCCATCCTTGTGCGCACCTATACCTACCAACGGCGACATACTCTGCAATGACGATGGCAATGATCGTGTCATAGTCATAGATCCGCATACCAACAAAATAGTTTGGCAGTATGGCCATACTGGGGTTCCTGGAACAGCTCCTGGCTATCTGAATGATCCAGACGGCACAGATCTAGCTCCGCCTTACTCGATGCTGATGACCCATGCCAAAACGATGGGACTCCCAGCAACGAGTTGATCAAGACAACAGATCAAGGAGAGCTTTTGGCCAAGCCAGCTCCGAGAACACGAGAACCGTCATAAAGAGCTACAGTCTGCCCAGGTGCTACTCGCCGATGTCGACCCTCGAACACTACGGAGTCTCCCAGAAAACAACCCTTGGTAACAAAACCATGGGCACTCACTTGGACAAGTACCTCTGTCCCAGGAGGCACTGGCTCCTCCACGAAAGAGAGAGAGGTGAGATCGATACGTGATACACCCACTTCATCAGCTTGACCAACCAACACCTGCCTAGCCGGTATGTCCACTCTCAACACATACCGCCTCTTGCCATCGGCTCCTTTCACTATCCCCTTGCGTTGGCCTACAGTAATTAGCTCTAGCGCAGGGACATTACCGAGTCTCCTTCCCGTTGCTACCTCGACCACCTCACCTGGATGGAGATCCATGCGTCGAGAGAGGAATCCTTCTCTGCCTTCTTGATCGGTTATGAAGCAAACGTCCTGGCTATCTGGTTTATTGGCTGTGCACAACCCTAGAGTTGAAGCTATATCCCTCGCTTGGCTCTTGGTCATATCCCCTAAGGGGAAGAGGCAGTAGGCCAACTGTGACTGGGTAAGGACAGAGAGCACATAGGATTGATCCTTCTCTTGGTCTACACCACGATAGAGAGAAAACCTGCTCGGTGAGCTCTCTATCACCCTGGCATAGTGCCCAGTAGCAACTTTGTCAAAGCCTAACTGCCGAGCACGCTCCAACAGTTTCCCAAATTTGAGATGGCGATTACAGTCGATGCAGGGATTGGGCGTTCTACCTAGCGTATGCTCCGTCACATAAGGAAGAACTACGGTGTTCTCGAACTCTTCGGTAAAGTTGAAGACGTAGTGGTCGATGCCTAAACGACGAGCTACTCTGCGAGCGTCTTCAACGTCACGGACACTGCAACAGCCTCGATCACTTACTCCATCCCACAGCTTCATGGTCACCCCAGTAACGTCATATCCTGATCTAACTAACAAAGCTGCAGCTACAGAGGAGTCAACTCCTCCTGACATTGCTACAAGCACTCTGGACATCAACCAGCCTTTTGCATGGATCTAGAGCGTGCTTGCTCGACTACCCCTGGAATGACCGAGATGGCTAACTCTACCTCCTCTTCAGAGGTGTTCCAGCCCAAACTGAAACGTACAGCACCCTTGGCAACCTCGCCTTCCAAACCCATAGCAGCAAGAACATGACTGGACTGCATCGCCCCGCTGGAACACGCAGAACCAGCAGAGGCACACACTCCATTTCTATCTGCAAGAAAAAGGATGGCTTCACTCTCTGCACCAGGAAAACACAGATGACAGTTGGAGACCACCTTGTTTGTTCGATTCCCTGTCTCCACGGCTCCATCCACTCTGGAGAGCAGTTCATCGGCAAGGCGATCTCGCAGCCTTCCGACGGTGCGTACTGATTCTTCTCGCTGAGCAACGGTGGCTGATGCCGCAGCAGCCATGGCCAGTATCCCAGCCATATTGTGGGTCCCACTGCGTAGACCACGTTCTTGCCCGCCGCCTCGGAACAGTGGAGCAATGGAGGTTCCCTGGCGCACCAATAATGCCCCCACCCCTTGAGGTCCCCCAAATTTGTGGGCACTGATCGACACCAGGTCTGCTGATCTAGCTGCTTTGGCTACATCCAAAAAAGGAAAGGCAGCTACAGCATCCGTGTGTAGCACTGCCGAGGGGGCTCGTTTTCGAAGTATCTCGGCGATCTCATCTATAGGCTGGATTATGCCTGTCTCGTTATTGACCAACATAACCGAGACTATGGACACACTGGCATCGATCATGCGCTCTAGAGCAAAAAGATCTACAACCCCATCTCTTCCCACAGGAATCACCCGTGCCCCTATTGAACTTGCTGAAGCCAGGACAGCATGGTGTTCTATTGCACTGCACAGCACTGTTCCTGGACGAGCGGAGTGGGCACCAAAGATGGCCAGGTTGTCTGATTCAGTCCCTCCTGAAGTAAATACTATCTCACTAGGCGAACCCCCAAGAGATGCAGCCATTACTTCTCTAGCTTCATCCAAGGCCATAGCTGCTTTCCTGGCCACTGAGTGCAGCCCGGATGGATTACCTATGTGTTCATGGACTGCATCCAGCATTGCTCGTTCTGCTTCGGGACGCATAGGACTTGTCGCGGCATGATCCAGATAAGCAAGCATAGAACCCTCCTCTGCTCAAGTGGACAAGAAACGCCGTACGGCCAAGCCAGAGCCGATGGAACTCAGAACTACGGCAACTATCACAATGACGATCTCGGTAGTTACCAATTGACCGGTGGAAACCCATAGGGCAGATGGCTGTCCCGAAGCAGTAGGCTTGGCCACTACAGAGTCGAATACTTTCTGGAGCCAAAGAACTATGCCTGCAGCACAGGCTGCGCCAGCAAGACCTTCAAGAAATCCTTCCAGCATGAAGGGAATTCGTATGAACCAGTTGGTAGCGCCAACCAGCTTCATGACCGACACCTCATGGCGACGTGAAAATATCGCCAACCTAATGGTGTTCAAGATGAGTACGGCAGCAGAGAGCATCAAGACTATGGCTACCACTAAGAGCACATCTTGTAGGACAGTAGTCGTCCTGCGCATGGTCTTGATAGCTTGACCAGGGTAGGTTACGTTCTTCACTCCAGCTTGCTTGGCAAAGTGGCTAGCCACTGCATAAGCATCCACTGCATTGCGCAACCTGCAACGATACGAGGGAGGAGTGGTGGCAGGTGTGAGCGCCTGAAAAGCTGCGGGTTCGCTCCGTAGCACGATCCTGGCCTCAGCATAATCTGCTTTATGCCCATTGTAATAACAGCTAGCTATGTCTTCCGGCATGGCCAGTAGCTGTTGGTGGATGGACTCTCGCACTGCTGGGGTGATACTGGGATCAAGCCATATGATGGCATTCACACCGTGGTCCCACTGAACAGTAGCATTAGCTACTGCCTGTTTGACCAGCATGGCCGAGCCTACGAGCGACAAGGAAACCGCTACGGTAAGAATGGCGGCTATGGTCATCAAGCGATTTCGCCATAGATTGGACAGCGCCTCGCGCAAGGTGTAGTCGACTCGAGGGGAGAGGAACCTACTCAACCGTATACCCCTCGATGCTGATCTCGCACTATCGATCCTTGATCCAACTCGACTACTCTGCGACGCATCATATCCACCAAACCTGCATCGTGAGTAGCCATAACTATCGTAGTCCCAGTCTTATTTATCTTCTCCAACAACTTCATTATCCCAATACTGGTTTCCGGATCCAAGTTGCCTGTCGGCTCATCTGCCAGAAGAACTAGAGGACGATTTACGAATGCCCGGGCTATAGCGACTCGCTGCTGTTCTCCTCCAGAAAGCTCCGATGGGAACCTGTGCTTCTTCTGCCCCAAGCCAACCAAGTCAAGCACCTGGTTGACCTGACTTTCGATCACTGGCCTAGGACGACCTATCACCTCCAACACAAAAGCCACATTCTCAAAGGCCGTCTTGTTGGCCAACAGGCGGAAGTCCTGGAATACACAGCCGAGATTTCTGCGAAGGTACGGCACTCGCCAGTTGCTCAACCTGCCTAGTTCTCTTCCCGCCGCCCATATCCTCCCTGAGGTGGGCAGTTCCTCGCGAAGCAGCAACCGCATGAAGGTCGTTTTCCCGGACCCTGAGGGACCCACGAGAAAGACAAACTCTCCTTTGTCGATCTCGACGCTGCAGTCGCGCAGAGCAGGTGAGGAACCTTTGTTGTAGATCTTGGTGACCCTATCAAAACGGATCATGGCATAAATAACAGTTCAGTAATTTTCTCATGAGTAAGAACCAAGGCTTGTTGGTAGTTTAGCCGACTGAAGAGGGTCGTGAAAGTACAAGGGGCTGAGACCGAACCAGAGATTGGAGGACACTGTACACAATCAGCCTTGCTTCATCGAAAAGAGGCGTGGTCACCTCGAGTTCAGCTCTACAACAAATCGAGTGTAGGCGTCACAGGTAAGACAAGGGTACGGTTGGCTCAGGTTCAACTCCTGCCCTCCGCCTCCTGTGCCCGCTTGAAACGCAGGAACGAGTTGATGAAATCGTCGATATCTCCGTCGAGCACGGCCTCCACATTCCCGGTCTCGTACTGGCTACGCAAGTCCTTCACCAACTGAAACGGTGCCAACACGTAGGAACGAATCTGGTTACCCCAGGCGTTCTCCACCTTCGGTCCGCTCAACGCTTGCAACTGGCCTTTTCGCTCTTCTCGTTGCCGCTCAGCTAGCTTGGCGCCGAGGATCTGCAGAGCCTTGGCCTTGTTCTGGTGTTGACTCCTCTCGTTCTGACAAGACACGACTATCCCAGTGGGCAAGTGCGTGATCCTGACAGCTGAATCGGTAACGTTTACATGCTGACCGCCGGCACCTGACGAACGGTAGGTGTCAATACGTAGATCTTTTTCATCGATCTCCACCTCATCTGAGACATCCTCCAGAAAAGGTATGACATCCAAGGAGGCAAAACTGGTGTGACGCCGATGCTGTGCATCAAAAGGAGACATGCGCACGAGTCGATGTACCCCTCTCTCCGTGGAGAGCAATCCATAAGCACGACGACCATGAACTATGAAGGTAGCAGAGAGGATACCAGCTTCTTGGCCTGGGGTAACTTCATCAAGTTCGACTTTGAAGCCTCTCCGTTCCGCCCAACGCAAGTACATGCGAAGCAGCATCAACGCCCAGTCTTGTGCATCCGTGCCCCCTGCCCCCGCATGTATCTCGGCAACTGCGTCATTTTCATCATGTTCTCCATGGAACAACGACTCCAGCTCTAGTGAGTCGAGTTCTTCACCTATTCGCGCCAACTGAGCTGACAGGTCGTCAACTACTGAACTATCATTTTCATCCACGGCGAGCTGGTAGAGCTCTTCAACCTCTCTAAGCGATCCTTCCAACTTGGACACCAACTCCACCAGATCATTGGCCTCACTGTACTCAGCAGCAATTTCGCGGGCCCTGTTCGGGTCGTCCCACAGGTCTGGTTTGGACATCTCCTCGGCAAGCTCTTCCCTTCGCAACGAGACCAGATCAAAGGATAGATACTTCTTGGCTTCATCCAAACGACCACGCAACTCTCCTATGTGGGTGGCATGCTCTCTCTGCCAATCAGCTGGTTCAGGTTGTTCAACGCGCGCCATGACAGAGCTTGTACTTACGCCCGCTTCCGCACCAACACGGTTCATTCCTGCCGATTTTCTCACGAGCTGACTTCACCAATGGAACCTGCCTCTCGGAGATGCTCTCATCGGCTCCATCGCCGGCCACAGGGGTAGAAGCCCCACCCTGCCGAGGCATACTTGCCTCCGTAGACCCAACAGCAGCTCTTGAAGATTCAGATGCGGACGGCGTGGTCACACCCGCTAACTCCACACCTTCTCTCGAGAACATACGCGAGAGGCTGGCAGAGTCAATTACTGGATCCTCGGCAGCTATGTAGCGAGCCTTGGCCAAGTCGGGCTCACTGGGAGCTGCAGAGAGCACCTCGACATGCATGACGTAGCGAAGGTAGTCGTCATCGATGGCCTTCATTAGCTTGCCGAACATCTCGTAGCCTTCTTTCTGCCAAGCTACGAGGGGATCTTGCTGTCCCATGGCACGCAAATTGATCCCTTCCCTCAGATAGTCCATCTCGGAAAGGTGCTCTCGCCACCGTTGATCTATGATCTGTAGCATGATCTGACGTTCCAGCTCCCTGGCTTCTTCTGCCCCCCCAGGAAGCGTTTCCTCTCGCTTATGGTAGATCTCCAGCGCCTCTGCTAACATACTCTCTACAATCTGAGCAGTACTAGTAGCCAAGGCAAGGTCGTCAACGGTGAACTTGGTCGGGTAGTATTGCGATGCCTCCGACACCAACGAACTCAAGTCCCACTCCTCGGGGAAGTTGCTCGGACAGAAGGTGGACACCAGCTCCTGGATACAATTCTCCAGCAGATCCTCGGTATGCTCGGAAAGATCATACCCATCGATTATCTGCAATCTGCGAGCGTAGATCACTTTACGCTGCTCGTTCATGACCTCGTCATATTTGAGGACCTCTTTGCGGATCTCAGCATTGCGTTCCTCTACGGTACGCTGAGCACGTTCTATGGCCTTGGTTACCATACGCGCCTCTATGGGGACATCCTCCGGCAACGCCTTGTCCATGACCCAGCTCATGGCTCCAGTAGCGAACAGACGCATAAGTTCGTCCTCCAGAGACAGATAGAACCTGCTCTCCCCAGGATCACCTTGACGTCCTGCACGTCCTCGAAGCTGATTGTCTATCCTTCGACTCTCGTGCCGTTCGCTGCCGAGCACATAAAGACCGCCGAGCTCACGTACCTGTTCTGCCTCCTCGGCACACTCCTTGGAGAACCTCTCCCTGAGCTTATTTCTCATTTGATCGTACTCTTCAGTACCTGGTTCAACTCCTTGTGCAGCCAACTCGGCTAGGACAAGTCCTTCTGGATTGCCACCGAGCATGATATCCACACCTCGACCAGCCATGTTGGTCGCTACAGTTACAGCGTGCAGTCTCCCTGCTTGAGCAATAACCTGTGCCTCCTTGGCATGTTGTTTGGCATTGAGGACCGCGTGAGGAATGCCTCGCTGCTCCAAGAGTTTAGAGAGATGTTCCGACTTGGCTACAGAGGCCGTACCTACTAACACCGGTTGACCTCTTTCGTATCGTTCTTCGATATCGTCGACCACGGCAGCGAACTTCGCCTGCTCGGTCTTGAAGATCAAATCAGGCCAATCTTTTCTGATCATCGGTCGATTAGTGGGGATAACCACAACAGGTAGATTGTACGTGCTGGCAAACTCCGAGGCCTCTGTCTCCGCAGTACCAGTCATGCCTGCCAGTTTTTCGTACAGACGAAAGTAATTCTGCAGAGTGACTGTTGCCCAGGTATGGTTCTCCTCCTGGATCCGAACTCGTTCCTTGGCTTCGATAGCCTGGTGGAGTCCTTCCGACCAACGACGCCCCTCTAGGATCCTTCCAGTAAACTCATCGACGATCTTAACTTCTCCATCGGCAATTATGTAGTCCTTGTCTCGATGATAAAGTTCCTTTGCTCGCAATGCCTGATTGAGATGGTGGACATAGTTGACAGATACTTGGTCATAAAGATTGTCAACTCCCAAAGAGCGCTCGACTTTGTCAATCCCTGCCTCAGTAGGGATAACCGTACGCTTCTCCTCGTCCACTTCGTAGTCTTCATCTCGACGTAGAGCCCTCACTATCCCGGCGAATTGAAAGTAGAGTTTTGCCTCTTCTTCAGATGGACCAGAGATGATGAGGGGGGTCCTGGCTTCATCAATGAGGATGGAGTCCACCTCGTCTACGATGGCGTATACATGTCCTCTCTGCACCATGGTCTCCCTCGAGGAGGCCATGTTGTCCCGTAGGTAATCAAAGCCGAACTCCGTATTGGTTCCATAGGTGATATCACAGGCATAAGCTTCTTTTTTGGCTACTGGATCAGAGATCTCAGGAGAGATGAACCCTACGCTCAGCCCAAGGAAGCGATAGATCTGGCCCATCCACTCCGCATCTCGTCGTGCCAGGTAGTCGTTGACGGTGACTACATGCACCCCTTTACCGGTCAAGCCATTGAGATAAACAGGTAAAGTTGAGACCAGCGTCTTTCCCTCTCCTGTCTTCATCTCTGCTATCCAGCCAAAATGCAGCGCCATTCCTCCCATCAGCTGCACGTCGAAGTGCCTCTGACCTATGGTGCGCTTTGCGGCCTCGCGAACTAATGCAAAGGCCTCCACCAGGAGATCCTCTAGCTGTTCCCCCCTGTCGAGGCGCTCACGCAGAATAGCAGTCATCCCTCTGAGCTCCTCGTCCTCCATCCGTTCCATCTCCGGTTCCAGGTCGCCTATCAGAGGAACGATCTCAGCCAGTCTGCGAAGTTTCTTGCCCTCGCCTGCACGAAGAACCTTGGTTAGTACACTCATGACAGATCAAGTCTATGTCTGTTGACGGTTGATCGGAGCTCAAGGCCTGGTTCACCTTGTCCAGTATTATCCAGCCGTCCTTGTTCATTACGCGTTAGTGCAAGATCCCACGTCCTTACGGATAGGGGTTGCGGCTGCGTTGACCTCAACTCAAGGCTTGGCTTACACCGTCTGCAGGTTGACATCCCTAGAGCAACCGTTCTGGCTAGGTCCCACTAGTCCATGAGGAAAGATACTCCTCCTGAGCTGGGGTAAGCACATCAATGTTCACTCCCATAGTAGCTAGCTTCAAACGGGCTACTTCGGCATCCAAATCTCTAGGCATGTCATGAACCCGCTTGTCCAACCGATCACCGTTGGCAACAGCCCACTCGGCAGCAAGAGCTTGATTGGCAAAGCTCATATCCATGACCGCAGCTGGATGACCTTCCGCAGCAGCGAGGTTAACCAAACGACCTTCAGCTATGACCAAGATCTGCCTACTCCCTTGACCGTTCTCGTTCTCCAGTTCGAAGGCCTCTACCATAGGTCTCACCTGATGACGTCTACCCTCTGCCATCTTGGCCAAAGAAGCTAGATCTATCTCCACGTCAAAGTGGCCAGAGTTAGCCAGTATCGCATTGTTCTTCATGACCGCGAAGTGTTCGGTGGTCAGCACGTCACGATCTCCGGTAACTGTGATAAAGATATCGCCTTCTGCAGCAGCTTCTATCATGGGTTTGACGATGAAACCATCCATAACTGCCTCCAGAGCACGAAGCGGATCGACCTCGCAAACTATTACTGCTGCTCCAAGGCCACGAGCACGACTTGCTACCCCTTTGCCACAGTAACCGTACCCTGCAACCACAACCTTCTTGCCAGCAAACAAGATGTTCGTAGCTCGAATGATGCCATCCAAGGTAGATTGCCCCGTACCGTAACGATTATCAAACAAGTGTTTTGTCATGGCATCGTTGACGGCTACGATCGGATAACGGAGGGCTCCATCGGATTCCATGGCGCGAAGTCGAATTACGCCGGTGGTGGTTTCTTCGGTACCAGCTATGACTTCCTCCACTTGGTCAGAGCGGGTGGAGTGCAATCTAGTAACCAAGTCGCAACCATCGTCCATGGTAAAACGTGGATGCTCGTCCAGCACGGCATCGATGTGCTGATAATAGAGGTCGGTACTCTCTCCCTTGACGGCAAATACAGAGATACCTTCATCCACCACCAAGGATGCAGCCACATCATCCTGTGTGGACAAAGGGTTGGAAGCGCAAGCCAGAACCGTTGCGCCACCTGCTTTGAGCGTGCGCAACAGGTTGGCAGTCTCGGTGGTGATATGCAGGCAAGCAGCCATCACCAAGCCTTCCAAGGGTCTCTCTTTGCTGAAACGTTCCCTTATGGAAGCGAGCACAGGCATGTTCTCATCTGCCCACGCTATGCGTTGCCTTCCTAGCTGAGCCAGCCCTTCATCGGCTATGTCATAGTGCATCTAAGCCTCTTCTCCTTGTCACTCTGGTTTAAACAGTCTTCTACCATTCGATACAGCCTGTCTCTTACTCCATCGTTTGCAACTTCCAGCCTTCCTCGATTGCAAACCTCAACTCCTCGAAGCCTGGAAGGCACAACGTTCACGAGGATTCATGAGGAACGCAAGGCTAGTTTTATCTCATCGAGCACAGCTACTGGACCAGGGTCCACTCCTAGTAGCGAGGCTACATACAAAGAAGCCACATCCCCTATAAAGATGAGATCGAGCAGTTGAGCCAAGACCCCTCTTCCTTCAGCACAGACCTCGACTACTTTGTCGACCTCTGGTGCAACTATCTGGTTTACCAGCTCCACTCTACGGTCAATGTTCTCATACTCGTATCCGTGACGCAGATTGACCACAGCTATAGAACTGCGAGTAAGGTTGCCGAGACTCGACCACCCAGCCACTTCGTTGTGGCAGAGTTCTGGGTAGCTGTTGTAGAAAGCTGGTGCTTTGGCATTCTCGTTGATCTGCGTCTTCCAACGCTGGGCGGCTACCGCTCCGAGAGAACCAGAACCATAGACTACAACTACTTTCCCCACGACTGCCTTGGCTACTTCCAATGCCAAGTTGCCTTCGGAGCTGATTTCCTCCTTCCTCTTGGACAGTTGTTCTACGGCATCAGTGAGCAGACCTGCTCCACCGGGAAGAATGCCCAACTGATCCGTGATTATCACCAAGGGAGCCAGTAGAGCTCCTAGGCCGGCTCGGGGCTGTGGAATCCCTTCCGGTACACGCACGAACGGCGTTCCTCTGCTCTCGGCAAGCTCACCTAGATGTCCCCCTCTGGACACTACCACTACCTGTGCTCCGCTAGAGTAAGCACGCTCTGCTGCGCGCAGAGTCTCTTCGGTATCCCCTGAGAAGGAGAGAAGGAAAACCAACGAACCAGGACCTACGAACAACGGGAGCTGAGGAGATTTGCACACGACAACCGGTATGCTCATCAGCTCACCTCCAATGGCAGCTAATATATCGCCAGCTATCCCACTCCCTCCCATGCCTGCCACTACTACATTCTCGAATCTGCCATCCGATGAATACTCCACTGCCTCTGCCGCCCTCATGGCATCGCTCAACTGTTCAGGCATGGAGGTGGCAGCCTCGAACATGGAGAGAGTATCTTTGAATCCTGGTTGCATCTATCTCCTCGATGGTCACAAAGTAAGAAATAATTTGGATGCTAGCTGTTAACTCAAGGATTGCTCAAAGGTAGGCTTGATTCCCTCAGCCTCAGCCTTGGACATGAGTCGAACGTGTTCGTCTTCGTTCACCTGCTCTGCTTCATCAACCAGCATCACCGGTATCCCATCCACTATACGATAACGTCTGTGCAACCTAGGATTGTATAGGGTGTCTTCATCGGCAAAGTAAAGCAATGGACCCTTATCCTCTGGACAAGCCAGTATAGACAGCAATAACGGATCGAGAGGCATAGCTAGAAGTTACCACCGTCCACAGAGGAACGAAGATCTTTATCTGCCGTTTCTACTAAGCTCCGCACCCAATGGAGGTGCTCTTCGCACTCCTGCTCGGTACGAGCCTCCACATTGATCCGAAGCAATGGCTCTGTATTGGAAGGTCGAATATTGAACCACCATTCTTCATACTCGACAGTAAGGCCATCCAGGTAATCCAGATTGGCTCCTGTCCCAGACACCTTCAGCTCTACTGCTTCAATCACCTTTCGAGGGTCATAAACTGCTACATTAACCTCCCCTGAATCCACATACCTGCGCAGTGGAGAAAGAAGCTGCGAAAGTGGATTCGTGGATCGAGAGAGAAGCTCTAATACAATAAGAGCAGCAATTAGACCAGAGTCCGCCCTGTAGTTGTCCCGGAAATAATAGTGCCCTGAGTGTTCGCCGCCAAAGATCGCTCCAGTCTCAGCCATTACTTCTTTGATGAAGGAGTGGCCCACCCTGGTGCGCACACCCTTGCCACCATTCTCGGCTATTACTTCAGGTACAACCTTCGAGCAGATGGCATTGTAGAGAACCGTAGCCCCTGGATACTTCTTGAGCAACGAAGAGGCTACCAGGGCTGTGGTCAAAGAGCCGGAAACCCCTTCAGCTCGTTCATCGACCAAGAACACTCTGTCTGCGTCTCCATCGAAAGCAAGTCCTATGTCTGCGGAGGTCGACAGTACGGCTTCTTTGAGAGCTATGAGATTTTCCGGTTGAATTGGGTCGGCAGGATGATTGGGAAAGTTACCGTCCAGGTCAGGGAAGAGGAGAGTAAGCTCAAAAGGTAGGCGCTCCATCACTTTGGGTACTACCAGTCCCCCCATGCCATTGGCCACATCTACAACGACTTTCAAAGGTCGAAGTGAGGAGGGGCTGATGAATGACCTCACATGCGTGGCGTAATCATCCAGCAAGTTCATTTCGGTCAGCATTCCTTGGGCCTTTGCCTTTTCCAAGTCTACAGCCACTTGAGAATCGGCTCCCAACCTTTCCTCTGCCATCTGCTCAATAGCCTTGAGGCCCGTCTCCGAACCAATGGGTCTAGCACCTGGAAGGCACATCTTGATCCCGTTGTATGCAGCTGGATTATGAGAGGCGGTGAACATAGCCGCTGGAAGGTCAAGATGGCCAGATGCGAAGTAAACCAGATCAGTAGAGGCAAGGCCAAGATCTGTTACCTGGACCCCCTCCGAGATGGCTCCTTGGGCAAATGCAGCAGACAATCTTGGGCCCGATAGCCGCATGTCTCTCGCTACCAATATCTTCGGGGCAGACACAAACCGCGCGAATGCTGAACCAATCGCTCGTGCTTCTGTTACGTCCCACTGTTCAGGCACGATGCCCCTAACGTCATAGGCTTTGAATATCGCGTTCAGTGAACTCATGCGAAGACAAGCCTAAACCATAGAAGGGTGCAAAGGGAATAGAGAGAGATATGGAACAAGAGTCCAGGCATAACCTTGCCGTCCTCGCCGTCCTCGTCCCGAACCCACCAAGTGCCGAACTCACCAAGTACTTGGTACATGAAAGTGCCTGCTCTGGGTTGAACACCCTTGAGCCAAAGGGGAGCACAATCCACGTCCGTAGAGGCGAGGAGGTTCGCCATCGGTATGGAGCATATTACTCACCTACTAGCGCAAAGTACCGCTTTGTACTAAAACAATGACTGCCATCAAATTAAATGTAGCGTGAGTAACTATAGATGGACCTAATCTGCCTGTCTTGTAAGCAAGGAGACCAAGAAAGATCCCTACTACTACAAGGCCTAGCAGCTGAAGCATCTCTGCATGGGCCAGCCCAAATGCTAAAGCGGACACGCTCACTGCAACCACGCCGGATACAACCCTGCCCAGAGGTGCGGACAGACGCACTAACGCTCGCATAACCAGACCCCTGAAGAATAGCTCCTCCACTATTGGCGCTAAGAGCACTACGCAGATAGCGATCAACGCTGCTCCAGCCCCGTGAGAACCACCGGTCAACCGCACTGCTGGTCGTGAAAAGTTCTTGGCAAAATGAGGAACAGCATGCTCTATGGGGAGATAAATGACTGGTATGACCACAAGTTGAGCAGCTAAACCTACCGCTATGCCAAGAGGAAGGTCGGGCCATGCTCGTATACGAAATCCATAGTCGCTAACCAAGCTATGCGTACCTCTCACTTTGCTAGCTAGGAGCACTCCACCTAACAATCCAACCCATAGACCCACTAAACTGGAGACCACAACAGACTCTGGAGGAGGAAACTCACTGACCAAGTGTTGTAGTTGTCCCAATCTTCCGGTGGAAGCTGCCCATACGGCCACAGCTAAGGCACCGAACACCTGACCGGCTATGAACCCTACTGCCGCTAGTGCAAGCCAGGTCCAAGCATCTGACGCACTCGTTGGACCAATAATGTGTGGCGTTGGATGCGAACTACGACTTTCTGGACTATTGCGAGGGCTCATCTCACCATTGTGCATATGCATACGTTAGGGCGTTTTAGGGGCAATTAGGTGGGCATTGAAAAAACATTCTCCAACAACGAGCCGGTGGTACATATTCCTCTCAAAAGACGCATACGATATGAGAGTGAGTCGTCAACCATCAGACCTACGATCTAGAAGAAGTAACAACCAAGGACCAGGGGCACCTACTCCTACGGGACCGGATCAAAGTTGGCGGTGGGTGTTCGGCCTTCTGCTAGCTGCTGTAGCTGCAGTACTAATTATCCCACCCCTGCTGTCACACCCCAGCAGCACGAAGCTGAGTTACTCCACCTTCCTCTCCGATGTCAATGCCAAGAAGGTAGCTACAGCCACAGTGAACAACACCAACGGTACGATCACTGGCAAGCTATCGGATGGAGCTGCATATACGGTCAATGGGCCAAGTCCTTCCATTAGCTCAGATGTAAAGGACATGCAGTCCCATGGAGTAGTGCTCAATTTTGTCACCCCTAGCCAAAGTCTTTTCTCTGCCATACTGCCCTGGGTGTTCTACGCCCTTTTGTTCTTTGGGATATTCTGGTGGTTCAGTCGTAGAGCACAGGGCCAGATATCGAGTATTACCTCTATCGGCCGATCTAAAGCAAAGATATACTCTACTGAACGCCCCCGCACCACCTTCGCCGACGTAGCAGGATACCCCGGTGTCAAACTCGAGATAAGCGAGGTAGTGGACTTTCTCAAGACCCCAAACCGTTTCAGGGAGATAGGGGCTCGCATACCCAAGGGGATATTGCTCGTGGGGCCACCAGGTACAGGCAAAACTCTTCTGGCTAGGGCGGTTGCAGGAGAAGCAGGTGTTCCTTTCATGTCTGTAAGCGGTTCGGATTTCATGGAGATGTTCGTCGGCGTCGGAGCAAGTAGAGTACGAGACCTCTTCCAAACCGCCCGCAAGCAAGCGCCAGCAATAATCTTCATAGACGAGATCGATTCCATTGGACGTAAGCGAGGAGCTGGCTTAGGGGGCGGTCACGATGAACGCGAACAAACCTTGAACCAAATGCTCTCCGAGATGGATGGTTTCGATGCTACCGAGGGGGTGGTCATGATGGCTGCCACCAATAGACCAGATATCCTGGACCCAGCTCTACTCAGGCCCGGTCGTTTTGATCGTCAAATTGTCGTACCCCTTCCCGACCTGGAAGAACGACTACCCATCCTCCAAGTCCACTGCAAGGACAAAAGAATTGGCCCGGACGTAGATCTTTCTTTGGTGGCGAGAGGCACTCCAGGCATGAGCGGTGCCGATCTAGCCAACCTCGTCAACGAAGCAGCTTTACATGCAGTGCGACGCGGGAGTTCGGCAATCGAGATGGAGGACTTCGAGGCGGCAAGAGATCGCGTGCTCATGGGTCAGCGTAGGGAGAGCTTGGTGCTGTCCGATGCTGAGAAGGAACGAGTCGCCTACCATGAAGCCGGTCACGCCGTCCTCGCCTATGTCCTTCCCTTCGCTGACCCTGTCCATAAGGTCACCATCCTTCCCACAGGAATGGCATTAGGTGTGACACAACAACTCCCTTTGGAGGAGAAGCATATCTACCCAAGAGAGCATATCGAAGACTCCTTGGCGGTGAGAATGGGGGGCAGAGCAGCGGAACTGATCATCTACGGTGACCTCTCCACTGGAGCCAGCAATGACCTGGTCGGCAACACTGAACTAGCCCGCAAGATGGTACGTGAATGGGGCATGAGCGAGCAGATAGGACCTATGGCCTGGGGGTCGCAAGGTATGGTCTTCCTAGGTGAGGATCTGCTGCACTCGAGGGACTACTCCGAGGCTACCAGCCACATAATTGACGAAGAAGTGGAAAGAATCCTTCGCCAACAAGAAGAACGGGCCTTGGAGCTTCTCACCCTCCACAAGGGCGGATTGGAGGCAGTGGCAAAGGCTTTATTGGAAAAGGAGACCATAGACGGCGAAGAAGTGGGTCGCTTGGTCGATCAAGCTTACGGCAAGCCTGTCCACGCCAATGGAGCGGCTATAGTACCTCATCTTGACAACCATAAAAAGCAGCTAGACCAACAAACTACCACTGCCGAGTTGGCCAAAGTTCCTGACCTGCCCAGTGCAAAAACAGACGCGGCAACAACCGAGGCAAAACCGAAAAGAACGACCGCTACAAGGGTAAACGAGGAAGCTTCAAAGGACCTGAGCGATCCTCTCCCCCATGCCAACGGTCCCTCTGGCGACGACGGAGCAACCAACAATGACCCTGGTCCCTCTAGTGGAGACGGGATGGACCGGGCATAGATAGCATGCAAGCTACAGGACTTGATTGAGTTTATTGCGTTTCACAGCTGCGTCCAACCTTACAGCCGCATCCGCAGGAAAAGGTTTAACTCCGATATCCCTCTCCACGGTTAAGTCCAGCGGATTGTAGGGGTTGGGAGCTAGTTACTGTAACGTCTTGTGTGAATCTCAGGAATTTCAGACAAAAGGGAGGCCCAACTGAAGGGTTAGGTCAGCCACCCCTCCTTTAGCTGTATCTACCTCCGCTACAAGGGGAACTTGGGCCTCTACGACAAGAAACACTACCGTAGCCTTGCTGCCAGGAAGCAATGTCCCTAAAGGCTCATCCGGACGTAACTCTTCAGCTGCGGTTCTCATGACCTGTTGGCTGCTTGCACTGGTTGCTGAAGCGGTAGAGCTACCTGTTGAACTTGATCGGACGTCTACTTTGATCATACCTCCACCGGCTATCTTGCTCCTTCCACTACTTCTTCCTCCCCCTCTGCCAGAAACGGAGGTTGGATCATACAGATCCAACCAACTAGCAGTTGCCCCAGAGGAGGGGGTCACTGCAACCAACAGCGATCTAGTTGTGGGTTTGAGCGAACCTAACTCAATTGCGTACCCACCATAAGGAGTAGACGACGAGAACTCCATGGACCTACCTACTACAACAGGTATTTCATTAGTGGATTTCACGCTCACTGCAAATGGCGCTGAACCAATGGCCCTTGGCAAAGTTGAGGAGTTCAGCTGCAAGACATTCAGCCTGTTGGATAGGACAACTGTATGGACTAGGTAAACGCTAGTCCCCCCCATGGATCCATGAAACACAACATCGAGGCGAGCAGGCGCATAAGATGGATTGTATGCATACAGGGCATCGCTCACGCCCTTTCCAGGAGATATTAGGGGAAAATACCACTGCTTGGCCGGAGATGGGGCACCTAATACCAGTGTCGTGCTCGAGGATCCAGGAGTGGTTTTGCTCTCCTGCTCAAAAGCGACCAACTGGCCAGAACGAGCCGTGACTGTAATGGCCGCCTCTTTCAAACTAGGCAGTGGATGCCCTAGTTGTAGTAGTGCGACCCTCATTGGCTTGACGGTAATGCTTTGAAGCGTCTGAGAGGAGTAGGAGGACTTAGTCGAGGCTATGGAAACTGCTGCCGTTGCAGGCTCATGGGTTGGATTGAACAAGAGAATGGTTGTGTGTTCGCCAGGGGCAGTTGAGCCAAACGGGAAGTACCAGTTGGAAGCGGTAGATGAAGAACAAGGAGTTTCAGTGGCTCCATTCTTGCTAAGTTCCGCAACGCCAATTCCTCCTCCATTCATGGTCACGACCGAACCCAAGTATCCATCCTTGGCTTCACCCTTTGAGAAGGGGTTAACTACGAGATCAGACATGGGTTTCACCAATAAAGCTCGAGGAGTAGCGGATGCCTTCTCTGATACCGCTTCGAGCGTACCGGACACGGCTTCATTCTTCGTATTGGCTATCACCACCTGAAGCGTCCCACCATGAGGAAACCTTACCGGACCTGCACAGTACCAAGATGTGGAATAAGCATCGGCTGCCGCCACCGTTGGGGTACCATTCGACCAAGGAGAAATAACTGAACGTTCTAGGGTGCGATGGTGCACATGGCTGCCAACAATAGCTGCTCCTGAGAGTACTACGATAATAATGGCTACAACGATGAATCTTCTTAGGTGGCTTTCCAGAGAAGAACTACGATAATTCGATTTTTGCTGTGACTCAAGTGTGTCGATGCCTTTGCCCTGATCGCCAGTTGGATCGCTATTCATCGAATTGTTGGTATTGCTCGTCTGTGCCCTGCCACTGGACTTCATCCTTCACCTAAGCGAATTCGTTACCGCTATCAATGTGCCCCTTCGGTACTTGGAGTGCGATCTTCCTGTTCTGATACCACTCCTCCATGCCAACACCTGCCTCATCCTTGGACTGAGGACCATGAACGCAACTAACCACGCAGCAACATCAATAATCAAAGGCTCTCCTGGGAAAACTGGACTTCGGGAACGAGAAGGTGTATACCCATTCGAAGTCCAATCCAAGTTCTTGAATACTGACACTCCTGCCTGATTCATGACCTCTGTGATATCCCTCTGCTGCAGTAATCCATTCACTAAAGAGGGTGGGGCTGGCAAATCTCGTGGGGATTGCAGGCCAGAAACTACAGGAGCAGTATGGCTGGTAACTACTACATACTTAACTCCTATTTGCCTCAATAAGCCCCCTACCTCTGTGGTCAATCCTTGCTGAGCCGAAGAGATGGAGCTTTCAGCGTTTTTGAGTTGACCAGGACTCAATACTGGCCAGAAAGCAAAAGGATTGGTCAAGCTCCTTGCTGAGGTTGAAGCATATTCAATACCTTGACCGCTCACGAAACCGTTATTGGGCATACTTCCTGGGCGCCCAACCCACAACACGTTGAAATCAGCTGAACGATTATTAGGAATCATCCACGAAAGAAGCTGGCGATATCCTGTTGACGGCATACCCCATCTTCCGCCAGAGGCAGCAGACAAGAATGGGAGGACTGCAAGCACAGCTGCAACCGACGACACCGACAGAGCCACCTGACGCCATCCCAATCTGTATCTAGGCAGATCAACCACCACAGCCTCAGCTCCAAGCGCCATGCAAACCGCTACGGAAACAGCAGCAACAGTCAGAGTGGCATCTACTGGCACCCTTGCACCGCCCATCAGCCCTAACCCACTAGCCCATGCATAAAGCCATGCCACTACTGCTATTGACCAAAAACGAACTCCCCAAACGAATCGTTTCCCTCTACCTACCATCAGCACTAAACCAGCAGCCACTAGAGGCATCCAACCAATGACTCCACCACCCCAGGGACCTACATGAAATCTGAGAATGTCGTTCATCCCAGACGACAACGTAGTGGACCCAGAGGACACTGAGAATGGATGAGAGGAAGAAAGATCCGCTATCCACCACGGAAGAGAAAGAACCATCGATGCTGCAGTGGCCGATACTCCCAAGAACAGCACTCTAGCTGCTTGCCTGAACGACCCCAGAAATAGAGAGGAGAGGACCAAGCCCACTACGACCAGAGCTCCCAGTATCAGCCCTACTGGTGCAAAAGCCTCGAGCAAAGCCTCGAGCATTGCCACCTTTATCAACATTCTGAAATCCTCCGAGCGGAGGAACGACCTAACTACTTCGAGTGGTCTAGGAGCACGTGGTTCGAGTACATCGGTGGACGATGATGATCTGGTAACCGTCTTGACCGACCAAAGTCGTTGGACGTGAGGTTTCCTACCAGGCGGCAGAGAAGTGCCTGAACTGTCTTCAACCACTGAGGAGAGAGCCTCTGGAGCACTTGGGTCGACTTGCAACAAGGCATTGCTTTCCGTACCAGGAACCGAGCCGTTTACCCTAGAGGTGATGGCTTGTTCGCCCTCATGAGTCGTAATTGCATCCGTCTTGAACAATAAAGCAAAGGAGTAGAGCACGAAGGGTACCAGAGCATAAGCAATCAGGTATTCTGTTTGGCCTTTATACAAGAGGTCGTAGGGTAGGGGTATCGCCAGATAGACTACTCCTGCCACCAAACCAGCTAACCGCCCTACAACTATACGTGCTAACCGAGCCGCCCCAAGAGCTCCTATCGGCACACAGAGTACGAGGATCATCTTGAAGAGAAAGCTCACTTTGCCCAAGAACAAGCTACCGACCAAACCGAGCAAGAAAGAGCCTAGAGGTGCTGGTTGAACGCCTGACAAGACGCTCGGTTTGTATCCGTCCATGAAACTCATAAACATCCTAGTTGATGAAGGAAGCGGAGCTAGCCCTCCAAACAAGGGGAGTTGCCCTCCCCCAAGCAGTTGTCTGCTGCCCAACAGCCACACCAGGAACACACTCACCCAAGTGATCCATGCAATCCTGTTCGATCTCCGTTCTCTTCCCTCCATTCCAACATCACGGTGAATTAGCTGATGGAACAGGATTGCGAATTGCGCACTTCCTTTAATCATGAGTCGCCTTACCGTCAGATCGTTGACGGTCCGCTCTTTGCTTATCGCTCTACGAGACCTCACTAGATCTCCAGCATTACGAACGTTCCACCACCAAGCACTGCCCAGTTCTTTGAGGCCCCTTTGATCCCAACGAACAATCAGCCTTCCAATGCTGACGATTTCGTTTACGAACAATGCTGGGAGCATAGCTACCAACACGAAAACACCCGTGTTCTTGAAGAAGGTACGTAGCTCATTTCTGTGAGCGAGCATATGCAAGCTTGACTCATCCAACGATTCGGTAAGCATTGACGTACTCTCCTCGGCAGCCAGCACAGTGCCCGTGGTTGAAGCATCGACCTCTCCGGTGTCCAATGCTGCAGTCGAGTCCTCCATGGAGCGAGAATCGACAGGAAGAGCGTCAATAGCGCCTGCAAAATACCTATCCGGTGTAGGGGTAATAACCAGCTTCCTTGCTTGAGTGGACAGGGCTTCTAGATGACGAACTTTGACAGAAGGAGCAACAACTACTCTTGCCCCTACCAAACGTGCTCGCCAAGATATATCTATATCCTCTCCGAACAAGAACATGGAGGCATCAAAGCCACCAATGCTCTCGAACAGGTCATGGCGCACCAACATGCAGCCTCCAGGAGCAGCAAATACCTCGCGAACTGCATCGTGCTGACCGTGATCTACCTCTCCCTCCTCAACTCTGTTCACTGCTGCGCCCAGCCAATCAACCCCCAGCCCTACTTGAAGCAGCTGCTGTTCATCCTCCCAGGCCACGAATTTAGGAGTAACTATCCCTGCATTTTGTCGGTATGATTCTTCCAACATAACCCGCACTGCGTTAGGAGCAAGCGCTACATCATCATGGCAAATCAATAAGTGCGAAGCTCCTTCTACCATATTGAGTGCTTCGTTAGCCGCAGCTCCGAATCCACGATTTTCAGTAAGTCGCTTCAAGTGGGCCCAGGGAAGGATCTTCGCTATGGTGGGAGCAAGATCATCCACGCTACCGTTATCCAAAATGAGTACCGACAAGGCAGGATAATCCTGGTTAGCCAAAGAATTGAGCGTCTCCAGGAACCAACTACCTGGGTTGCAGGCAACCAGTACCGCTACTACAGCAGGAAGAGAGTTACTTTTGCTCTTTCCGACTAGTTCACTGCTCTCATCTAACATCTCATGAATGCCGAAGGTTGCCACCAGCCGATGCAGTGTACACCCATATGTCCCTTCCTGCCTAGCACACCAATTCAACCAGGTAGTGAGCCTGCTAAGATTCTCTCCAGAGGGCCGGAAGGTTTCATTTAAAGGTGCTTGCATTTGTTACTCATTTCATATACACTTGTATATAGATAAGGAAGGAATTGAGGAGGCACGTGGAAATGAATGAACCCATCAACAAACTTCAATTAGGTCGATTTGTCAAAGACGCAGCTTATGTAGCACTTGGCTTAGGAGTAATGGGTTTTCAGAGATCTCAAGTGCGACGCAGGGAATTTGCCAAGCGTATAGTTGAACCGCGATCAGATCTCGTAGCTCAACTGGAAAACATACGCACAGAATTGACCCGCAAAGTAAAAGACGTAGACAGTAGAGTTGAACAAGTTATCGAGGTATTGGATGGCCGCCTTGAGAAACTTGAGGAACGACTACCTTTACCAACGAAATCAGTGGTGCATGAAGCACGCAAACAAGCACGTGAGGTCCACGAGCAGCTACGTAACAAAATTGTCAAAGCAGCCTAGACCCAAGAAAGGTCGATAAACAACAAATAAACATAATCTAATACTAGTAATTATGCACTAACGGGCAGATTGGTGGTTTG
>JAMDDE010000040.1:53726-101606 GCA_023489235.1 Actinomycetota bacterium | reverse complement strand
CCTTCTCCTTCTCCTTCTCTTGCTCAAAGCCCTAACTGGTCAGGCTACGTGGTGCCAAGTACGATCCTGGTTACCGAAACAAGCGGGGAGTGGACGGTACCCACGCTTAACTGCCTGGCCACACCAAACGGTACGGTGGGCATCTGGGTGGGCATCGGAGGTGTGGAGTGGTCAAACGGTAGTTCGTCTGGAGCACTGCTCCAGACAGGGGTCACTGCAACCTGCGTCGACGGAGCACAACAAGACTTCGGTTGGTGGGAAGAGTTTCCCATGAATCCAAACGAATTAATACCGTTCTCTGGCTTTCCTGTGTCCCCAGGAGACTTGATCAAAGCCTCTGTTTACGAAGCAGTCAGCGGTGCGTGGGTGACCCGAGTAGACGATCTATCGACTGGCCTCTCAGGGATCATGATCACCGGTGAGGGGTGGGGAGTGTATGTCGATGGCAGTGGCAGCTCCTTTCCTGAGCAGGGCTCTACAGCGGATGTTTTCTACTCAGGAGGGTACACGGCAGAGTGGATTGTAGAGGATCCTGCCTCACAGGTAAAACCCACAGACGTACTTGTTCCCTTCGCCGATTATGGCACTGTTACTTTCTCAGACTTAACGACGAGTCTTTCTCCTTGGTATCTAACCTCCAGTGAGGCTGTAGAGATCTACCAGAATGGTACCGTACTCTCGACCCCCTCCGTACCTCCTGGTAATGACGGCTTCTCGGTTAGCTACACAGGTTGACCTACTGAACCGCCAGAGCGGACGACGGGACTCGAACCCGCGACCCTCACCTTGGCAAGGTGATGCTCTACCAACTGAGCCACGTCCGCATTTATGCAGCTGCTTCCACACAGCAGTAGTTACTTCTTTATTTTAGCGCGCGCTGTTCCATCCCGCAGTTCTATCTCGAAGCTCGGACAGGCTATCCTGTATCCCTTGCACCAGCAGCTCCATAGAGGGAACCAACTCCCTGCAGCCTAGTATGCCGAAGAATAGCTTGCCCATGTAGCTCATCACAGTAATGTTGAGCCCGATACCCTCTACGATAGGACCGAGAGGATACATAGCAACCATCTGAGCTCCAGCTCCATAGAGTGGAAAATTTGGGCCTGGGATATTGGAGATGGTTACATTGAAGGCCGGACGAAACCGATCGAAAAGACGTATGCTGGATACTAGTCGTGCAGCTCGAGCAGCTAGAGCAGGTGCGGCAAACTCTGCCCAGTTCATCAGTGTCTCTGCTCCTATAGCTCTCCCCTGTTCCTTGGCATGGGATGTCGACTCGACAAGGATTGACAACCTCTGCAATGGATCCTGCACCGTGGTTGGCAGAGAAACAAGCATAGCTGAAAGCCGATTACCAAGAGCATCTCTCTCGTTCTCGGTCCTTACCGAGATAGGCACCATGGCAACCAAGGGATCCTCTGGGAGGTCATCTTGGGCGGTCAAGTAGCTACGCAATGCCCCTGCGCAAAGGGCCAGGATGACATCGTTGACTGTGCACCCAACAGCTCTCTTGATGGCTTTTACTTGTTCGAGGGAGACATCAGTAAGAGCTAGACGTCGATGGGCAGTAATACTGGCATTGAATTTGGTGCGAGGGGCAGTAAAGGGTGCTGGTGGTGGAGGTGTGCTGGAGGTGCGATTCCTTTCGGTCAATGCAGTGATCATCTCAATCGTCCTGCGTACTGCCCTCATAGCTGTGAGTGGTTGAAACGCCAGAGATACCAAGGCATATGCTGCGAGCTCATAGTCGCTGGGAATTCGCTCTGGAACCCAGGGGTGCTGTGGAGGATCGATCTTCCGAGGCTCCGGCTCTAGGTCCAAGAAGCTAGCGGCCAGTTCAGCACCGGATACCCCATCTATAGCCGCGTGGTGAGTCTTCGTAACCAGTGCAACTTTGCCATCCTCCATCCCCTCCACTACATACATCTCCCACAACGGTCGATTGAGATCCAGTGGTCTACCCGCTACCTCGGCAACGAAATCCTCCAGCTCGCTCATGCCCCCTGGTGAAGGTAGGCAAGCTCTTCGCAAATGGTAGTCAAGGTCGAATTCCGGGTCTTCCACCCACAGTGGGTGATGCAGATGGAATGGCACTTGAACTGCTCGTCTGCGAAACGGCTTTAGGAGATCCAATCTGGAAGCCACTACATCTCGAACCTGTTCGAAGGAGTAGCCCGAAGGAGCAGTGGAAGGGTCGAATATCATGACACCTACAACGTGCATATGCATAGTTGCAGTCTCGGCGTTCAAGAACATCGTATCCAGCCCATTAAATCGCTCCACAACAAGCCCTCCTGCTATCGTCCGGTATGACCGAAACCACCGTCACCCCTCTCGCTAGCGGGAAGAGCCGGAACTGTTCGGAAAACTGGGCTTTCTACCCGTTGAATCACCAGCTGAGCAATCCGATCCCCCCGACGTACTTCGTATGCCTCTCTTGGATCGGTATTGACCAATACGACTACTATTTCGTCGCGATACCCTGAATCGATGAGTCCAGGGGAGTTGAGACAGGTAACACCGTGATGTAACGCCAAGCCACTTCTAGGTTGAATGAACCCTGCATAGCCAGCTGGAATAGCTACTGCAATCCCAGTAGGGACAGCTGCCCTCCCCCCAGCTGGCGCTAGTAAAACCTCTAGTCGAGCATATAGATCTACTCCACCATCACCGACCCGTGCTTGACGAGGAATGGGTAAATCGACATCCAACCTCACCAAGGGCACCTCAAGCATATTCACCTTAATTTATCCTACTTTCACTCAAGGACGCCAACGAAGGAGTAGGGATGGAGGCAACCTGGAACATCTCTGTAGCTCTAGCCTCATGTAACCTCCATAAGTACAACTCCCCTTAGTTGCATTAACATATGGACTGTGAAGGTGTCCACCAGAGGCGACTATGCGAGCAGAGCATTGCTATCTCTAGCCTTGCATGAAGAAGAGGCAGGTCTTACTTCAGTAAAAGATATCGCCGAAAGAACAGGCTTGCCACAACCCTACCTAGAACAAATACTTCTCGCCCTGAAAGGTGCTGGGTTGGTTCGCTCCAAACGAGGAGTAGGAGGTGGTTATGTGCTGGCCCGCCCTCCTGAACAAATAACATTGGGTCAAATAGTGGCTGCCGTAGACGGTCCGATAGTAGTTGGCGACTTCGGAATGCCCCATGAAAACGGTGCCTGTGACCATGAGGGACAGTGCGTGCTCTTGGCCATATGGGCAGATGTAGGCGAACACATGCGATTTCACCTCGACTCGTATACTTTAGCAGATATTGTCTCCCGTGTTCGCTCCTCTGGTACTGCCAGTACTAGTACCACTAGCACTGGTGACGACTCGTTGACCTCGGAAGAATCGGATAGTGAGGAGGACCACCTGATACAACGCATACAACCTCAACTACAGCCTTGACCGGAACGTGCCTGCAGGCCCCTGGCTTATATCAAGGGAGAAGATGTCCTGGAATTGACCGACTGGAGAATGGAGGAGTTCACAGGCACCCTGCACATCTGCTCTCGACCACAGACCTCGTGGTGACGAACCAGAAAAAATTAGCGAGATCAAACATATAGAGCGTTCCAGCTCACAATGACCGGTAGGTCGTGCTCGAACCCGAGTATGCTGATACTAGCTGTGGAAAGAGATAGTCGCTCGCCAAACTCTACTTCCATGCGGATCCATCTGGAGGCCAATGCTCGAAGAAAGTGGGCATGGGAAAAGACCAGTATGTCCTGGGGCGCCTCATGGATGTATTCAAGAACTTCATCTGCTCTTTTTGCTACCTCATCTGGACTTTCACCTCCCGGTGCGCCGTCATGCCAGAGTGACCAGGAGGGATTGCTTTGTCTTATAACTGCCGTAGTCAAACCCTCATAGTCTCCGTAATTCCACTCCACAAGAGCCTGGCACACCTGTGCTCGATCTTCATACCCAGCTATGCTGCAAGTTTGGAGTGCTCGTTTCATGGGGCTGCACAAAACCGTACGAACCGTACTGAACTTCTTGCCCGCCAATACAGTTCGAAGTCGCTTGGCTTGTTCCACTCCTTCATCCGAAAGAGGTAGGTTCGTTCTGCTCGTATGCTTGCCGGAAGCGCTCCAAGCAGTTTCACCGTGACGAACAAGCAACACTCTCTTGCTAGCAATTTCTTCGTTCATCCAAATCTAGAGTAGTCTTCACAGATCGAGGCGGGAGATCTCCTTACAACTGCATTTCATCATCTCGTGGTCTAGTTGTCGCTATAGATGGTCGGCTTGAACAATTGTTTACTACACCATCATGATCAGCGAGTTTTCCTTAACAACAATTATTTACAATTATTTGGCAATTCCAGGAATGTTACTCGGATAAATCATGTTTTAAATAACTGGGTAGTGGAATTACCAAAGATGCATGAGGCATTGATCGGTTGCTCTTGGGAAGTTCTACGGACCCAGAGAGGAGAGACATGACATACACGAGAACTAATAGCAGCGGACAAAACTCTATGGATTCCATGCATCTCTTACTTGCAGATGTGGAGCGTCATCCTCTGCCGACTCCTGCCGAACAGATCGAGTTAGCCAAACGAATTGCCTCTGGAGACATGGAGGCACGAAAAGAAATGATAGCAGCGAACGTGCGTTTAGTAGTTCACTGGGCTCGTCGCTATCAAAATCGAGGTGTCGACCTGAATGACCTAGTTCAAGAGGGAATTTTTGGCTTGATGCGAGCAGTGGACAAGTTCGACTGGAGGCGTGGCTTCAGGTTCTCGACTTATGCCACCTGGTGGATAAGGCAGGCGCTGCAGCGTGCTGCTCACCAGCATGGCAGCACTATTCGCGTCCCCATGGAAGTAGCCGACCAGCTCCAGCGAGTTGAATTAGCTGTTCGAGACTATGCAGCCGCTGAAGGTAAGGAGCCATCCGATGCAGAACTTGCCGAGCAACTCGACATGGATCCTCAGAAGATTGCTTCTCTTCGCAATATCTCTAGGGTGGTGGCGAGTCTTGACCAACCTGTTGGCGAGGACGGAGAAAGCACATTAGGCGACCTAACCGCTCCAGACCTGCCTGGCTTCGATGAAGAGATCGAAACTCGTGTAGACATGGAGAGACTCCGCAAGCTGGTAGATAACTTGGACGAACTGGAACGAGATGTGATTCGTATACGCTTTGGTCTAGACAGTGGAACAGCGAGCTCTCTAGAGGCTACCGCTCATCAATTGGGAATTGGAGTGCGCAAGGTACGACAAGCTGAAGCACGAGCTCTTGCTCGCTTAGCCTCGATGGAAGAGGTGATAGCTCTTCACAGCGCTGCTTAGAATGAGCATCTGCGAAAATATCCCAAGTTGGTCCAGATGATGGATGGTTATTCATATCTAGTTAAACCTCGAGCAACACTACTTCAAGCGATCAAGTAGTTCGGTCAGTTGGGCGGGCAAGGGTGACTTAGCCCTCACTGGGACCCCAGTGATAGGATGCACAAAAGAAAGTGCACGGGCATGCAGGAAGTGACGGTCGGGTAAGATACCTTGATTTATCTTGTCTCGTCCATATAGCGCATCACCTACAACGGGGTGACCGATTGCCGCCATATGAACACGGATTTGATGGGTGCGTCCAGTTTCCAATGACACTTCTAGAAGTGTCATTGGAAATGGTTGATTGTATCGTTGAAGCACCTTGTAGTAGCTACGAGCAGGCTTGCCTGTGAGAGAAACTGCCATCTGCCCCGGATGCTTGATGGATCGTCCTATGGGCGCATCTATCAAGCCGTGGTCGTCTTCAACCGAGCCAACCACGAGCGCTAAGTACTCACGGTGAACTTCTCTCTTGGTCAGCTGATCAATTAGGCCTATGCGAGCTCTCTCGCTTAGAGCTACGACCATCAGCCCTGAAGTGTACCGATCTAGTCTGTGTACAATACCTGCACGTCCAGGATCGCCCTTCCACGAAGTGGACAGCTCTGGGAATCTAGCCAATAGGCCGTTAACCAGAGTACTATCTTTGTGGCCACCCCCTGGATGTACGATAAGTCCTGCTGGCTTGTCCACAACGACGAGGTGCTCATCTGTATAGATCACGCTATAGTCGATCCGTTCATCTGCCGCTAAGGCATCGGACGATACGACCGCCAGGGCTGTATCATCTACATGCACTCTCTGTCCAGCAAGAAGGATATGACTCCTGTTCTGAATTACTATTTCTTCTACTCTGACGCTAGCTGAGGCAATGAGAGCTGCAGCCTTGGATCGCGACAAGCCCAGATTGGCGGCCAGTACTCGATCTAATCGGGCATTGGCCCACTCTGTAGCTACGATGAAATCCATATAAAATTTTTATGGCTCCTTCTACATTCGTCTTAGTTATCGCGGAGACCGTCTACAACGGCTTCCATCCGAACATAATCTCATAGACCATTCTGTAGGCGGTCTCTAGTTGTCTCCAGCTATGTCCACCTGGAAGAACAGCACGTAGTCGAATCACCTGATTATCACTGAAAGCATTCATTCACTTATTCAGAATGTTCACCCTGGTGCAGACTGGAACCGGCCAAAGAACGCATGGAGAAAACAAGCAATATACCCCCTACCACGATGGAGGCATCGGCCAAATTGAATGTGGGCCAAAACCCAACTGATATGAAGTCCACTACCGCCCCGCTGTGAGCACGAAATACTCTGTCAGCCAAATTGCCAAGGGCTCCTCCAAGGATCAATCCAATAGCCGCTGCCATGGTATAACTTGCCGCTCGGCGCCCTATGAGCAACAGGGCAGCACTTACTCCTATGGCAAGAAAAGCTAGCCAGGGTGCTAATCCTCGACCTAAGCTGAAAGCAGCCCCCGTATTGTACTCCAGTTTGAACGACAAGGGTCCTATCACATGTATAGGCCCTTTGCTAAGAGCTAATTCGGCCCAGCTAGTGGTTACTTGATCCAAAAGTACAACCAACGATGCAACCGACAAGACCACAACCATCCGCCACCTGTGGCGATTGGTTGTACGGGCTTTGTCGGCCCTATGCATCCTCTGACCTAGCGCCGTGAAAGTCCTCCGCTCTTGCAAGGTACACATAAGCGTGCATAAGGAAGAGCTTTGAGACGTGCCTTGGGTATTGGTTGACCACACTGTTCGCACTTGCCATAAGTACCTTGGTCTATCTTGGCGAGAGCATGATCGATCTCTGCTACGGCTGCCAAAGCCTGTTCGGACAGGGCAAGATCTCGCTCCCTGTCTATAGTGGTGGTTCCTCCCTCGCCAGACTCCTCGTCGAACTGAATATCCCCTGGTTCCATCTCCTCTACCAGTAATTCAGCCTCAGCTTTGAGATCGCTGGCCTGACCCATGTATACTGCTCTCTCCTCGAGAAGCAATTGGCGTTGTTCCTCCAGGAACTGCTTGTCTTCATGGATGCTCTCTGCGCCTGTATCGTCCTCAACTCCCTTTGAAGCCAAAGGAACACTCTTCCCCTTGGCAGCAGCATTCTTCCTCACGGGCGCTACCTTCCCCGAAACCTCAGTCAACCTACGTCCCCTTCCGACCTGTCCACTGCCTTCGTCAACAGGCTCACGCCTAATACCTTTAGGCTTAGTAACTTTATCCCGATCTTGGCTCAAAGATAACGCGCCTTTAATTTCACGCTATCCACGCACATCTCCGTTCAATCTTCAATGACAGGATAATGGATTCAAACACGATAACCTACAGCATCCTCATAGCAGCTTTGCTCAAAGGAACTTCATGTTAATATCAAGTGCAATCAATAGCAACCTACTTGGTAGAGGCTATAAATCAACATATTCGGTTAGCTGCACTGCAATTCACTTCACCCCAGCACCTTCAGGATTCCGCCTTCAAGGATCATTCGAAGAGCTTTTGAGCCAAAGACCTCTCTCGGTCAGGCATACTGGTAAGCAATGAGCAACGATGAAAAAGATCAACCACTGAGCAGTCCCCCCGACGGCTCCACTACAAAAGGTTCACCGGGTTCTTCATTTGATGTTACCAAATTATGGCAACCTGACGATCCATCACATCCTTACCCCAGTGCACCTCAGCAACCAGAGTATCCCGCAATGGAACAATCCATCCTGGAGTGGTGGAAGCGAGATGGCACCTTCGAGGCCTCCATCAATGCTCGTCAAGGAGGTGGTAACGAGTATGTATTCTATGATGGGCCACCATTCGCAAACGGTCTTCCTCACTACGGCCACCTCCTGACAGGGTTCGTGAAGGATGCCATCCCCCGGTACCAAACCATGAAGGGGAAGAGAGTAGAACGTAGGTTTGGATGGGACTGCCATGGTCTTCCAGCGGAGATGGAAGCCGAAAAGGAACTGGGAGTATCTGGACGTGAGGGGGTGAGCAACTACGGGATAGAACGTTTCAACTCCTATTGTCGATCACTCGTCCTGCGCACCACGGACTCTTGGGAGTGGTATGTGACCAGACAGGCTCGTTGGGTCGATTTCTTCAATGACTACAAGACCATGGACCTGTCCTACATGGAGAGTGTCATCTGGGCCTTCAAGCACTTGTATGAAAAAGGACTTGCCTATGAAGGTATGCGCGTCCTCCCCTACTGCTGGGAGTGCGAGACGCCACTGTCCAACTTCGAAACCCGTCAAGACGACGCCTATCGGACTCGTGAAGACCCTGCAATAACCGTAGCATTCACCGTCTACCCCAAAGATGACTCGCACCACGACAGCATCGTGGATGATGAGCTCATCGTTTATGTGTGGACTACTACGCCATGGACACTACCGTCCAACTTGGCTTTGGCTGTCGGCGCGGACATCGACTATTCCATAGTCGATGTTGCTGGCAGGGCAACTGTCATAGCATCCGAAAGACTTGATGCTTACGCAGAAGCATTGGGAGGGGATCCACGGGTCATATCCACAACGAAAGGATTGCAACTTGTAGGACGCAAATACAAGCCCTTATTCCCCTACTTCTCAGGTCAACCCGATGCTTTCAGGATATTAGCTGGCGACTTCGTAACCACCGAAGAAGGAACCGGCATAGTGCACATAGCTCCTGGATTTGGCGAGGACGATCAAAGACTCTGCGATCAAGAAGGCATCCAGTTGGTATGTCCAGTGGACGAGCGGGGTAGATTCACCAATGAAGTGCCTGACTATGCCGGCATGCAGGTATTCGAGGCCAATCGACCTATAATCGATACCCTTCGAGCAAATGGCGCTCTCGTAACCGAAGAACGGTATGCCCACTCCTACCCTCACTGCTGGCGAAGTGACACCCCTTTGATCTACAAAGCAATGAGCTCCTGGTTCATCAAGGTGACCGCTATACGAGATAGGATGGTCGAACTGAACCAAGAGGTACATTGGGTACCCTCCCACGTACGTGACGGGGCATTCGGCAAATGGCTGGAGGGGGCTCGCGACTGGTCAATAAGCAGGAACCGATTCTGGGGTGCGCCAATACCGGTGTGGAAGAGCGATGACCCTACCTACCCTCGAGTGGATGTCTACGGAAGCTTGGACGAGTTGGAACGCGACTTCGGAGTCCGCCCTGACGAACTCCACCGACCGGATATCGACTCTTTAACAAGACCTAATCCCGACGATCCAACTGGTCGATCCATGATGCGTCGCGTTCCTGACGTGCTCGACTGTTGGTTCGAATCTGGATCCATGCCCTTTGCTCAGATGCACTATCCTTTCGAAAACAAAGAGCGGTTCGAGTCTCACTTTCCTGCCGACTTCGTGGTGGAGTACATAGGACAAACTCGCGGTTGGTTTTACACTCTCCACGTCCTAGCTACAGCCTTATTTGATCGTCCGGCCTTCAAAACTTGCGTCGCTCACGGCATCATCCTAGGGGATGACGGTCGCAAACTGTCCAAGAGATTGGGTAATTATCCCGATCCGGAACGTGTCTTTGCTAGATACGGTGCTGACGCCATGCGCTGGTTTCTTCTGTCCTCTCCCGTGCTACGGGGACAAGATCTGATCATTGAAGAAAGCGGCATGGCAGAGGCGGTACGTCAAGTCCTAAACCCCATCTGGAATGCCTGGTACTTCTTCAGTCTGTATGCCAATATCGATTCCATCCACGCCAATTGGCGGACCGACGCCAGTGGCTTGCTGGATCGCTACATCCTGGCTAAAACAGCCATCTTGGTAAAACAGGTTAGTGAGCAGATGGATGCTTACGATCTGGCAGGAGCATGTAGCAGTGTGTCCACCTTCATCGATGCTCTCAACAACTGGTACATCCGGCGGAGCAGAGATCGTTTCTGGCAACCAAAGCAAGGGGATCCTGGAGAAGATGCAGACAAGATCGATGCTTATGACACGCTCGCTACTGTTCTCAGCACCCTATGTCAAGTTGTTGCTCCTCTGCTCCCATATACGACAGAGGCTATTTACAAAGGGTTAACCGGCGAGAGAAGTGTTCACTTGACTGACTGGCCATCCCACGAACTATTCCCTGCAGATGACGGTCTCGTGGAGAGGATGGATCTAGTACGAGAGGTGTGCTCTGCTGCTCACTCGATACGCAAAGCACATAATTTGCGAGCTCGACTACCCTTATCCTCGCTCACCATTGCATCGGATCACTCTACGAAACTAGAGGAGTTTGTCGAGTTAATTGCCGACGAGGTCAACGTAAAGGAGGTGCGCCTCTCCCCCATGGTGGATCACCTGGCCAAGAGGACACTCAAGGTCAAGCTGTCAGTTGTCGGCCCTAGATTGGGAGATCAAACCCAAAAGGTTGTGCAAGCAGCAAAACGAGGTGAATGGTCTCTCTCGAATTCAGGGAAACCGCTTGTCGCTGGTATTGAGTTGGCCGATGACGAGTACGAGCTACTCCTAGAGCCAACTGACTCTGTCAGTTCACGTGTGATTGACAATGGACGTGGCATCATAAGCTTTGACTTACGGCTCAATGATGAACTGCTGTCAGAGGGCATAGCTAGAGACTTGGTTCGCTTGGTCCAAATGGCAAGAAAGGAAGCGGGACTCAATGTAGCAGATCGTATCTCCTTGTATGTCTCTGCCCCCTCTGAGCTGCTACCATCTCTATCTGCTCACCAAAGCTTCATCATGGAACAGACTCTGTCCACCAGATTCACCTTTTCCGACTCGACCAACGAAGAGAACTATGGCTTCTCTACGTCGAAAAAGCTCCCGGGGGGCGAGATGGTAACCATCTCACTTCAGCCCACTGCTTGAACAACTTTCCCCAGAGAGCGTCCATGGACCAAACTCTCGACTATGAAACAAGTCTCAGATACCTGGATCATTGGTAAGCCGATCTTGTCCAACAGTACCAATGATCCGAACTTGCTCGCTCACCTGCCTGCCACGATCATTAGTCCCTGGATCAGAGCTGGGAACGGCCCTCAGAGCAGGCTCTCCTCCAGAGGAAGGACTCTGCTTTTCTTTCAAACCAGGTGGTAGTTCAGTTGGCTTCAAATGCTCGTCAAACCACCTAGCTAGCTCCCTGACAAAGGTGCGCATCCTGGACCGTTCCGACTCGAGGTACTTATTCAACGACTCTACTTCGTGAACGAGATTGGTCTTCGCAGCCTCCAAACGGACAACCTCATCTCGTACTCCTCGTTCGGCATCGGCAACTACCTGTCTAGCCTGTTTCTCTGCGTCGTCAATGAGCGAGTGTGCTCGTGCTTCAGCTTGTCTGAGCAACTCCGCTGCTTGTGTCTCAGCCTCGTTCTTGGCGTGTTCAACGAATCGTTGAGCCATCTCCAGGGTGCGCCGCAGGGCGTCTTCGTCTTCAGATCTCCTTGCTTGAAGCACCATAGTCTCCGTAGAGCTACTTCCTTGCTCAACCGGATGCTCAGACTTACTGGCTAGCTCATCCTCTAACTGGTGCAGTCTTTGCTGCAGTTCTTCCACCTCGTTAGCTACTTCATCGAGGAATTCATCAACGTCATCAGGATGATAGCCCCTCAGAGCAGAACGAAATTCAACTGTACGAAGCCTCGCCAAACTCGATCCTGGATTATCCATGGAACTCAATACTAACCAATTTTCATCCACTGGCCGTGGATTTGCTGTTACATCTCAATGGCATTTAGCAAATGTTAGCCTCTAAGCAGCGGAATCACGATAAATTCAATCAGGAATAGCAAGATGAGGAAGGACAGGTCCAATCCCATGCCGCCCAACTGTACTGGTCGCACAACTCGTCTGATGGGTCGTAACACCGGTTCGGTTATAGCAGCCAATGCTCTATTGACTGGCTCTATCGGTGATCCAGGGGACAAAGGAAACCAGCTGAGTATTGCTCTGACGATCAGACACAGCACATAGGCCTGCAGTATATCGACTACTATGTTCATAACATATCCAACATACCTTCTTATCCGCTCGTCGCTACTGTCACTGCCTGAACAATCCTCGCTCCTGTAGTCGTTGACGCTCCTCTGCTGGTACTTCTACATTGGAAGGGGTGAGCAGAAAGACTTGATCTGCAACCTTTTCCATCGATCCTCGGAGAGCGTAGGCTACGCCGCTACAAAAATCTATCATCCTTCTTGTCAGCTCCCTGTCTCCAACTTGTAGGTTCACTATCACTGGTTGATTTCCCATGAACCTATCTGCTATCTCTCTCGCGTCAGAGAACTTCGTAGGAGCCACTACATGAACCAAGGGATGACGCTCAGGTGCAATTGGTCGCACGACGGACGATCTTGGTGCTGTAGCTGTTCGAGTAGCATTACCTCCTGAAACAGAGGAGTCCTGCTGGCCCTGGGGAGCCCAGCTTGAATGAATAGTCCGAATGCCCACACCTTGGGCATTGCTCGCCCGTGAATGTTCCCTCTCTAGCTCCCCCTCCTGGTCGTGCCACCTATGATCAGCTCTTTTATCCTGAGGAGACTCTAGGCGCTCATCTTTTATTGGAGCATCGTACTCCTGGTAGCCGTCGTATTCATCCTCGTCCGCAAGACCAAGATAAACCATCGTCCGTTTAAAGAACGAAGCCATTACTCTCCTCCTCAGCTACCAACTGTATTGCTTTCATTCCGTACTTGCAGCAGAGCCTATCTTTGGTGGACGCTCACCAAAGAGAACTCTTCCAACTCTTATCATCGTAGCCCCCTCAGCTACCGCAGCGTCGTAATCATCCGACATCCCCATCGATAAGCACTCTAACCCCAGATCCCGAGCCTCTTGAGCCAAACGGCGGAATACCTGACGAGCCAAGGATAGATTACCAGGAGGAGCAACGGTCATGAGGCCAGATACCTTAAGATCCATAGAACGCAAGCCCTTTGCAAGCATGGGCAACTCCTCAACTTTGCATCCTCTTTTGGTCGGCTCAGCAGATACATTGACCTCTATCAGCACTGAGGCGCCCGGTTGCCAATGGGCTATCTCTTCTCCTTCACCCAAAGAGACAACAGCCTGCCACATATTCACCCAAGGTGCTAGTTTGCGCACCTTTCTTTTTTGTATAGCGCCAAGATAGTGCCATTGTGGCTTGGAGATTCCTCCCGGCAATGACAGGCTGCTGAAGTTCTCTGCCTTGGAGAGCAACTCTTGAGCATAGTTCTCCCCAATATTACTTATGCCAGCTTCGAGTGCCGCATTGATGGCATCAAGACCGAAACCCTTCGTTACCGCAACAATGGTCACTTTCTCCGGATCGCCGCCTGCCTCGTATATCTTGTCATGCACCTTGGCAAGGCGTTCTTTCACCTGCTCCACAGTTATCAAACTATCGGCTCCATATTCAGCAGATCAGCTCCATCTTCAGCAGATCGTATTCGCAACAACGCCATTTAGTTGACATCCTCCCCACGGCTAGAGCCGGGAGTTTGCGGAGCACGCTTGGTCATCGACTGTTCCTTGGTCTCGCCAGACCAAAAGAGCTTGACGAGCGCTATCCCGCCTGACTCGATATGAAAAATACGAACTGTCGCATCCAGTGCACCGGCTAGAGACCATGCCCACTTGCACATCACTCTTTTGCAAAGCTTGTGCAACCAATTCTGGCAAATTAAGTGCTGGTTGCCCTCCTTTATCGCTACCCTTGATCGCATTACCAAACTTCGCAATCAAAGGATCCAGATCTCCTGTAGAAAACGAGTAACATTCAAGATGGATGCATGGTCCTATTGCTGCGACTATCTCAGTGGATCCCTTGGATCGCATGACCTCCACTGTATTAGGGATAACCCCAGCTAATGTACCTCGCCACCCAGCGTGAACCGCGGCGACTATTCCTTCAGGAGAAAACAAGGCTATTGGAGCACAATCTGCTGTTCTAATTGCCAAACAACTCCAAGGATCTGCCGTAACCAGGGCATCCGCTTCGGCGCCTTCCACTACTTGGCCAGGCTCCACTACCAACACCTTCCCGGAGTGGATCTGCTTCAACCAGCTCAACCTCCTAGTTGGACAGATTTTTTCAAGCTCTCGTTGATCACTCAAGTCACCGTAGCTACGATCCGTCCACAAAGCATGCAAGCCGTTACCGTAGAGGAAATGTACAGTGCTATCTTGCCCAATGCTACCTTGCACAGCAGAAGAGAACAATGACCTCAGCTACTTCAAGAACGATGGTACGTCGAAATCCTCGTCTTCCAAGTCATCCAAATCCTCGGAGTCCTTACCGAACAAGCTCGACTTAGCTGCAGATTCCGTAGTGGGCTTAGGTGACTCCTTCGTCTTACCTCCGGAGGACGACCTGTCATCTTCCCAGCGTTCGAAGCCAGCAGCAATGACCGTTACCCTTACCTCATCCTGCATGGCATCGTCTATCACGCTACCGAAGATGATGTTCGCATCGGGATGGGCGACACTGTGAATTATCTCGGCAGCCTCGTTCACTTCGAATAATCCGAGGTCTGACCCTCCAGCTATGTTCAAGAGGATGCCTCGAGCACCTTCTATGGATGCCTCGAGCAAAGGACTGGTGATTGCACTGCGAGCAGCATTCACTGCTCTTCCTTCACCAGTTGCAGAGCCTATCCCCATGATTGCCGTACCGGCATTGGACATGATCATCTTTACATCAGCGAAATCCGTATTAATTATTCCAGGAACGGTAATCAGATCGGTAATGCCCTGAACTCCTTGGAGCAACACCTCATCGGCAATCTTGAAGGCGTTGACCATAGATGTCTTGTCGTTGGAAACAGTCAGCAGTCGATCGTTGGGGATGATGATCAAGGTATCCACTTTTTCTTTCAGACGCTGAATGCCTTGTTCGGCTTGGACCGATCGCCGTCTGCCCTCGAAAGAGAACGGTCGAGTGACCACACCAATTGTGAGTGCTCCGAGGCTCTTGGCTATCTCGGCAACGACAGGAGCTCCTCCAGTACCGGTTCCCCCACCCTTGCCAGCAGTGATGAAGACCATGTCTGCACCTTTCAGAACCTCTTCTATCTCTGACCTGTGATCCTCTGCTGCTTGCCTTCCTACTTCCGGATCACTGCCTGCTCCCAATCCACGGGTCAGCTGTCTGCCGATATCCAGCTTGATGTCAGCATCGCTCATCAACAAAGCCTGGGCATCGGTGTTCACTGCAATGAACTCAACCCCTTTCAAGCCAGCCTCGATCATCCGGTTAACCGCGTTGACTCCCCCACCCCCCACTCCAACGACTTTAATTACAGCTATGTAATTTTGTGCCGCATAATTTTGTGTTTGACTACTCACATCACTCCCCCTACCTCTATCACTGCAGTTGTATCGCTTAACATGAGACTTAAGAACTTCTCCCTTGCACAATTTCGGCTATCTGACAATCCCCCCATACATAGAATACAGACCTTACTAGTTTCCGTCCTCTCCACAAAAGACTCAAACTACCTCAACCTCCAAATGATCTTGATATACCTAGTAAACCTCTCAGCTAAAGCTCAACACCGGAACAGAAGGAGTAGAGACATTTACTACCTCTCCCTTGACTAAAAGATTAGAGTTCTCTAAAGTCTCGATCGCAGTGAGCTTGGCTCGAACGTGATGAGCCCCGCCTAGCTCTACAGTAACTGCCGGGTGGTTGAGAACAAGCTGCACCTCACCGTTACTGGTCAAGTGAATCTCCTGCACATTATCAACCCTGTCCCTCTCTACCGTTGTAGCTACCGACAAAGCTGCACTGAACCCTGAGCCAACCGGAGAACCTACAGAAACATCAGCTGATTTAGATGCATATATGACTGGAAGACCCTTTGGTGCCAAACCATGCAGTGCGATAATCCTTCCTGAACTACTAACCGTCGCCCATGGACCACTAGCATATCTAATTGCAGCCACTGGAACACGTTGAGTTACAGTCAATACGACAGTAGAAGGCCACCGCCGCTGGAGAGTGGCACTGGCTAGATAAGGAAGGGTGTCCAATCGACTAACTACACTGTGAGCATTGATCTCTATCAATGGTGGATGACTGCTCAATCCACTAACCCTCATGATCGAGCTCCAGTATTTACCTTTTGCTCCGTCTATCACTACAGTCCGTGCAGAAAACAACGGTGAGTATAGGACTCCCACTGAAGCAGCAACAATGAGCAACAATGTCGCAACAGCTGCTAGACGATAACGGCGTCTCTTGCTGTCCTGTTCGTATACCGATCTTCTCCGTTCAGCAATTCTTGGATCGAGGTTTGCGAGACTAGAGCTGTTCACGACCTCCATGGCCCCTCCGTATGGAGTACTCCTTCCCTTCGATCGAAGTTACCTGGAGCAAAGATGCCATCGCTCCTCCGTATAGGGTGCCCTTCGGTCAGACCGTTCGAAGAGCAAAGAACTCGCTTGGATGAAATCCGGCTTTCTCGAAGAAGCACTGCTCCATCTACCTGAAAAGCAAAGAGCTCACATGCCTTCAGCATTCTGCCTCCTCCATGGTTGCTAATCAAATAATTCATCATATATATGTTTTAACTTCTGTTACTATCCCAGAACTATCCTTCGTGGTCACTCAACATGATCACTCAACCAAGCGACTCATCAGTTCGTCAGGCAAGGATGTGATGTCACCCGCTCCCATGGTCAAACAGAGATCCCCTGGCTGAAGGAGCTCCAGTAAGTAATTTATTAGTGCGCTCATACCAGGCAGATAAAGAACAGGCTTTTCGCTAGGAGGTGAGAGACTATCTCGCACAGCATCTGCAATCAACTTCCCTGTGACACCTGGGATCGGTGGTTCTCCAGCTCCGTATATGTCCGTGATCAAAACAACGTCTGCCTCATCGAAACTGTGGGAGAACTCACGCCAGAGAGTGGATATGCGGGTAAAGCGATGGGGTTGGAACACCGCTATAATTTTTTTGAATCCACTGCTCCGAGCGGTTTGAAGTGCTGCCTCAACTTCAGCAGGTAGATGAGCATAGTCATCTACAAAGACTATGCCTTTCTGCTCCCCTCTGAACTCGAAGCGTCTCGCTACGCCTGTAAAGCGCTCCAGGGCTCGTGCCACCGAGGAGAAGCTGACCCCAATCATCAAAGCTGCAGCTGCAGCTACAAGGGCATTTCTCACGTTGTGCAGACCTGGTACTGCCAGAGAGAGCTCCCCCAGATACCTGGTTGACTCCCAGACTTTCACCCTGGAACCTTCACGTCCAGTTTGCAAAAGTTCGGCATGCAGATAAGCCTCTTCGCTCAGCCCTGCAGTCTTGGACTGGTGTTTCTTGGCCAAAGAAACCGCTACTGGGTCATCCGCTCCAGCAACCCCATGAGGAGCTGAACCCAAGAATGCATCGAATGCATCCTCTAGGGCAGACAAGGAGCCATAACGATCCAAATGATCGGCTTGGACATTGGTGACCACGGCGATCTCTGATCCTAGATGAAGAAAAGTGCCATCACTCTCATCTGCTTCGACTACTAACCACTCTCCTCGATCCCAAACAGCCCCTCCTCCTATCTCGTTGAGCTCACCACCGATGATGAAAGAAGGAGAAAGGTTCTCCTCCATGAGCATCAGGGCCAACATGGAGGAGGTAGTGGTTTTCCCATGGGTACCAGCAACTGCAATGGTGCGCCTCGTACGAGCAATGCCTGCCAAAATTTCTGCTCTGGAGTATACAGCTATACCTCGTTCACGAGCCTCTTTGAGCTCTACATTGCTCTCGGGTACGGCAGTGGAGTAAGTCACCATGTCTGCCTCAGCTATGTTCTCCTTACGATGCCCTACGGTCACTTCAACTCCCGTCGAAGCAAGTTGACGAAAGGCCGGCGATTCCTTCAAGTCACTTCCAGATACCATATGACCCATAGCAGCAAGAACTACAGCTATAGAGCTCATGCCAGCTCCTCCAACTCCAATTACATGTATTCTCCTCGATGTACTTAGCTGCAAAGCCAAGTCATCCCGAGCAAGAGGCCTAGGGGTATCTTGCTTTGGTCGATCTGGTTCGGACACCTTGTCCAACCTCCCTTCTCGCTCGCCAAGCGTTTAACAACCACTAACCGTGTCAATAGTAAGATTTAAGCGGAGATCATCAAACAATCGCCTACTGTTACCTTCGAGCAGCTGTACATCGCTGTCACTTTCATACATCTGTCCCCACTCCTTGCTCAGAACAACCACCAAGCATGGATCTCTGTGCGATGCTTCTCATCCATCTCTCCAAGGGATTCGATCCTGCAACAGTGCAACTATCGTTCTGGTTGCCTCTGGATGGCCTGCACTCAAAGCCAAGTGCTCCATCTCCATCAACCGCCTGGGATCAGCAATCAAACTCCCCACCTCCTTACTGAGGCGCTCAGGAGTCAGCTCTGCATCCGATACGAGAACTGCAGCACCTCTATCAACCAGCACAGAGGCATTGGCAGCTTGATGATTGGATGGAGCCCCAGGCAAAGGGACGAGGATTGCGGGCACTCCCACCACCGCAAGCTCTGCAATGGTCATACCTCCTGCCCTGCAAAGTACTAAATCAGCAGCCTGGTACAGCAGAGCCATGCGTTCCTCGTACTCGGTTGCCTTGTAAAACACCCCTCCCCTATCCAGAGTGATCGACAAATGGCTGTCATTACTCGAACCCCTTGTAGGGAGCTCAACTTCTGAGTAAGGAGAGCTATCCTCACCTGTCTTGGTTGCAGCAAAAAACGACTTGACCAAAGACCAATCACGCCTCCCCACCACGTGATAGATCGATAGTGCAGGGAGTTCCTCGTTCGGTGACATAGCGACAAAACCAGCTACGGCCTCGTTGATCCGTCTTGATCCCAAAGAACCGCCGAAAGCAACCAAGAGAGGTGTATCAGAGGGTAAACCGAGTTCAACTCGCGCCATTTCACGCGAGTGGAAGTCTCTATGCACACCCGCTACCTCTGGACGAACTGGCACGCCAGTGACTACCACACGAGGGAGACCAGAGTCATCATAACCAGTAACAGATAGATGGGCGAGCCTAGCAATCAATCGATTGGCTAACCCTGGTCGCACATCCACGTTGACTAGAACGATAGGAATCCGCATAGTGGCCGCAGCAAGTGCGCAAGGCAGGCTGGCATACCCGCCAACGGATATCACTACAGACGGACGCTGAGCAAGTAAGAGCAGCAGCGAGCGCAAATAGGCTATGCCAAGGCCACCAACTGCTACGACATTCTCTTTCCATTTAGTTATGTCCCTGGATATTCCTTTGCCGGGCAACAGATGGATTCGAAACTCCGAGGAAGCCAACAACGTAGCATCAAGACCGTTGCGCGACCCGACAAGCTCAATGCATTCAGCAGGAATACCGACTTCAGTTAATCCTCTGGCTAGAGTCAATGCAGGCATGACATGACCCCCCGTACCCCCACCGGTAATCAACGTATATAGTCTTTTATGCTTTTTTATATCCATATATTGAGTACCATTGCTGTTTGGAATTTCGATAGTTCATACTGCACCTCTACTCGCGTTGCTGCTATCCAAGCTCTTCTTCGCAGACCCACCTCGTTCAAATAAATCTGCCTAGCACCAAGTCCAGCCTTGTACTGCAGAGTGACAAGGTGGAGAGTATATCTGACCACAAATCTGCCTGGCGGCACGTCCAGCCTTGCGGTATCTACGCCCAAACACCGTGGTCGTCATTGGAAACTGACTGTCGTGGATGTAGGCACGAACTTCTCATAGCGAGGCCTCCTTGTCAAGGAAGCTGCTCTGAGGGATGGTTGCCTCTCTACCTGTTTAGCAATATTGGCCAAGATGCCAGTTGCAGCCATGACAATGGACAACGAAGAACCCCCATAGGAAACGAACGGTAGGGGTATGCCCGTCACGGGCATCAACCCGACAGTAGCCCCAATGTTTATAACCGCTTGACTAAGTATCCAAGCCGTTATGCCAACAGCAAGCAATTGTCCAAAGGTGTCCGGTGCACGAGTAGCAACCCTCAGTCCGTACCAGCCAAAAGCAGTGAACAAAGTAATAATTACAAAAACACCAATGAAGCCCATCTCATGCCCGATGACAGCGAATATGAAGTCAGTATGTGCATTGGGCAGGAATCCCCATGCATCGGAGCTCACTCCAAGCCCTGCTCCAACAGTCCCCCCTGCTCCAATACCTATAATGGATTGCACAACTTGATATCCAGAACTACTGGCATGGGCCCACGGATTGATGAAGGAAAGCAAGCGAGCACGTCTGTAAGGATCGGAGTAAGCAAGCAACACCCCGAGCACTGCCAGTACTCCGAGCAACTTGACCAATGTCTTCATTGGTATTCCACCAGCAAAGAGCAGAGCAAGAGTAATAGCCCAGAGAACCATCGTGGTACCCATATCCGGCTGTTTCATGATCAGCACAGAGGCAACGAACAGCAACAAGAGCACGGGTAGGAGCACCTTTTTTGCCACATGCACTTGATGGGCACGGCGAGCAATCAAATCAGCGACAAAAATAATCATTGCCAGCTTCATCGCTTCCGAAGGTTGAATGCGGACAGGGCCAAATCCTACCCATCGTGAGGAGCCGTAAGCCGATACCCCTATCCCAGGAAGCAGGACCACAGTCAAGGCAAACAGACATAATCCAGGAAGTACAACTCTCCACTTTCTCCACCAGTGATAGTCAATGCGATAGCCAATGAAGCAGAGGACCGCTCCTAAGAGCATCCATACCACCTGCAAGATGAAGATAACCCACGGTGAGTGATAGAGAGCTATGGAGGAAACCGATGAAGAGGCAAGAACCATGACCAGCCCAATGAGACAGAGTAATGATACGACGATCAAGATACCCTTCAGAGGGGTGATAACTACTCTATGAGGGTTAGGAGCGTCCACGAACACCTCCTTTGTTTGTTGTCATATGACTTCTAACACAACGTGCGAAATCGTCTCCTCTTTCGGCATAGGAACTGTACCAGTCATACGAAGCACAACCGGGGGATAACAAAACCTTGTCTCCTGGTCGCGCAAAGTGCTTGGCCAGTTCAACTGCCTCTTTCATGTTCTGGGCATGGCCTATGCATTGGATAGTGCTCAATGCTTGGCACACCTCTGGAGCAGCCTCACCAATAGCTACCACAGCTCGTAACTTCGAAGCACCTTCTGCGAGGACACCCATATCCAGTCCCTTGTTCCTGCCACCAGCTATAAGGACAACAGAGTCCAACCCTTGGAGGGCAGCCAGGACAGCGGATGGGGTTGTAGCCTTGGAGTCGTCCAAGTACTCTACGCCATCGACCACGCCAACCAATTGAAGACGATGAGGTAGTCCTTCGAAATGAATTAGTACCTCCCTAGCAGCGCTCAACGATGCACCAGCCTCTACAGCTGCTGCTGTCGCTGCAAGAGCATTGGAGAGATCATGAGGAAATCCTCGTTTGAGATCCTCGATTGCTACGATCCTCCCTCGTCCTGGTCCAACCAAGAATCCCTCGTCAACATGGTAGTCTCCTTCGGTCAAGCCAAAAGTGACACATCTACCCTTGCCACGAGGGAGATGGGCCATAACCACTGGATCATCGGTATTGGCCACAGCTACATCCGAGGTACCTTGATTAGCCCATACACGAGCTTTGGCAGCTACATACTCATCCATATCGGTATGCCAATCTAAATGATCTGCAGTTACATTCAACCAAACTGCAATAGCCGGCCTGAAGGAACGGGTGAAATACAGCTGAAACGAGGAAACCTCGCATACCAACCAATCAAAGGTTGACGACTCTGCAACAGCAGAGGTTGCAGGATAACCAATATTACCAGCTGCAAGAGAGGCTATCCCCGAAGCCCGAAGCATCTCATCTATCAAAGTAGTAACCGTTGTTTTCCCATTACTGCCGGTTACCGCTAGGATAGGTACATTCGAACGTCTATAAGCAAACTCGAGTTCGCTGATTACCTCTGGTTGACTATCCACTTTGTTCAACAGATCAAAGAGGGGATGACGAGGAGGAACTCCAGGACTGACCACTATCTCGGACACACCTTCCAGTGCTGTGGAGAGTTCCTCAGGAGTAGGATGCACATACACTTCAACTCCCTTACTAGGCATCGCTTCGACAATGGAACTCTGCAGGGAGTCGTCAATGACTACCACTTCCCGGTGCTCACTCAGCAGACGGGAGAGCACTGCTCGACCAGAAGCTCCTAGCCCCACAACCATCACCCGCTTCGGTGATAACGAGGCAGCATTGGAGCTCTGTTTCATCTCCGCTCCATCTCCAAGAGCATGGTTGAGTTCTTTTCCACCGCCAAACGGTGAAATATCCGTCCTCCCTGTCATACCTACTTGATCCTCGCCACGGTCAAAAAATCTCCATAGAAAGTACCGAGCGCTATCGCCGTGAAAATAGCTGCCATGATCCAAAAGCGAACGATGACAGTAGTCTCCGGCCAACCTTTCATCTCGAAATGATGATGTAAAGGGGCCATACGGAATACTCGACGCTTGAACAGGTGAAAGCTGATGACCTGAACTATTACTGACAGGGTCACTATGACAAATAGTCCACCGATGACGGGAAGGAGCAACTGCAAGTTCATCTCCAGGCCCAATGCTGCTAGGCCAGCTCCCAGTGCCAGAGATCCGGTATCTCCCATGAATATCTTCGCTGGAGCTGCATTCCACCAGAGAAAACCTACACTTGCCCCGCATAGCGCTATCGCTAAAAGGGAAAGGCCTAGAGCGGAAGGAACATGGTAGATACTCATGTGACGGAACTGCCAGTATCCCACCAAGGAGAGCATGGAGAAGGAAAAGGCAGCTGATCCAGAAGCTAGTCCATCCAATCCATCGGTCAGGTTAACCGCGTTGGCGGCACCCACCATGATCAAGACTGCCCAGATAGACCACCCCACCTTACCCAACTGCACCCCTGGGAAATCCAATCTAGTAAAAGACAGCCTGGTACTTGCACCTGCCCACTGCATAGCTAAAAAGGCGAACAAAGCTGCTATGACTACCTGGGATCCGAACTTCAAGCGCTTGTTCAACCCCAAACTGCGTTGACGCCTGACTTTGATTAAGTCATCGGCAAGGCCAACCAGGCCAAATCCAACAACTGCCAGGACAGCTACAGCTCCAGGTCGTACCCAGTAACTCCTGTCCACCAAGCAGGCAGAACCATAACCAAGGATAGTGGCCACTATAATGACCAAGCCACCCATGGTCGGTGTTCCTGCTTTGGCTACATGCACCGGCGGACCAACTTCCCTGATTTGTTGCCCTATCCCATGCCGACGCAACCACCGGATCAAAAGAGGAGTTCCGAGCACGGCAAAGGCAAGAGCAACACCGCCAGCCACCATTATGCCTATCATGATTCGATGTTCCTAGCTGCTTCGGCCAGTTCATCCGAATCTACAAAAGGTACACTGCCCGATGACAACTCCAAGGTGGTCTCATGGCCTTTGCCGGCCACGAGTACAACATCATTTGGACCTGCCAGCTTGGCCACTGAACGAATGGCTTCCCTCCTATCTAGCTCCACTATCACATTTGCCGAGCTGACAGCACCGGCTAGTATCTCTCGGGCAATTGAGACAGGATCTTCACTCCTTGGATTGTCGGAGGTTATCACGGTCACATCAGCGAGAGTGGTGGCCACTTGACCCATCATCGACCGCTTGCCATGATCTCTCTCGCCCCCACACCCGAACACCACGATCACCCTGCCCCTTTCTCCTGTCATACTCCTAGCTGAGATAAGAGCAGCTCGTAGGCCATCGGGAGTATGAGCGTAATCCACAATCCCGAGGAACGGCGGAGGGTTGACTACCACTTCGAAACGACCAGGTACAGGTTGCATACCAGCTAACCCGGCAGCAATCCCCTCGGTAGCAAAGCCCATAACTGAGGCCACGGAGGCGGCTGCAACAGCATTTGAAAGATTGAACATACCCACTAGTGGAACCCGCATGGCATGGCCTCTCCAGCGGAAGCTTATTCCCGAGGGTTGCAAGTTTACATCGGAGACATCTTGCACGCTGAATGGCACCATATCAATCTTCGCCTGTTCCAGTAACCTCCTGCCCCAGTCGTCATCGACACAGACGACCCCGATATCGGAGAACTCCGGAGAGAACAGGGAGGCTTTGGCTTGATAGTAGTTCTCGAGGGAGCCATGGAAATCCAAATGATCACGAGAAAGATTGGTGAAACAAACTACTTCGAAACGCGTGCCGTCCACTCTATGCTGAGCCAACCCATGAGAGGAGACCTCCATAGCCACCCCACAGCCTCCGTTGCTCGAGTACATGGAAAGAGTCCTCTGGAGATCAGGAGCTTCGGGAGTTGTCCTGGAACCGCTCAGGGTGCCTATCGTCATGGAGGGACATCCATTGGCATCCAGTATTGACTTGATCATATGACAGACAGTTGTCTTGCCGTTCGTACCAGTTACACCCACCACGCGTAAAGCTTTGGAGGGGTATCCCCATAATTTGGCCGAGAGCTGAGCCATGACCTGCCTGATCTGTGATCTGTCCACCAAGATCTGAGGAACTTCAACCGGTACAGCATGATCGCACACCACTGCTACTGCACCTCGGTAAGTAGCCTCAACAGCAAAGTCATGGCCATCTGCCCTGGCGCCTACCAGGCAACAAAACAGAGAACCGCTCGTCGCATCACTGGATGAATAACAGATAGAGGTAACCTCGATCTGTTCGATGGAGCCATGTACCTCTCGCACGTCTATAGCCGAAAGCAGCTCTGACAAAAGCATTCAACGCTCGTCCTCAACCTCGAATAACTGAATCGGTCATCGGTAGAGCCACCGGCTGCGCCAACGGAGAGGTGATTGGAGAGAGAGGCGGTGGCTGCGATGCCTCCGTCCCCGCTGGAGTATTCGAAACACTTACCGGTGGAATACCGAACAACCGAAGAGCATACTGCATAACTTGCGCAAAGACTGGAGCAGATACCGATCCCCCATAGATGGGGGTAGGTCGGTCCAGTACCACTATCGCTGACAAACGAGGATCTTGGGCTGGGACAAAGCCGCCAAAAGTTGCCATGAAGGCCCCTGGAACGTATCCGGGTCTTGTATGGCTCGGTATCTGTGAAGTACCAGTTTTCCCAGCTACTACATATCCTGGGATACGAGCATGTACACCCGTGCCAACAGGAGAGCTGACCACGTGCTCGATCATGCCAGCCAGCTCCGCCTCGATAGATTGACTTACGATTCTCTTAGGGGGACGACTCGCTACAGGGCGAACTCGACCATTCGGTGACACTATTGCTTTGACCAGCCGAGGGTAGACGAACAATCCTCTGTTGGCCACCACGTTCATGGCATCCAGCATTTGCAAGGGGGTAACCCCTGTATCCTGTCCTATAGGCGTCGATCCTATAGCTGTAGGCGACCACTTCGCTGGATTGAGTACGATACCTGGAGAAGCCCCAGGAAAATGGAGACCCGTAGGTTTCCCTAGCCTGAACTTCGATATCCACTGGGCTAGCCTGTACTTCCCCAGAGCTTCTGCGATCTTGATAGTACCAATATTGGAGGATTGGGCTATTATCTGCGTGGCTGTCATGGGTTGGGTCGGATGAACCCATGCATCGTGGAACAATGCACCATCTATAACCATGTGGTCAGGGACTATGAAGGTGGTGCTCGGAGTGATGACATGATCCTCTAAAGCTCCGGAGAAAGTTATGATCTTGAATATAGATCCTGGCTCGTAGACCATATCCGTAGCCAGATTGAGCGGAGATGGCTGAGGAGTACTACCAGGAACCGAGTCGAGGCTGGCCATTGCCAATATATCCCCCGTATGCGGATCCATGACTATAGCCGTTCCGCTACGCGCGTGTGATTTGATGATCTCCTGACTGAGTGCCTGATCCAAATAGTACTGTAACGACTCGTTTATGGTAAGAACTAGTCCGCTGCCCGGCTTGGGCTGTTTTATCCAGCTCTTGCCCCCGGGCATCACCAAGCCACTAGGAGAAATGGCTAGCCGTTCGGTTCCTGGCGTTCCAGCCAATAATGAGTTGTACTCGTATTCGAGACCACTGGAACCTTGTCCATTCCATCCGACACTGCCAAGTACAGGCTCGACGATATCACCAGAGGGTATGCTAACAACTGAATGCTGACTAAAGGACAAGCCCGGCAAGTCAAGAGAGATGATCTTGTTCGCCAAAGACTGCGACAAAGAAGTGGCCAGGGGAACATAACCAGAGTGTTCTGTGAGAAGTGCAAGAAGTTTGTCCTCGTTAATCCCAAGTATCTTACTTAGAACAGATGCTTCTTCCGCCGGATGATGGATGATCAGTGGATCAGCAATGACGCTGGTACGCATTACGGACATCTCCAGTATCCTGCCATCGCTCGAATAGACAGCTCCTCGAAGGGCAGGCACTTGAACGGTAGAGGTGACCTCGTCAACTGAGAGCATCGAGTACTTTCGACCTTGGTCAATTTGTATATAGGCTACTCTGACCAGCAGGGACATGAAAACGACAGTAACGGCGAGAACCATTACTCGGTGACGAGACTTCTTGGACGCGTTCCTCCTAGGCATGCCGGTGCTCCGAATTAGCCCTTGCCTGTACTGGCTGAACTGGGGCGTCCCTTAGGAGAAAGGTACATAACCGAAGGAGGAGGGATCATCCCAAGCTTCCCTCGAGCGATGCCAACTATCCGAGAAGGCTGCTGCAACTGGGCTATACGCAACTCTAGCTCCTGATTCTTGGCGAACTTCTCCGAGGCTGTCTGCCTCAAGTTGTCCAAGTTGAGCTGCTGCTCAGCTATATAGCTGTGTGCAGCCACTGTAGCCAGAAGAGCAACAATTATCACTGCAACCGAAGCCGCTATGAGCAATCTCGATATCCTGTGGCTGCGTCTTCGGCGTAACTCTTCCTTACCAGGAAGTACTTCTAACCTAGCTCTTGGAGGCCTACGAGGAGAGGCCTCCGCAACTATCTCGGTTGCCTCGACCCTATGAACAGTTGCCCTAGCTGCTTGCCATCCTTTACTAAACCCCTTCTCCTGTTCTATTGAGCGTGCAGACGAAGTAGGGGGACTCATCTATACCTCCTAGAGGCAGTTGGAGAACGATATGAGCCGCTAGAAGATATACCAACGCCGAGCACCTTCTTTCCTCCCCAAGGAGAAGGCGTCAATGATGATGGGAGGGTATGGGTAGAGGGAGAGCCACCGGAGACAGCGACTTTCTCCAAAGCTCTCAACCGCGCACTTCCCGCGCGTGGATTATCTGCCACCTCTTGAGGACTGGGAGGCAAACTCTTGGGGAAGACAAGTCTGGCTGTCACGTTGGACTGGCAGGTGCAAGGCAAGCCAGGTGGACAGGAGCAACCACCGCCAGCTGCAAGCCTAAACTGATGTTTGACGATTCTGTCCTCTCCAGAGTGGTAGGAGATGACCACGCAACGTCCACCAGGCACTAACAGCTCTATTGCCTGTGGCAATGCAACAGAGAGAACTTCCAGTTCATTGTTGACCGCAATCCTCAGTGCCTGAAAGACACGTTTGGCAGGATGGCCCCCAGTGCGCCTTGCAGCGGCCGGTATGGCAGATCGAACTACGTCAGCAAGCTCCTTGGTCGTATGCAAGGGTCTTGTTCTCTCTATAGCTTTGGCAATGCGCCAAGCAAAACGCCTCTCTCCACTCTCGGCAAATATCTTGGCTAGGTAAGCAGGGTCAGCCGCATTGACGATTCTCTCAGCCGTGACGCTGTTGCGGGAGCGATCCATTCTCATGTCTATGGGGCCAGAGCGTTGGTAAGAAAAACCTCTTAACGGACTATCCAGTTGCATCGAGCTGACCCCAAGATCAAATAACACTCCACTGAGCCCATGAGGCGAGAGATGGGAAGAGATTTCAACGAGTCGATCAAAACCTATATGTCTTAACGCAACCCTTCCCCAAAATCCTGCTTCATACAAGCGGATAGAAGCGACCCCCAACGCATCTTCATCGAGGTCAAGCCCAAGTATTCGTATATATGGAAGGGATGCCAACAGCGCTTGACTATGGCCGCCAGAGCCCACAGTGGCATCGACCACTAGACCTGGTGGGACAGACGAGAATATCTTGACCACCTCGTCCACCATCACAGGACGGTGATACCGTTCACAGCTCATTTGCAGCCCTTCGACAGGCTCGGTTTCATCGGGCAATTCTCCCGCGCAATCAGCATGGAAGAGGGCGGAGGAATGCGCTTCCAGCTGTTCAGTCGAAGGGCTGCAGACAAGCTGTGCATCTGTCCAAGGTTGCCATATCGATCGCGTCACCCTTCGCCCTTGGCAAAACGCTCTATCTCTGCCCTGTGCTTCTCCTCGAACATTCGAGGAGACCACAGTTCTATATGATCGTCGAATCCAATGATAAGAATATCTCCCTCTAACTCGGTCTGAGAACGAAGTCGCGCTGGTATGGGAATCCTCCCCTGTTTGTCTACTAGTACGCGGTAGGCATCTGAAAACCAGGCTCTGGCTATACGTCGCTCGCCAGCATCCCCTGCTGCTCGCTCTCTCATCCGAGCCATAGCTTCGCCGAACTCTTCCGGAGGCCATAGGGCTACACAACCGTCGTGGTAAAGGGTGAGAAATCCTTCCGGCTGGAAGTGAGGGCGAAACCTGGTGGGGAGCACTACCCTGCCCTTGTCGTCTAGGGAGTGCTCGTACCGTCCAAAGAAGCTTGTCACAGTCTACCTCTCTCACTGCGACCCCCTCCTGCAGGAGACCTTTCTTCATCAAATGCCACAGTCACGCCAAATAACCACTACCAACCCACCACCATGAACCACTTTATACCACATCATTACCCTTTTCAACCACTTTCTTCCACTAGTTCCCCATGATGGCCCACAAAGGACCACTGATGCGAGCTTGGATGCAAGAACTGGAATAGAGGTAGGAGGATTCAGGGGTACTGCTGGGCTTTCTGGAATAGGAGGCCGAAGCGACTAAGTACAGAAACAACGACCCTTCTGCATATCCTTTCCTGTGAGGTCGTGCTATCGATCAATTCGAAAGCTCAGCACAGGAGCAAGAGCCCTTGTCTCTTGCAGATCAGATAACCTAGTATTTGAATGATGCACTGTTTCATCACTCTCCGCCTAGGATCAAGCTGGCGACAATGAGCCGAGCGTTGGTACTCAACGCTACCTTTGAACCATTGGGTGCTGTTGCATCGCGTCGAGCTCTACTACTCGTCCTAGAGAGAAAGGCAGAACTGCTAGAGGCAACTGGTCGCAGGTTTCATGCCATGGCTGTCAGTTATCCAGAGCCATCAGTGGTACGTCTATCCAGGTATGTCCATGTTCCTTACCAGGCTCGAATAGCACTGAATCGTCGTTCGATATTCGCTAGGGACGGATACAAATGCCAATACTGTGGGGCCGCTGCGGAGAACATCGATCATGTAGTTCCTCGCAGTAGAGGTGGAGAACATGTATGGGAAAACGTGGTGGCAGCATGCAAACGATGCAATTCACGAAAAGAGGACCACCTCCCTCATGAAGTGGGTTTACGGCTAGCGAAAATGCCAACGAGACCGATGGGCCGTGCATGGATACTTCTGGCTGAGGCAGGAGTACGTTCGGAATGGCTTCCTTACCTCGGACAACCTATAACCGAACAACTTGCCATAACTATGAGTACGACAGCTGACTTTGACTCGCTGGCAGGTTGACAAGCAATTTGGCGATGCAGTAAGCCTGTTTCGAACTGCATCGTATGGGCTATCAGAATCAAGAATAACATTCTGTCAGGTATCAAGACCGGCTCTAGTACTCGGTAGTACTCAAAAATCCTCTACGCTTTGCTGGGAAGAGATCATTGCCTCCGGTCTACAGGTCGTTCGTCGCAAAAGCGGTGGGGGTGGCGTGCTGATCATCCCTGATCAGCAAGTATGGGTGGAGGTGTGGGTTCCCCGAGGTAACTCGCTGTGGCAAGAGGACATCCTCAAAGCAGTTGCTTGGCTGGGTAGTGCATGGGCATACTCATTGATCGATCTAGGGATGACCAAAGTCTCGATCCATCGAGGAAGAATGATCCGTACCCACTGGTCGGAACAGATTTGCTTTGCCGGCTTAGGGCCAGGGGAAGTAAGCATAGACGGGGGTAAGACGGTAGGGATAGCACAGAGGAGGACCCGTGAAGGAACAATGTTCGAGTGTTCTGCCTTACTACATTTTGATCCAGGAAAAACTGCATCACTGATGATCCCCGAAGAAGAGGACCGCAGAGAAGTACTTGCCTACTTAGAAAAGAGAGTTCGTCCTGCAGGGCCAGGGATTACCCCAAAAGATCTAGAAGAATCATTCGTCAATCAAATCACCAAACTCTAACCTTTGGATGAAGACTGCAAATAGTGCTTACCGTTCTAGCAACATCTCCTTCTCGAGTGCAATCAGCGGCTTGCGTGCGAGGTGGTAGTTCGACTATGCCTTGAACTGACTGCACCACTCCAGGTAAGAAACAATGTCGGCGCACAGCTCTCTTCGGTCACCGCTACTTCCATAGTCAGTGATGATCCGAAAGGTCAGATACTCCTCCGAGGGAAGAGGGAGGAACGGAAATCTAACCCACCACTTCGACCGAGCTAATCTAAGGGTTTGCACCATTGCAACTGGCAATAACTCCGGTCTTTCTCGTACCAGCCTTCCGAGGGCGCACACCACTGCCTTGATTGCTTGGCAGTTCCTCCCTCCTAAAGACTGGAGCACTGTGGTTCACCTCTGGCGGACAACCTTGGTTCCAGTTCGCAAAGACTATGACAACATACCCACCCACCTTTTGTGGTGAGTCTCCGGTGGAGGATCTTGGTTCCTTGGTGCGGAAAGACCACCTCCACTACTTAATCAACTCCTCTGCCCTTGCAGATGAGACCTCTTTCTTGCCAACCGTTTAATACGGTTATAGAGAATCGAGCCCCTTCAAGCATTCGGACGATTGAATCGTTCCTTGAAGTGTTGATGGGCCCTCCCAAGGACATAAGCTACACTTTTGGTCTTCAGAGAACGTCCTCTACCGTTCGCACTACTCTTGCCTATTCGACGTAAATTTCTCTCGAAAGTTATCGCCGAGACGAACATGATGCCGAACCCCAACAGACCGAGCAACGTAGATGTAGAGAAAAAGGCTATCAATACAGCCAACCCGGCGAGGAAAGTGACAACTGACCATTTACAGTGACGTCCTGCGTGGCTGTAAACGGTTTTCGATCGAACCTTATGCGCGAAACGAGGATCATGCTCATACAGAGCCTGCTCCATCTCATGGAGAATCCGCTGCTCATACTCGGAGAGCGGCACAACTTCCCCTTTCCGCTAGTACACTCATTACTTCTCTAACTTCTTGTTCTATTTTCGCGCATCCGGCTGCCGTAAACAATGGGACTCTACACCTACGTCCTAGTAGGTTGAGATTCAGAGACGACAGGACCTTAGCACCAACTCATACTGGTTCGGTACCGGATACACTGATCTTACTCTTACCGATCAAGTTCCTTGCCAGATGATATTGATGACATTGATTGTAGGGCCAACCCACAAGACAGAATAGCTTGTTGGCCAAAGCGCTCTCGCACAGTTTCCATTGCTAGAACAAGCCTGTCGTCCAGAGACCACGAATCTCTTTTTGGTCTCATGACCTCCCAGGGATGCTCGATAGTCCATTGACAACCTACATCCGTCTTTGGTGCATTTGCTTGGTAGTCGATCCCATCACTTGCACTGTCAAGAGCCAGAGCTTGCTGATAATACTGCTCCTCTCTACTAACTAGCCCAGATACACTTACCCCCACCAAACGAACCGGCATAACTGGATCAACTTGATCAAACAGGGCAGTTGCCAAGCGGGCAATAGCCGAGGACGAATGGAGAGGGAACTGTTCCGAACGGCTACGGGTAAGCGTAACAAAATTGGCAAAGCGTACTTTTATGGAGATGCTACGGGCAGCTTTACCCTTTCTTTGCATAATATCACCTACTTGAACGGCCAGGTCAAACAAAAGTTGACGTAGTTTGATCATATCTTGGAGATCTCTGTCAAAGGTTATCTCCTTACCGATCGACTTACGCTCTCTAGTTGGTGTCACCTTACGCAGGTCGTGGCCACGAGCGAGGTCTACCAAACGGTGGGCCATCGTAATACCTAGATGTCTACTCAATACAGATAGAGGAACGTTCAGAAGGTCCTCCACCTTGAACACTCCCAAGGACCTCAGCTTGGTCGAAGTTACAGGCCCCACTCCAGGCAGTTTGGATACATCCAAGCCAGACAGAAAAGACCACTCGCTAAGTTGAGGAACCGCTACCACTCCCTTGCCTGGTTGAATCATTGAATCAAGAATTTTTGGCTTGGCTTCCTCAGATGCCAGTTTGGCAATTAACTTAGACCTTCCTACTCCCACCGAACATGGAAGGCCCATCTCTTCACGAACTGCCTCACGTATATCATTGGCTATTTGCAATGACGATCCAAACAGTAGATGCGCCCCACTGACATCGAGGTATGCTTCGTCCAAGGCTACACCCTCCACCAACGGAGTAAAGCGGTAGAGGATGGCATGAAGGTCCCTACTTGCTCGTTGATAAACAGGAAATCTAGCTGTCAAGAACCGACCATTAGGACAAAGCCTTTTGGCCTGTTCCGTAGGCATAGCTGAACTTACGCCATATAAACGAGCCTCGTAGTTGCATGAGGCCACCACTGACCTCCTGCCCCGACCACATACGATAACTGGCTCGGAATGAAGGCTTGGATCATCTCTAACCTCCACCGATGCAAAGAAAGCATCCATATCCACACAAATGACATCCAAGCCTGCATCGGTACTCACATCGGATCCCTCACTGTTATTACGATCACCCATTAGGAGAATCAACCAGCTCCAAGAGTCGAAAGGCTTCTGCATAAGCCATTCCAGCTGTCATACCCTCTGCTTTGGCTCGCTCCCGTACCACTTGCTGCTCCAACTCCCCTCCACCGCTTAGTTGACTCCTGTGACAGCTAATCGCCATACATTTGAGTTCAATAGTACTGGATATATCGACCCAATGGTTTGGTTCAAGTGTACCAGAGAGATAGACAACCTTAACTTTATGGGGTGGACCGGCATCGGGAAAGTACAGTGGGAGCGAGGCACTAGGTGAGATGGCATCGAGTACAGCCCAGCCTACGCTCCTGTGGTCACGGTGATTGAAGTAGCTATCCCCGAAGAAGATAGCGGTAGGATCAGGGCAAACCACCGCCTCCGGTCGGAGATAGCGAATCCAGTACACTATTTCCTTACGCAATTTACTCTCATCTAACTCGCCATCGGGGTGCCCCAAGAGGTGTTGACCGAACACACCAATGACCTCCCCGGCTTCAGCCATCTCCCTTTTGCGCATCTCTGCAAGACGAACAGTAGTCATGGACGGGTCAACAGTACCCTTGCCTCCATCGGTACAGATGAGCACATGTACCTCGCTGCCAGCCCTGCACCACTTGGCCAAGGTTCCCCCACAGGAGACATCAGGATCATCCGGATGAGCATAGACGGCAAGTGCCACATGCGGATAACTGTCAAGTTCACTTGGACGATCTGCAACCATGAAAAGGAACTAGCCCAAGAAAGGACCGACCACGTCATGGAGCAAGGTGAGATCCACTGTCTTGGATACTCCAACTGCCTCCTCTAGAGGAACTCGTATGATCTCCCCTGCATGCAGAGCCACCATGGTATCGAAGGCACCGTCGTGACAGGCTTCCACTGCTGCTACGCCAAAGCGGGTAGCCAAAACTCTGTCGTAAGCTGTAGGTGTACCACCTCGCTGAACATGGCCCAAGATGGTCACCCGTGACTCAAAGCCGGTCCTCGCCTCAATTTCTTCAGCTACAGCATTGGATATACCGCCCAGTCGTTCATGGCCGAATTGATCCAGCGGCTTGCCAGAGGCATCACTTGCCCCTTGCAAACTTCTAAATGGCTTTGCTGGCTTGGCACCCTCGGCAATGACCACTATCGAAGAGAACTGGCCTTTGTCGTGAAGTCTCTGGAGCCGCTTGCATACTGCCTCTATGTCAAATGGTTCTTCAGGTACTAAAATTTCTGCTGCACCACCCGCCAACCCGGCCAATGTAGCTATCCAACCAGCATGGCGACCCATCACTTCGCATACGATTACTCTATGGTGTGACTCTGCAGTAGTACGGAGACGGTCTATGGCATCAGTAGCTATCTGTACTGCGGTATCAAATCCAAACGTCACCTCCGTGGCGGAGAGATCATTGTCTATGGTCTTTGGAACACCAACCACTGCAACTTGAGCTGCTGAGAGCTTATGCGCTACCCCCAAGGTGTCGTCGCCACCTATGGCTATAAGTACATCCACCCCCTCCTTGCGCAAAGTATCAAGCACCTTCTCCACCCCTCCATCAGTGCTGTACGGATTGGTACGCGAGGTTCCCAGGATGGTTCCTCCCAAGGGCAGGATATCCCGACAGCTGTTCACGTCCAATGGGCGAACTGCATCCTCCATCACGCCTCTCCAGCCGTCAGCAAAGCCAACTACCTCATCTCCGTAGCCCATTTCAGCCTTGAAGACTATAGCCCTTATGGCTGCATTGAGACCTGGGCAATCCCCTCCACCGGTCAACAGTCCTATACGCATGAACAACTCCAAGTCATCCAATGGCTATCGATCATCTATTCCTCCACTCGTAACTTCCACCACTGATATGGATACAAGTCCATGGTCTATGGTATGTCCCTTGGTTAAGCCAACCATATATCTCAAGATCTTTTTCCAGAAAAGTCCAGCTATCGGCTTTGGATGAGATCTAACCGATATACCAAACTACTGCTCCGATGCTACTACCTCGACGATTTAGGCTTGGTTGACTTCTCCAGCATACCCATCTCACGCTTGAAATCATCCAGGTCTTCAAATCCCTTGTACACACTCGCAAATCTGACATAGCTCACATGATCCACTCGTTCCAGAGCTTCGAGCACCTTTCTCCCAATTAGTTCAGAGGGAATTTCAGTTCCTTCGTATCTCAAAGACTCCTCAACATCGCTAACCAAAGAGTTGATATCCTCGTCCGACACAGGCCTGTTCTTAGTAGCAGCTCGCACACCAGCTGAGATCTTTTCTCTATCAAACGGTTCACGCGCTCCGGATCGCTTCACGACAAAGACAGGTGCCTCTTCTATCCTCTCGAAGGTGGTGAAGCGCCTGCCGCATCTCACACACTCTCGTCTACGTCGTATAGCAGCACCGTCCTCGGTCATACGGCTATCAACCACTTTGTCTTCTACATTCCCACAAGATGGGCACCGCATACAATACAGTCTTGCACTATTCAGCTTGGTTAACGTGAGATCAAAAAGTCAACGGTAAATGCCCAGTCAACATGGGGAGAAGGTTAAACTTTAATTTGATCATATATTGAAGTTTTAAAACACACGTTTGATACATCCGCTTAAAGAGAGTATAATGAAATTTATAAATTTATAGAAATTTATAGGAGCAGTTGATTTTTTTGGTCTTGAACTAGCCGGCAAGGAGAGTGGTTTATGGCAACCGAGCTCAGTCCAAAGCGACGAGAAATACTTGACTACATCACTGAGCATATCCGTGATCGTGGATATCCTCCTTCGGTTAGAGAGATAGCTGATGCCGTAGGACTAGCTTCGCCAGCAACAGTGCATACCTACCTACTCTCCCTTGAACGAATGGGGTATTTAAAAAGGGATCCCACCAAACCCAGAGCTCTAGAAGTTCATTATGATCCTTCGTCGGGAGCTGCCCTCTCGCCAAAACCGGTTCGTCACATCCCCTTAGTAGGAAGCGTAGCTCCCAACAGGGAGGTATTGGTCCCGGAGAACGTAGAAGAACTCTTCCCGCTCCCTGAAGAGTTTACAGGAACAGGACAGCTCTTCATGATCAAGGTTAGTAACAGCTCGATGACAAATGCAGGTATTTTGGATGGTGATTATGTAGTGGCCAGATACCAGGAGGTAGTTGCTGACGGCGATCTCGTGATTGCTGGGTCGCCTCATGAAGAAGGTGCAGTGAAGATCTACTCGAAAAAGAACGGCAAAGTAATCTTAAGCTCTGCCAACAATGATCTCAATCCTCTGGAATTGGACGAAGATCAAGTTGTGATCTATGGGAAGATTGTCACGATTATACGTAAACTCTAGCTAGTCTACGGTTGCTCGTCTAGAGTAGCTTGCTTGGGTTTGGCTACATTTAGCAAGATAAGCAAGATAGTGAAGCTGGTAAAGACAAGCTTCACAGGTCAACTGTAGCTGGAAAGAGGTAGATTATCTCATTTCGGTGACGCAATCAGGGAACCGAGCACTGCACGAGCTGCCTCCAAACTAGAGCGCTCCACATACTCATGGGGAGTATGCGCAAGATCTGGATCTCCTGGTCCGAAATTAGCTGCGGGTATACCTCTCTCTGCAAAAAATGCCACGTCTGTCCAGCCTAGCTTTCCTCTTGGCGGCAGACGACTTTCGCTCACCAACTTGTTCAAGAATGGATTGTCCAACTGTGGCATAGCGCCACCTACCACCTCTTTCACCTCCAGGCTGTCTCCCATCTCAGGATCCAACCACCGGTCGAACAATCCTTCTAGATAAGCTACAGCTTCCTGGGTACCCCTATCTGGAGCAAATCTATAGTTAAACGTCAAGACAACTTCGTCAGGCACTACATTGGAGGCAACTCCTCCATAGACCTTGACTGCTTGCAATGCCTCCTTGAAACTGCATCCTTCCAGTACGACTACCCGAGGTGTGTAAGCTGCCAGAATCTCCAACAAAGGAACCAATCTGTGTATGGCATTGATCCCACGATAGGGACGAGCTGTATGCGCTCTCTGTCCTCTCAAGGTCACTGTAGCAGTCATCGTACCTTGGCATCCTGCTTCGACTGTCAAGCCTGTGGGCTCTGCTAATATCGCAGCACTACCTTGCAGTAGATGGGGAGCTTCGTTCCAGATGGTCAGGAGTCCGCTATCTTTACGTGCTACCTCTTCGCATGCGTAAAATACCCAACTGACATCTGTCTCCCGAGGAGAACCTGATCGAGCTAGATCGAGGAGAACAGCTAGACCACCCTTCATGTCAACAGCCCCTAGTCCCTGCAACCTGTCACCCTCAACTAAAACATCGACATTATCAAGGGGTGGAACCGTATCCAGGTGTCCAGCCAATATGATTCTATCCTTGCATCCTTGATCGGTTCTCGCTATGACATTGTCTCCAATGCGGAATACCTCCAGCCAAGAACATGCCCGTAACTCACTTTCTACCCTAGAAGCAAGTGCAGCCTCATGATGACTTACCGAGGGAATGGATACAAGTTCAACTGCCAGATCAAAGAGGCTAGAGCTCACAGCGACAGGCCATGCTCCCTAAGGAGGTGGTTGAGTTGAGCCTTGTCATGTCTCTCTCCTGGGTTCAAGTGCTTTATGACGAGTACGCAAGGCATGAAGAACTCTCCTCCCTCGTATACCCTTCTCCGCTGAGCAGGAACTCCTACTGTCCATGGAGGTAACTTGCCTCTAGAAAGTTCTTGGCCGCTTTCTGCATCGATAACTGGTATGGATGGATTCAAGATAGCCCCTGCCCCAAGAATGGCTCCTTCTCCTATAACCGCCCCTTCGGTTACCATGCATCGACTACCAATGAAGGCATCGTCTCCTACTATGACAGGTGCTGCTTGGGGTGGTTCCAGCACTCCTCCAATACCAACACCGCCGGAGAGGTGCACCCGGGAACCGACCTGTGCACAGGATCCCACGGTAGCCCAGGTGTCCACCATAGTATTCTCTCCAACTGTAGCTCCTATATTCACAAAGCTAGGCATGAGCACCGACCCCCTCCCTATGTGCGCTCCCCATCTCACACATGCTCCCGGTACGACCCTCACACCTCTGTCTGCCAGTCCTCGTTTGAGCGGTATCCTGTCTGCATATTCAAAGGGGCCGACTTCAATGGTGTAAATCTTGCTCAAGTGGAAGTACAAAAGGATGGCTTTCTTCAACCACTCGTGAACAAGCACCTCCCCACTGGCGTCCATCTCAGCAACTCTTGCCTCACCTGAATCAAGTAATTCTATGGCTTCAGTAACGACCGAGAGAGCAGATGGATCTCCCGAAGATAACAGATCTATCTCCTCCCACAGGTCTTCGACGTGCTTCTTCACTGTAGTGACCACAACTTCAACTCCCAAAACTCACACCAACAGTTCGTTCCAGATGTCTGATCGTCCCCTGGCATCCTATGAGAGATGACACTACCTGGAGGCTCCAACGCTTGCACTCATATGAGCTGGCTCTTGAGACGTTCAGCAATTACTTGAAGGCGTTCGAGAGGTTGTACCATGGCAATCCTCACGTATCCTTCTCCTAGTGCTCCATAAAACTCCCCGGGACTAACCAAAGCTCCTCCAGCGGAAGCCAACAAGTAGCAGAAGGCAAAGGATGAGGTCTTCGGCTGATCCCAATCAAACTTATCCAAGAACTCATGCCATCGGGAGATGGCTTCCTCTACTCCCAACCAAATGTAAAATCCTCCAGCAGGTAGGACGACGTCCATACCCAAATCTACAAACAGTTGTCTGCAAAGTTGAAGCCTCTCTAGATATCTCTGGCGTTGCACATCTACGTGTTCGTTATCCAAGAGAGCAGCAGTGGCAGCGACTTGTACTGGTCCAGGTACCATGAAACCTGCGTGTTTCCGCACTTCCGATAGGTATGACACAAGATCTGGATCGCCCGCATAGAAGCCTGCTCGCATCCCTGCCATATTGGAGCGCTTGGACAGAGAGTGAAGGGATATCACTCCATCGCTTCCGAACTGCAAGGCACTTTGTCGTGATCCCTCCCAAGTGAACTCCACATAACACTCGTCACTCAAAACTGTGACCCCCCATTGCCTCCCCCATTCAATCACTGATTTGAGGTCGGCAATTGCACCTGTAGGGTTGCTAGGGGTATTGACCCATATGGCTAAAGCCCTTCGAGCATCACTAGCCTCTATTGCCTCCAGTTCCATGTTGAAAGATGAGTCGAGAGGGACTGGAACGGCTCTACAACCAGCAAGAAGAGCTCCCATGGCATATGTTGGATAGGACAACGCCGGATATAAAATAGTATCCTTACCAGGATCGTGTAGTCGCAACCATTGAGGTGTCGTAGCTACGAACTCCTTAGCACCAATACATGCACCAATATGCTCAGGAGAAAGAGCAACTCCCAAGCGTCTGTATAGCCATTCTGCTGCCGCCTCCCTATAGGCTTTGTTTCCCACAGAAGAGGGGTAGGAATGCTCGGTACCCGATTTGCACATAGCCTCCAAGACACAGGCAGGAGGAGGATCACAAGGAGTGCCTACCGATAAATCGACAACTCCCCCCTCATGAGCATCGGCCAGTTGCCTGACCTCATCCAAGAGGTCGTACGGATAGCGTGGGAGAACGAACCTGGTATCATCCTTCAAAGCTTCATGCTCCCCCTGGACTTGCAGTCATTGCCATGCGATCACGAGCATGGAGTCTGTAGGTAATAGCCATGAGCAACTCCCTCACGCCCTCCCCGGTAGCAGCAGACAGGATTACCGACCCAGGATAGCGCTCAGCTATCCTGGTAGCCTCCAAGGGAAATACATCCGCTTTGTTAACTGCAACCAGTTGCGGTATATCTCCAGCACCTATCTCATTAAGAACCTTCGTTACTGCAGTTATCTCAGTGTCTACAGCTACAGCAGTCGAGTCGACGACATGAACCAGAAGATCTGCCTCCCGTACAATTTCCAGAGTAGATTTGAAGGCCTCTATCAACTGGTGTGGAAGCTTACGGACAAACCCCACTGTATCCGAGCACAGCACGGTTTCTCCTCCAGGGAGCCTCAAACGACGCACCCTTGGATCCAGGGTAGAAAAGAGCCTATCGTCTACCACTACATCAGCGTTGGTAAGCCGGTTGAGTAAGGTCGACTTGCCTGCATTGGTATAACCAACCAGAGCGACCACGCGTTTATCCCCTCTCCTTCGTGCTCTAGCTTGGGTCTGACGAGTTCTAGTCAACTGGTCGAGAAGGTTCTCCAATCGCGCTACCCTGGTCGTAACTCTGCGACGATCTACCTCCAGCTTTGTCTCTCCTGGTCCTCTAGTACCTATCCCTCCTGCTTGTTGACTCAAGTTCCGGCCTCTTCCTCGTAGCCTGGGCAAACGATAGCGTAACAATGCCAACTCCACCTGTACCTTGCCCTCTGGGGTATGGGCATTCTGAGCAAAGATATCAAGAATGACCGCGGTGCGATCAATGACGCTTCTACCTAGTACCTGCTCCAAATTGCGTTGTTGCGCTGGTGATAGCTCGTCATCGAAAACAACGGTATCCGCATCGTATTTCTCGCACACGTCCAAAAGCTCACCTACCTTGCCCTTACCTAGGTAGGTAGCCGGATCGGGACGATCTCTCTGTTGAAGCACTCGAGCTACTTCGTCCGCTCCTGCCGTGTCGATCAACCGAGCAAGCTCGTCCAGGCTTACTGCTCCATCTTCTAGAGAGTGACCGGGAAGGACCATGCCAACAATAACGATCCTCTCCCTTACCCTGCGATCGATCAGCTCATTAGCCATTGCCTGCCAGTAGCTCCGGCATATTGATTTCGACTTTACCTATCCTTTGAACTGGACCCTCCAGAATAACCTCATCTCCGGACATATCTACTATTAGTTCGCCTCCTGGACTCATTACGGAGACAGTACTTCCACAAAGGCCCCATGACCTAGCAGCAAGGGCAGCTGCACAGCTCCCCGTTCCACAGGCCATCGTCTCTCCTACTCCCCGTTCAAAGACACGCATGAAAAGCCGATCCTCATCCATTGCAACCGAGATGAACTCCACATTCGTACCCTCAGGCTTGGAGGAGCTGATATCAGAGCCTAAAGCCGTCACGTCTAACTCTTGCAGATCCGGGTGGAGAACTACTAGATGCGGGTTGCCTATGAATACGGACCTCGCTCTTCCTACAGGACTAAGCGATGGCTCCTCTGCTCCAATTAGGACTGATGCCATGGTTACCCGAGCAGTAGCCATCTCCCTAATCCCACTCGGTAATCTCTTCTCTGAATATACCACTCTATGTATACCTGCAACGGTCGAGACAGTGAAGGCCACCTCCATATGACCAGGCCTCTCTATAGGCACGATGCCCATAGTGGGCAACAGACCTGCATCCACGACCGCTTGGGCTAGGCACCTCAAACCATTACCCGATGTCTCTGCTCTGCTTCCATCAGCATTGTAGAGCTCCATCCCTACCTCTGCTCCTTGCGAAGGTGCAGACACCCTAATCACACCATCTGCGCCAATTCCCTTGTGTCGATCACAGACGGCTCGTACCTGAGCAGGGGAAAGGACGAAGTGCTCTTCGATGTCGATCATAACCAAGAAGTCATTCCCAAGCCCATGGTGTTTGGATAATGACCATACTGATGTTTGTGAATTTGAAGTCATGCTCTCATCTCTACCAGTATCAATATTTAATACTTACCCTATCAGTACCAATGTTCACCTAAGTGTCCTAAGTGTTAGAAGCGTTAGAAGCACCCAAGATGCCATTTAGGACGACGCTACTCTGAGCGCTCGTCTGAGTACCCGAAACCGATAGGGAGGAACCATATGTATCCAGCCAGATAACACGGGGATCACGATTCAACCACTGCAACTGTCTCCTGACCATCTCCTTGGTGCGTTTCAAGATAGTACCGATTGCCTCTTCCCAGTTCATACGCTGCTCTAGATAAGCAAACAACTCGGCATAACCAACTGCTTGTCTGGCCGTCCTAGACAGACCTCGAGGGCGATCCAGGAGCGTACGGACCTCTTCCAGAAATCCTTCTTCAAGTTGAGCTGCGAGCCGTCGTTCGACTCGTTGATGAATGTCTTGCTTGGTCCTATGCAGTCCGAATACCAAGAAAGAAGTAGGGGGATGCACCAACAAGCCAGGGCCATAAGAAGAGAACGGCCTTCCCGATCCCAAGACCACCTCTAACGCCCGGATCACCCTTCGGGCATTACTTGGCTCAATCCTACTGGCCGAGAGTGGGTCAAGTCTCTGCAGCATCTCGTAAAGCTTGACAAGGCCCCCATCCTTCTTTGATATACTTTCCAGCCTTTGAGCAATTTCAGGCCAACGACCAGGTATGTCCAAATTGTCTATCAAGGCTCGGGCATAGAGAAGGGTACCGCCGACCAATACAGCTACTTTGTTTCTTGCCTCTATCTCTCGGAGGACAGTAGTGGCCTCTGACTGAAACCTCTTAACTGAAAACTCTTCCGAGGGGTCAGCTACATCCAACATGTGATAACGAACCAATCTCCTTGTAGCATTGGAAGGTTTAGCCGTTCCTATATCCATTCCCCTGTATACGCACATGGAATCCACTGAGATCAGCTCAACATTTGGATTACAGAGAGCCAGCTCGAGAGCAAGGTCTGACTTGCCTGAAGCAGTAGGGCCAAGAATAGCAATGTGCCTAGATGGTGAGGTTGGGTATCTCGACTCGCGACTAGGCTCCCCATCAGGATCGCCAGCATCAATGGGACGAGGCAGGCTCGATTGCTCCAGTAATAAGTTCACAACGTTGGAGAGGATTTCTAGTGGGTTACTGTACATCAAAGACAGTGCCTACCATTGACTAAGACAGGGAATTGCCATTGTGGACAATGTCTAGCAGCTCTCCTTGCAAATGATGCGGCCCAGCAGCATTGATTCGTACATTGACCAACGATCCAACAAGGATAGGGGCCCGTGGAGTCGAGCCAACGAGGTGTACGAGCTTGCCCTGGCGCGTCCTGCCCACGAAGCCAAGAGAGGATTGAGCTCCCTGCACATTCGGCCTCTTGTCCAGAGCATCGATAAGCACCTCTTCGACACGCCCAATACGCGACTCGTTCCTCTCCAGTGCAGACCGTTCAGTTACCATCAGCAATCTGTTGAAACGATCGGTCACAACATCTGGCGGAAGGAATTGGTCCTTCATCTCTGCAGCCCGTGTACCCGGTCGAGGAGAAAAAATGAAGGTATAGGCACTGTCGTAGTTGGCTGCAGCTACGACAGCTAAGGTGTCCTCGAAGTCCTTCTCGGTCTCACCAGGAAAGCCAACTATGATATCGGTAGTCACCGCCAGATCGTCTATCCTCCTTCGTGCAGCCTCCAAGCGCTCCAAGTACCGTTCTGCGGTATACCCCCGTCGCATAGCTGCCAGTACCCGATTGCTTCCTGACTGCAAAGGTAGGTGCAACTGCTCACAGACATTGGGGGTCTCCGCAATGGCATCTATGGTCTCAGGCCGTAAATCCTTTGGGTGGGGACTAGTGAAGCGAACCCTCTTTATCCCCTCTATCTTCCCTATCTCCCTTAACAGATCAGCAAACAGCGGTTTGCGACCGGTTAGGTCACGGCCGTAAGAGTTGACATTTTGACCTAACAAAGTTATCTCCACTACCCCTGCAGCAGCTTGATCGGCGATATCCTGCAGTACCTCTTCGAAGGGGCGACTTATCTCCCTGCCGCGCACCTTGGGTACGATGCAAAAAGAACAGGAGTTATTGCAACCCGTCTGAATGGCGATCCAAGCGCTATGGGACCTCTTGCTGCGCTTTGGTAGGGACAGTGCTGGAATTGTCGTTTCGGCAGGTCTATCCCATATTTCTGTTACCGGCCCATAAAGGTTGGACCTCTCGAGCAGCTCACTCAATCTGTGGAGATTGTAGGTGCCGAAAACAACATCTACGTGATCAGCGCGTTCTCGCAGTTTATCGCCATCCTTCTGGGCCAAGCATCCTCCAACGGCAATTCTGAGACTTGGCTTGTGCTTCTTCAAGGATTTCAGCTGCCCTAGGGTACCGTATAGTTTGTTATCGGCGTTCTCTCGTATGCAACAAGTATTCAAGACCACTACATCAGCCTCTTCGAGCAAAGAGGTTGCTTCGTAGCCATCCCTTTCAAGCAAACCGGTCAACCGCTCGGAGTCATGCTCGTTCATCTGACATCCAAAGGTGCGAATGAATACTTTGTTACCCACGGTAAAAAGGCTACTCGTTCAGGAGCCACTTAGTGCACAACTACAGTTTGGCGCAGGTTTTCAATAACACGCTCTCGCCCTTATGGAGGAGGAGCATGCTCTTGGAGGAAAACCATCCTCTTGCCTTGTAGAAGAAGACCGCGATGTCTGATCTTGCTCTCCCTATCTTCCTCTCAGCATGCACTGATAATAGTCCGAGACAGTATTTGAGCGGAGACGGGAGCGCAACCGTTCCGTAAGGGAACGGTCAAGCGACCTCAGCATCGTATATTTCATCCGACTTTTACCGTACTTTCAAGGTTTTCTCACAAAGAACCGGTTGAATAAAATTGCAGGTTCTGAGATCAACCCAACAGGTCGATTTCGAAAAAACAGCTGAACAGCTGGATAGGAGGAAGTTCCGACATGAAAAAGCACATACTATTGGCCTCCATAGCAGGGGGCGCCTTGACGGCAGGGGTCATAGCCGCCGCTGTGCTCCCTGGTGCAGGTAGTTCTTCGGCTCCCAATAGCTCTGCCACGGCGCCGACTAGCTTCACTGCAAATGCCACCAAGACAAGTCATCCCCACCAGAGGACATTCCCGCTCAAGAACCGTGAGCTCAAATGGGCAAGAGGCATTGCCAAAAGAGCAGTCGCTGCTACCATCACAGTAAGGGCCAAAGATCATTCGTTCAAAACAATCGATATCTATAGGGGTACCATAACCTCGATCAGCTCCGGCTCGATAACCCTGTCGGACCCGGATGGACAGTCGGTGACTGCTACCATAACCTCCTCGACCAAATTCCTGGGCAAGAATAAGACCAAAGTAGTGGATGGTTCAAAGGCAATATTGGTTGTCAGCAGTGGAAATGCTGATTTGATCTGGAGTCACCCTGTGCATGCCAAAAAAACCACTACCTCTACATCTCCGAGCAGTAATAGCTCAACTGGAGGCATAACCTCTTCTAGCGGAGGATTGGCCGCTTAATCATTTGATAGTTTAACCATTCATTTAGTTGGGGTGTTGAGGCCAGCTTCATAGCTGGCCTCAACCGTTGTGTGGATACCTCCTCTGACTAGCCAATCTGTTTTCACTGTGAGCTTACGGGGTGAAATTGTACTTACTAGATCATCTAGGATTCTGTTGGTAATATCTTCATGAAATGCTCCCTCCTCGCGATAGCTCCAGAGGTATAGCTTCAGCGACTTGAGCTCTACTATGCTCTTATCAGGTATATAGCTAATAATCACAGTAGCGTAATCAGGCTGACCTGTCATCGGACAAAGACAAGTCAACTCTGGTGTTTCGCAACGAACCTCGTATATGCGATCAGGATACGGATTGGGAATTGCGATAAGCTCTTTTGAAGGTTGGGTAGGCAAATTATCCTCTCAACACTATTCTCGGTTGTATAACTCAACTAAGTTCTCAGTTGTGCTACTCAGCTTTTATTAATACTGCTTTGTCTTGACTGATTTATATGCTTTACTCACCAGCCCCATGTTCCTAGCTATTATGCCTTCATCACAACTTTATGCTTAGAAGCTATTATCCGAAGAGATAATTTCCAATCCTTTTCTGTCAGCCCTTAGCAAGAATACCCTACCTGTTAGACCCATATCGTCCAGACCAGCTCTCATGGCATCCGCTACATGCTTGCCTCTTACTGCCTCGCATATGCCCAACATAGTCGTACCTGCACCGGACCAACAGGAAGCAATAGACCCAGCCTCAAGCAGCCGAGCAAGTAACTGGGGAGCTTCTGGGAACAACGGACTGCGGAAATCCTGATGAATGCGATCTTCTGTCGCTTCTTTGCTTAGCTGTCCTTTGTCAGCCAATCCCCCTAGCAGAATGCCCATCCTCCCCAAGTTGAACGCGGCATCGGCCAAGTGAACATGGGTAGGGAGAACGCGACGAGCCTTGGTAGTGGCAAGTTGCCTATCCGGTACTACCGTGACAAAAACCAGTTGGTCATCGAGAGGAAGACGCACTGCCTTCACGCTGCCACGCACCATGGTGGCAGCGACTAATCCTCCCAATACGGTAGCTGCTGCATTCTCTGGATGCCCATCAATACTGGCTGCTATAGCTAAGGGATCAGCAGCCCCAGCAGCAGCTGCTGTGGCTGCCGCCAAGGCAGCAGAGGAACCTAGTCCCCTTGCAACTGGAATGTCCGACTTAACAGTTATGGAGACCTTGTCATGGCCGAGCACTCCTATGGCAACCTGTGCAGCAAGATGTGACTTATCCGCCGGTAGTTCTTCTCCCTCACCTTCGGTGCGTACCGTAAGATGGGGAGCCGGAGAAACCTCTACCTCGACGTACAACTCGAGGGCAAGAGCCAAGGTGTCGAAGCCAGGACCTAAATTAGCTGATGATGCAGGAGCTCGAGCACGCACACTACTAAACTAGCCTCTATCGGAGACGATGACGACCCACCTATTTAAGAACGTTATCTTTAGAGATGGCTGTATCCGCCATGGGCCGTTAGTTATTAACGTCCATAAGAACTCGGCAATAAAACGCTTCGTTTGTTGCCAGTTCTGCACAATACCGCTTTGTTCGGCTAGGCGTCTCGCCCTATCTCTACGAGAAGATGCTTCGTTTGCTAGCTTTGTGTAATAGGAAGTCGTAGATCCAACGACCCAGCGAGAGAGGTAGGCCATAAGTGCAACTCGATAACAGCTTTGTCGTGCCAATACCAGTAGAGCAAGCATGGGAGCTGCTCACGGACATCCCTTTGATAGCACCGTGCATGCCAGGAGCAACCCTTTTGTCTGCATCCGGAGACCGCTACGAAGGAAAGGTCAAAGTCAAGGTTGGGCCAATCGTTGCTGAATACAGCGGCACTGCTAGCTTCTTGGAGCGAGATGAACATCTACACAAAGCATCTCTGAGGGCAGATGGCCGAGAAACAAGAGGCCAAGGTAGTGCTAACGCGACTATAACCGCCATGCTCACCGAAGTGGAAAACGGGACAAAGGTAGATCTAACTACTGACTTAGCCATCACAGGCCGAGTAGCTCAGTTTGGAAGAGGAGTTCTCTCGGAGGTGACAGCAAAGCTACTGGACCAGTTTGCAACTTGCCTACAAACAAAGCTAATTGGAAGTCCATCCACTGAAGGTGCCGATGGTCATAGCTCAACGGACTCGGAGGCAACTTCGTCCACTCCTTCTATTGGAGGAACAGAAGCAACAAAGATAAGAGATGACAACGTCAACCAGTCAGCAACCCAGTCAAGCAAGACGAACGAGTACGGCAACGTAAGCTACCTCAAACAGGAGGCCGAGCCAGTTGATATCCTGGCCATTGCTGGTCCATCTCTCCGTAAGCGCTTGATACCTGCTGTAATGGCCATTGCTGGAATTATTGCTGCATTGGTCGCCTGGAAAAGACTGAGTGGACTACGTCATTTGATCAACAAAAAACACT
>JAMDDE010000040.1:0-53694 GCA_023489235.1 Actinomycetota bacterium | reverse complement strand
AACTTGCATCACGAGTGAACAGCAACTCAATGTCGAGCATCCAGTTCCTCCGGGGTCATGAGGACCTGACGGGTCTTGGATCCTTCGGCAGGGCCGACTACGCCATGGCGTTCGAGTAGATCCATGAGCCTACCTGCACGTGCAAAGCCTATGCGAAGCTTCCTCTGTAGCATCGATGTAGATCCAAGCTGGGAACGGACTACTAGTTCAAGTGCTTGTTCGAATAGTTCGTCCTCGTTGTCATGGATACCATCGCTACTACTGGTTGTATCAGCATCACCATCAACGCCCTCCAGATACTGAGGGGTAGCTTGCCTACGCCAAAAAGCCACAATGGAACGAACCTCTTCTCCACTGACCCAAGGAGCTTGAATCCTGCTGGGAATACTCGACGAAGCACTCAACAACAGCATGTCGCCTTTACCTATCAGCCTCTCTGCTCCTGGCTGATCGAGGATCACCCTACTATCTGCCAAAGATGACACAGAGAATGCCAATCTAGCTGGAATATTGGCCTTTATAAGACCAGTGATCACATCAACCGATGGCCTCTGGGTAGCTAGAACGAGATGAATTCCCACTGCTCTGGCCATTTGGGCAAGCCTGCACACAGACTCTTCGACATCCCGTGCCGCTACCATCATCAGATCATTCAACTCGTCCACCACTACCAGCACGTAAGGTAGCTGTTGATAAATTATTTCCTCACTATCGGTGGATTCAGCTTTGGACAACGAAGAAGTAAGCTCCAACCGTCCATGGGAGCTTTCGCTCTCAACCATGGCATTATAAGTATCGATATCTCTCATCCCTGCTGAAGCAAGCAGGTCATAGCGACGTTCCATCTCTCGCACAGCCCAGGCAAGTGCATTTGCAGCGCGTTTGGGATCCACTACCACCTGGGTGAGAAGGTGAGGAAGTCGGTTGTACTGGCCGAGCTCCACCCGTTTGGGATCTATCAGGATAAGACGGACTTGATCTGGAGTTGCGCGCAGTAGGACAGAGGTTATCAAGGAGTTGATGCACGACGATTTCCCCGAACCGGTTGCTCCAGAGATAAGCAGGTGGGGCATCTCTGCCAAGTTGATCATAACTGGCCTGCCCGCGATATCCCTCCCCGCGGCCACTTGGAGGGGATGCTTTGCCGCGGCAGCCTCTGGCGAGCTCAAAATGTCTCCCAAGGAAACGAGCTGTCGTTTTCGATTGGGAACCTCCACTCCTATAGCTGATTTACCTGGGATTGGAGCTAATATGCGCACATCAGGAGAGGCCATGACATAAGCAATATCCCGATACAAGCTGGTTACCTTGGCAACTTTGACCCCTGGTCCGAGTTCTAGCTCATACCGAGTAACGGTAGGACCTGTAGTCTGACCTATGAGGAAAGTTTCCACCCCATGCCTAGCTAACGCCTCAACCAGTCTTCTTCCACCTTCAGCGATAAGTCGTTCATCCAATACTTGAGTACGAGTTCGCTTGAGAAGGCTCAATGGTGGAAGGTACCACTTGGATGTTAAAGGACGATCTCCAGATCTCTCGAGAACAACCGACATGGTCGACTGGTTTGTCTTCTCGTCTGGATTGCGAACAAGATCCTTCATTTGTGGACCCTCAACTCTAGTAGGAGCTGATCTATCTAGTTCAGTATCATCGCTTTCGACAAAGACATGTCCTGCTCCACCTTCAGTATCGGCAAGCAATTCATCCGCCATCGAAGTTTTACTGCTTGTTTGCGATCCTCGATTTGTTCGTGATCCTCGATCCTCCCTTTCGCTTTCACCCTTGATAAAGCCGCGTACTCCGCTAGCCTGATCATCGTCAAAGTCAATTGCAGCGGCCTGGGAACGAATACCCGACCTCCTTTGATCCACTAGCAATCCTCTGTTGTCCTTGGCATACCTCCGAGATAGAGCAGACAGGGCTACTCGCATCGAATTGGACGAGAACTCAATAGTTTTCTTGAAAGATACACCGGAGAGCATGATCAGACCAGCAATCAGGACCACGGACAGCACTACCCCGCTTCCCCAACTGCCCATGCCAGAAGAGATGGGATCGTTGATCAATACTCCTAGATAACCACCAGCATTTTCCAAGCTGGCATGGCTAGCCGTAATAGAGATCGGAGAGTTGGCCAGGGCGGCTAGTCCGCTCACAGCTGCTACGCAGAGTAATCCCCCCATCATTACGTGTCTGTTATTCAGACGCTTTTGAGCCATGGTCAAGATAGCAGCTACAACTAGGCCTACCGGAAACAGATATACGCTCCAACCAATCAACAACTTGCCCAAACGAGCAATTTCTTGACCTACGGGACCGAGAGCATCGAGGTACAATGCCAATGCTAGAAGAATGCCAACTCCTAGAGCGGCCAATCCTTCCAGTTCATTAGCCAGCCAAGAGGTGTTGGACTGCTCCCTGGCAAGCTGAGCCGTCGCAGATGAACGATGCCTCCCCTCGCTTTTGAGAGGCGAAACATTGGAACGATGCACCATAGCCCTAGAGGTACTCGACTTGGACTTGATCCTCTTAGGACGACCGCCATGACTGGACGAATGTGAACTGCTACGAGAAGTTCTCTCCTTTACCACAATAACCTTAAGGTTAACACCGGATCACAACATAGATGTGATTTAGGAGAAAGAGGATACCTTGACCATCGAAGCAGCCAGAAATCACAAGTACAGTGGTCTATTTGCAGCTTACGCAGTGACGATAACTGGAACGATCATCGGTCGCCGGTGCAGCTTGTCCATCAACAACTTGGAAAGGGAAGAGCGGACGTCTCGTCTAAACACCTCGTGATCGAATCCACCATCTGACATGGCCTTGCTCGAGCTCGTCACCACCAAACGGTGTACATCTGAGCTCAACTCCTCCAGTTGCGTATTGTCTGCCCAACCTCTCGTAACCAACTGTGGTGATGCCAGAACATCTCCAGTTGCAGTATCGATACTGCACACCAACACCAAGACGCCTTCCTCAGCCAAAGTCTTGCGATCCCGGATGACACCATGACCCACCTCGCTAGTGAGACCGTCTACGTAGAGGTAGGCTGCCGATACCTCACCCACCCTGGCAAGGCCAGTATCGGTCAACTCGACTACGTCACCGTCTTCACAAACAAAGACATGATCTTCATCCACCCCCATTCTTTTCGCCAACCTTGAGTGTGCTACCAGATGACGATATTCACCGTGGATTGGAATGAAAAATTCCGGTCGAGCTATCTGAAGCATCAGCTTGAGCTCCTCCTCGCTGGCATGACCGGAGACATGCACCTTCGCTTCTTCTCCGTAGACGACCTCTACCCCTAAACGGCACAGGCCGTCTATGACCTTGCTCACCGCCCATTCATTACCGGGAACTGGATGAGCGGACATCACTACCGTGTCTCTCTCTCCTAGGTGGAGCCACTTGCCTTCTCCTGCGGCTAGTAGTGCGAGTGCAGACATCGGTTCACCCTGAGAACCGGTGGAAAGAACGAATACTCTCCCGGGCTCTAACTCTTCCACCTCCTCTATGTCAATTAATGCACTGTCCGGTATATGTAGCACTCCCAAACGCCTAGCTAGTGCTATGTTCTTGGTCATCGATCGTCCTAGGGTGGCTACCAAACGACCATTGGCAATGGCAGCATCGACAAGCTGCTGCAGACGGTGGATATGGCTGGCAAAGCTGGTAGCTATGATTCGTTTCCCTTGGTGGGTAGCGAACAAGCGTTGAAACGTTCCTTGCAACGAAGCCTCGCTGTCAGTGTGACCTTCTTCGTCAGCATTGGTCGAATCGGACAGGAGCAACCTCACCCCCTCGGAGTTGGCTAGGGCTCCTATGCGTTCAAGATCCATGAACCTCCCGTCAACTGGCTCGAGATCTATCTTGAAATCACCAGAGTGTAGAATAATCCCCTGTGATGTATGGAACGCCAAGGCAAAGCCCTGTGGAACCGAGTGAGTTACCGGGATGAACTCCACATCGAATGGACCTATCCGTCTCAACTCGCCATCCCGGACAGTCACCCAGTTTGCCTTGCTGGAAAGGCCCGCTTCGGATACGCGTTGCTTAGCTAGAGCAATCGTAAGAGATGAGCCATAGACATCTAATGACAGATCCTCAAGAGCAAATGCAAGAGCACCTGTATGATCCTCATGTCCATGGGTAAGGACCAGTCCAGCTATGCGATCTGCATTCTCCTTCAGGTAACTGAGGTCAGGAAGGACAAGGTCTACACCGAGCATATCTGGGTCGGGGAACATCAAGCCACAATCAACTACCACAATTTGTCCACTGGCCTCCAAACAAGCGCAGTTGCGGCCTATCTCGCCTAAACCCCCTAGAAACGATATCCTTACTGGCTCAGCCATGAACCTCCTGTACTTTTCCTGTAGCAGCAATACCAAGTCCAGCCATCACTGCTTTCGCTCTTTCTTCGAGATCATCGGGAGCATCTCCAAGTGGCAACCGACATTGTCCAGCGGGTAAACCCAATGCTCGCATGGCGGCTTTGGCTGGAAGTGGATTGGGGGTCTCCTCGGAGGTCTCGAAGGCATATGATTCCAACAACAACCTGTTGAAGGCCACTGCCTCGTCAACTCTTCCAGTGAAATAAGCCTCTATCATCTGTGCAAATACAGGGGTCGCCCAGTGGGTGGCTACGCCGATAACTCCAACGCCACCCACCGATAGCAGTGGTAGGGTTAGCGAGTCGTCCCCGGAGTACAGCTCGAAATCTGGAGGAGCTTCCGCAAGAAGTCGTGCGGATGCTGCTACATCACCAGCAGCATCCTTTACTCCTACGATATTGGGTACAGAATATGCCAGATTGAGCAGTGTTGAACTCGATACCTTTCTCCCTGTCCTCACTGGTATGTCATAGACAACTACCGGCAAATTGGTAGCCTCGGCTATTCGCTTGAAATGAGCCTCGATCCCTGCCTGAGAAGGACGTACGTAGTAGGGAGTAACAGCCAGTATACCTTCTACCCCTACTTGCTCCGCTTTCTTGACCAGTTCAATGGAGTGGGTGGTATCGTTCGTCCCTGCATTGGCTATTACTGGGCAGGTGACCGCTTCTGCAACTGCCTTCCAGAGGTCCACCTTCTCCGTATCGGAGAGCATAGACCCCTCTCCAGTGCTACCCGCCAGCACCAAGGAATCATTTCCCTGTTCAACCAGGAATCGCGCCAGTCTGATTGCCCCATCTAGGTCCAGTCTTCCCTCCTCGTCAAAGGGAGTGACCATTGCCGTAGAGATGCGGCCAAACCTAGCTGGTTTGGATCTCTTGGTTCCTGATGGCTCTGCTGCCCCTATCTGATCCATGCTGGACATTCTCCATCCTCCTCCAAGTTCTTCAAATACCAAGCAGGGGAGCAAGCCCTACGGTTAAGCCAGGATGATCTGATACAGCTTTGGCCGCCAGAAGCACACCTGGGACAAAGGCGCTGCGATCGTAGGCATCATGCCTAATGGTCAAGGTCTGTCCTGTGGCACCAAGAATAACTTCCTGATGAGCTACAAGACCCTTGAGGCGAAGAGAATGAATCCTTACTCGCCCCGGTCCAGCCCCCCCTCTTGCTCCAGGCAACAACTCATACTTCGTGGCATCTCCTGGCCAAGAAGATATACCAGCCTTGCTTCGTGCCTCATCCATCAACTGCGCTGTCATCATAGCAGTTCCCGACGGAGCGTCAATCTTTCCCGAATGGTGCATCTCTATTACTTCTGCCCCATCCATCCATAAAGAAGCTATCTCTGCAAAACGCATCATCAGTACTGCTCCGATGGCAAAGTTGGAAGCCATTACGCAGTTGGCTTTTGAACTGGAGAACAACTCGCTGAGTTCATTTATGTTCTCTTCGTTGAATCCAGTTGTCCCCACGACAGCATGTACTCCATTGGCAGCACACCAGCGCAGGTTCTCCATGGCAGCCTCTGCATCGGTAAAATCCACTGCAACCTCAGCTCGATTCCTAGCTAAAGCCTCTGCGCTAGCAGCCACTTGGATGCCGGCACCATCGGACCCCATTACCTGACGAAGGTCTATCCCGGCAAGTCTGGGATCAACGGCAGCAACCAACGCGAATGATGGATCAGCAACTACCGCCTTGCACACCTCTATCCCTACGCGACCACCGGCACCGAAAACACCTATGCGGAGGGGCTCCTGGCGATCTTGAAGAGATTCTTCCTCTGATGATACTTCCACCATATCTTCAACCCTACGCTTCCAGTAACTCATCAGTCCAGGAGGAAGGATCAAATGGCCCTACGATGGACATGGTGCGAGGTTTGTCAAACAATGCAGCGGCAAGCGAGTTGACCTCTTCCAAGGTAACTGCATCGAACCGCTTCAATATATCGTCGATGGAAATGGGCTCGTCATAGAGGAGTACCGAGGCACCTAGCCTGCTCATTCTGGCACCTGTATCTTCTGACGAGAGAAGCGTCTCTGCTCTTATGTGCTTGCGAGCCACATCGAGCTCCTCTTCGGACAACCCCTCGGAGCTCAACCTGTCTAGTTCTGTATTGAGCAGTTCGATGACTTCTTTTATTTTGTCAGGTGAGCTACCTGCCGCTACATAGAAGGTTCCTGCATCGTCATAAGCAGCTCGATCCGACCAAACCGAGTAAGCCAATCCTCTTTTCTCCCTGATCTCTTGAAAAAGTCTGGAGGATATTCCCCCACCCAGTGCTTGATTGAGCAGGCCCAATGCAAAGCGTGTTTGCGAGCGCCTCTCTGGTGCTCTAACTCCAAGGATGACATGTGCCTGCTCTATGGGACGCTGAATCACATCCAATGTCTCTGGAGGCCGCAGAGGAGGACGGCGATCAAGCTCAGCCCTACCCAGGTGCCTCTGCAAAGCTTCATTGACAACATCCACTACATCATCGTGGCGAACATTCCCGGCTACAGCTACCACCATATTCTCGGAGAGATAGTGAGTCTCGAAATATTGACGAATATCATCCCTCGTCAATGAAGCCACGGACTCCTGCACTCCCAGGACTTCTCTGCCAAGAGGATGATCAGGGAACATCAGTTGATTGAAGCGTTCAGCCGCCAAATCAGCTGGTTCATCCGCATGCATAAGTATCTCGTCCAAGATGACGTGACGTTCAGCCTCGACATCCTCTGGCCTAAGTGCTGGACGAGACATGATGTCACACATGATGTCTAAACCCAGACGAAAATCCTCGCTAAGGAGTCGTAGGTAGAATACCGTGTACTCCTTAGTGGTGAAGGCATTCATGTCTCCACCAGCTCTATCAACAACTTTGGCGAGTTGGGAAGCGGTCAGATCTGTGGTTCCCTTGAAAAGCAGGTGCTCTAGAAAGTGGGAGGCACCTGCTTCACTAGGACGTTCATCCCTTGATCCTACCCCTACCCAAATACCGATTGAGACAGAACTAACTCCTGCGATAGTTTCGGTTACAACTCTTGTACCGCGCTCCAGGGAAGAAAGCTGAATCAAGTCAACTCGCCTTGGTTACTAACCTCGAGTGCGCCCACGATGTCGCCTAGAGTTAGATGAACTGCTCCTCTCTGCCCTGCGGATCGGAGGTTCATAGGTCAGGCGCGGACCCAGGTTACCGAACTCTCGTTCAATCTCGGCATCGAATTCCTCTTCGAACTGAACTTCACGCCTGACAGTTCCAGTTCTAGCGGGAGTATGGCCTACTTTGGAGGAAGTGGCATCATCCTCATCACTTCGGGGACCTTCAGCTGTAGCTTGGATGGTCGAATGACTAGAACTATCTGTGTCCTGTCCGAAGGATGGCTCACTGGTTTCGTTGATAACTTCATCTTGCTTGGGGAGGGATAATGATACCTTGCCAGCTGGATCTATGTCATCAACACGTACCATCATTTCCTGACCCAAGCTCAAGACATCTTCGACTCGTTCAATACGTTTGCCTCCACCTAACTTGGATATGTGCAACAACCCATCTCTCCCCGGTAAAATATTGACAAAAGCACCGAACTTGGTGATATTCACTATTTTACCTAAGTAGTTTTCACCAATTACTGGAGTAGGCGGCTCAAGGATGAGTGCAATTCGTTTCCGCACATCCTCTACGATTGCATCGTCCTTGGCTCCAATGGTCACTCTTCCCACGACACCATCGTCCTCAATGCTTATATCTGCCCCCGTTTCCTGCTGCAAAGCATTGATGACCTTGCCTTTCGGCCCTATGATCTCTCCAATTTTCTCCAGAGGAACCTCAATGGTAGCTATCTTGGGAGCATGACGACTTATCTCCTTACGAGGTTCGGATATGACTGCAGCCATAGCATCCAAGATCTGGATCCTCGCCTCCTTTGCTTGCCGGAGAGCATCGGCAAGCACCTCTGCAGGAAGTCCGTCGATCTTGGTATCTAGTTGAAGAGCTGTAACTACATCTCTTGTACCGGCAACCTTGAAGTCCATATCCCCAAGAGCATCTTCGGCTCCAAGAATATCGGTCAAGGTCACATACTTGCCATCCATATAGACAAGCCCCATGGCTATACCTGCTACTGGTTCTGCTATGGGCACTCCGGCATCCATTAGAGAAAGAGTCGAGCCGCACACAGAGGCCATGGAGGTAGAGCCATTGGAACTCAATACCTCGGAGACCAGCCTCAAGGTGTAAGGAAACTTATCTGCTGGGGGAACCACCGGAAGCAGAGCTCTTTCAGCGAGTAAACCATGTCCTATCTCTCGGCGCTTGGGTCCACGCATGAAACCTGTTTCACCAGTGGAGAATGGGGGAAAGTTGTAGTGATGCATATACCGCTTGGTTTCTTCTATGCCAATGGTGTCGAGGAGTTGATTCATCCGTGGCATACCCAAAGTGGCAACGTTGAGAACTTGAGTTTCCCCTCTTTGGAAGAGTCCAGAACCATGTGCGGTGGGAATAAGGCCCACCTCTATATGGAGAGGCCTTATCTCCTTGGTGCCACGACCGTCTATACGTATTCCTTCATTGACTATTCGAGTTCGCACTAGTTTCTTAACAACATCATGAACTGCGGCACGAATCTCAGACTGTCGATCTCCGAACTGATCGCCCATCAACGAGATTATTTGGTTGGTAGCCTCTTCTATGGCTACCCCTCTCTCCAGCTTTCCGGTAACCTTGTTCGCTTCTTCGAGCAAGGTGCTACCTACCTCTACAACTTTCTCGAAAACATCGGCTTCATAGTCCTTGTGAAGCTCGTAAGGGATAGGCGGTTTCTTTCCCCAAGCCTCTACCAACTCGTTTTGTAGCTTTATGGACTCTCTTATCCAGAGCTTGGACGTCTCCAAACCATCAGCTATGACCTCTTCGGTAACCTTGGGTGCCCCTTGCTCAAAGTAACGCCAAGCGTTCTCTGTGCCACCAGCCTCTACCATCATGATGGCTATATCGGCATCAGGGCTTTGATCCAATGCCCTTCCAGCGACAACAAGCTCGAATGTTGATGCATCGCCCTCCTGGTAGGTGGCGTGAGGTATCCACCTACCTTCAGTCGACCATGCAATCCTAACTGCACCAACAGGATTGTCAAATGGAATGCCTGATACCATAAGAGCAGCAGAAGCCGTATTTATAGCTAGAACATCATGTGGATTCTCCAAATCCGCGCCGAGAATAGTCCCTACAATATGGACCTCGTTCCGAAACCCATCAGGAAATGAAGGCCTCAAAGGACGATCTATAAGTCTACAGGTGAGAATTGCCTGATCGCTTGCTCTACCCTCTCTACGGAAAAAGGAGCCAGGGATTTTCCCCATAGCATACATTCGCTCCTCTATGTCTACAGTCAAGGGGAAGAAGTCAACTCCTTCCTTGACCGTCTTAGCTGCGGTAGCAGTGACCAACACCATGGTGTCGCCAATGCGACCAAGTACGGCACCATCTGCTTGACCTGCTAACTTCCCTACTTCAAAGGACATAACCTTATTCGTACCCGTAATTGGGCTCGAAACACTGACAACATCCGCCATGCTCAATGGCTCCTCATTTTTCTAGGGTACTGATCATGGCAGTTCCCAGTCGTCCAGTACCTAGGTGCAACTGACCAAGTAAAAGGCGACTGGCAGCTGACCATCGACCAGCACCATTGGACCTACTGATACAACTTACTGAATATATAAACCTACACCTTTGCAACAACCGAGATAGTTGGAGCAATCTACCCCTCAAGGTACCCCGTTACTCCCGATACCAAGACATGGATCTGATTCCTTCGCTTAACGACGGATGCCTAGCCTGGCAATGATCGACCTATATCTGTCTACATCATTTGCACGCACATACTCCAGCAATCTGCGACGCCTTCCTATAAGCATCATCAAACCTCGACGACTATGATGATCCCCTCGATGAACCTTCAGGTGTTCTGTTAGGTAATTGATGCGCCGAGTGAGTAGCGCAATCTGCACTTCGGGTGAGCCAGTATCGGTCTCGTGCAGTTTGAACTGTTCAATAAGTGCAGTTCTTTCTGCGGTATTGGCTTTGCTCGACATAATTGTTCCGTACAATCCTTAACTATCGTTTCCAACTACAGAAATAAGCTATCAGACCAAGTTCCATAAGGTCGGACTGCAGATAAAACACTACAACCTGTTCTTTCCTCTCTAGGTTAGCAGAAGACGACAATCGCCAGGATCATTTGATTACTTATCCTCCATGCCGTCCTTGCCTCAACAACAAGCGCACCTGAGCAACGTCTCTTTCTATCTGCTCGGCCAGCTCTGCAGGACTGTCAAACTTGAGTTCATCTCTTATCCTCCCGATGAAGTCCAATCGGCCTTCCTCGCCGTATAGATTCCCATTGAATCCGATGAGATAGGCCTCAATTGTTCTGGATGGATGGTACGATTCAGTCGATGCTTCGAGATCTAGCTCATCAAAGGTGGGTCTGAATCCTATCGATATAGCCGCTTCGTATTGTTCCCCTCCTGGCCGATGGTAGATGCCAGCATAGATACCGTCACTTGGGATAAGCACGTCTTGCTTCACTTTCAAATTGGCGGTCGGGAACCCGAGCTCTGTGCCGCCACGTGAACTACCATGCACCACGTTACCACGCAGCTGATATGGCCTAGCAAGTAGATCCGCGGCAGCCTCTACCATTCCTTTCTTCAGCAACTCCCTTATGCGCGTGGAAGAGACCACCTCTGACTCTCTCATATCCCGTGCCAGAGGAACAGCCACTACTTCAAAGGAAAACAAATGTCCCATTTTCGTCAAGAATACGATATCTCCACTACGATCATGTCCAAAGTGGAAGTTCTCCCCGACTACCACCACTTTGGCATGTACAGTGCCCACCAAGACATCCTGTACGAACTCACCTGGACTCTCCTCGGAGCGGCGCTTATCGAAAGAGAGAAGCAAGGTATAGTCCACTCCCAGCCGAGCAAGAAGTTCTAGCTTCATGTCCAAGTCGGTCAACAGACCCAAATGATCCCCTGGCCGCACAATAGTGGCAGGATGCTTGTCAAAGGTAATAACAACTGTAGGGATACCCAGCTGTGCTGCACGCTCCTTGGTGGCAGTAATGAGCCGTTGATGGCCGATATGTACTCCATCGTAGACGCCTATGGTCACAGCAGCACCATCCGGTATGTGAGGAAAGAGGCTGGTCTCCGATATCACCTCCATATCCGCCATCCTTTAAGAGTTGTCATTGCTACCGCACATATACACAGATCCACTCCTGCAAAAATCTATCCTTCACCATCCCTGGAGATGCTCTTTACAGCTGTACTCGAGCTTTGACCCCACTAACCGTCACTTGCTCTCGCTGCTCATCACCACAACCGGCTTCAGCACTTGCTGATCCACACGGTCGTATACAGCCAGCAGCTCTCCGTCATCTCCAATCAAGGCTACAGGACCGTTCTCATTCGCAATCCCTATATCGCCACTGGCAAGTTTGCACCCGTTCATTATTAGTTTACGTAGAGAAGAGGAAACCTTTATTTTAGGATAGTCGCGCAACGCATCTGCTGGTGACAGTACATTCTCTATGCCCACAGAATCCAAAATGCAAGCCTCGGCTATGTCAAAGGAACCAACCTGCAATCTTCGCAGCCGACGCAGATAAGCTCCTCCCCCCAAGAGTTTGCCCATTTCGTCAGCCAAGGAGCGTACGTAGGTACCAGACGAGCAGTCCACCACAGCTCGAAAGACTCCAGCTTCACCAGTCGCTTCCACATCGAAACCGTAAACTAATCGTTCACGCGGCGCCCGATCCACTTCCCGACCAGCTCTAGCCAGCTCGTACAACCTCCGTCCATCTTGACGCACCGCTGATACCATTGGAGGCACTTGTTGCACAATTCCAGTCAGTTGTAAGGCTGCTCTTCTTACATCCTCCAAGCCGATATGAGACATGTCGTAACGAGCTATGACCTCACCAGTAGCGTCCAAAGTAGTAGTAGAACACCCTAGAACTATCTCAGCCAGGTAACGCTTTCTCAATACGGACAAGAAGCGAAGTAGTCGCGTAGCCGCACCTAACCCAACCAATAGAACTCCTGTTGCAGGAGGATCCAAGGTACCGGCATGCCCAACTCGCACACCTGGAAATATTCTACGACATCGAACTACTACGTCGTGAGAGGTAATCCCTTCTTGTTTATCGATGACCAAGAGTCCAACGATCTTGCTCAGGGATTATCCCTCTCCCAAGGCGCTTGCTCCATGGTACGACCCAAATGCCGCAGAATAGCTTCCACTCGCCATCCTGCCTCAATGGCTGGATCGGCTTCAAAGCGAAGTTGAGGCGTTCTTTTCATTCGCGTCTCCCTCGCCACTGCTGCTTGAAGTTGCTTGCGCTGCTCCTCTAAGGCTTCCTTGGCAGAAAGAGGCAAGGAGCTCATATAGACAGTGGCATGGCTTAGATCTCCAGTTACCTCTGCTCCGGTGACCGTCAAGAAACCAAGTCGGTCGTCGGTATCGGAAAGCCTCTCTATATACTGGGCGACTACCTCTCGTACAACTGCATTGACTCGAGCAACCCGAGGATAAGCTGGTTGACCTTTGGGTTCAAGGCGTCTACTTCCTGCATGCCTCACATCAAAGAAGCTTATACCAGCTTTTCCGTATTCCTGTGCAAGTCATGAAAGTGCAAGTCATGAAAGTGGGCTATGGCATGGTCACCAACTAGGTAGACTCCCTCTCGCGTTCTTCGAAGGTCTCGATGATGTCGCCTTCTTTGAGATCCTGATAGTCAGAGAGGCCTATTCCACACTCAAACCCCGTTGCAACCTCTCGTACGTCATCCTTGAAACGCTTTAGAGAGGTGATCGTTCCCTTCCAGATAACCACCCCATCACGCAAGAAGCGTACCTTCGAACCTCTCGTAATAGTACCCGACCTTACATAGCAGCCTGCTACAGCTCCAACACGAGGCACACGAAACACCGCCCTTACCTCTGCCTCTCCTGTGACCACTTCCTCCATGGAAGGGGCAAGCATACCTGCCATTGCAGCTTCCATGTCTTCAACTAACTTGTAGATAACCTCATAGGTCCTTATCTCCACCGAGCGTTCATTGGCCAACTCCCTAGCCCTTCTGTCGGGGCGCACATTGAAACCTATGACAGTGGCATTGGATACCGAGGCCAACTGCACATCGTTCTCGGTGATGGCCCCCACCCCGCGGTGCACAAAGGTCAACTTGATCCCTTCCCGCTCCAGCTTCCTGAGGCTCTCCGAGACTGCTTCAAGAGAACCCTGTACATCAGCTTTCAATATAAGGTTCAACGTAGCCGTCTCTCCCCGCTGAATCTGCTCGAAGATGTCCTCAAGCTTAGCTCCTGGGGATACAGATGTACCTTGACCGGCGAGCATGAATCTTCCTCTTTGCGCTCGCGTCTCACCTATGGTGCGTGCCACGCTCAGATCTGCGGTGACCCGGAACTCCTCCCCTGCGATAGGAGGCTCAGACCAGCCAAGTACTTCCACTGGAGTAGAAGGGAGCGCTTCTTTTACCATCTCCCCCTTGTCATTGACGAGAGCTTTCACTTTGCCCCATGCTGCACCAGCTACAAGTGGATCGCCAACTCTCAACGTTCCTTGTTGAACAATGACGGTGGCTACCGGCCCACGCCCAACCTCCAAGTTGGCCTCCAGGACCACTCCACGTGCTCTTCCCTCCGGGGTAGCCTTCAACTCCTCTAGTTCTGCTACCAATAATAGGTGCTCCAAGAGGTCATTGATCCCTTCACCTGTCAACGCCGAGATCTCTACTGTAATCGTGTCCCCGCCCCATTTCTCAGCCAACAAGCCATGTTCAGCCAGTTGATGCAACACTCGATCTATATCTGCTCCAGCTTTATCGATCTTGTTGATGGCCACGACTATTGGCACCTGAGCTGAACGGGCATGATCTATGGCTTCCACGGTTTGAGGCATGACCCCATCATCAGCAGCTACCACTAACACGACTATGTCGGTTACCTGGGCGCCTCTTGCCCTCATAGCAGTAAAGGCTTCATGCCCTGGAGTATCTATGAAAGTTATTCTTTGATCCCCAACTTGCACTTGGTAAGCACCGATATGTTGAGTAATGCCTCCAGCTTCGCCGGCCACGGTATTGCTATGCCGTATCTTGTCAAGCAAGAGCGTCTTGCCGTGATCCACATGCCCCATGACCGTAACAATTGGTGGGCGAGGGACTGCTGAAGCCATATCCTGACTGTCTTCGTCACTGAAGTACTTCGCTCTTAGTAGAGCCTCCTTCTCCTCCCCCGCATCGACTAGCTTGATCTGGGCACCTATCTCTGCAGCAAACAGTTCGATCATGTCGTCCGTAAGAGATTGGGTTGCAGTCACCATCTCTCCCTGGAGCAACAAGAAACGTATTACATCCCCTGCTGTGCGATTCAACTTGGGTGCTAATTCCTGCGCCGTGCAACCACGTTCAACAATGACCTCATAGTCTGGCACAGGGGCTGTAGATGGCGTATAAGTAGTGGACAGCTGAGTGGGCTCCAACTCTTCCATATCTCTTCTACGTCGTTTTGGACGCCTCTGCACTGCTCTACCTCGCCCTGCAGCAGTTCCTCTGGAAGGAGGAGCTGGAGGCATTGGTGGTCGGGTGGTTGGTACAGATCGTCCTCGTGCTGAAGGAAGTGAACTGAACTTACTGGCAGCTCCCGCCCCGCCAACAGCCCTGTCCCCAGAGCGTTGGCCGTCTCCCCGAGATGATGGCCGAGCTGGCGCGCGATCCGAAGAAGGGTTGGGTCGTCTTGGCGATCCTTGACTTCCTCCCCCCGAGGGTGAGCCAGCACGCCTGGATCCTCCAGGTGAACGAGGAGATACAGTCGTCTGTCCCGTAGACGGCCGAGGAGGACCACCTGGCGGAGGAGGTATCAACTTGCCACTAGGACTCAGAAGAGGACGTATTACCCTGCCTGGCGCAGTTCGATCTGGCGCAGTTCGATCTGGTTTGGACATAGAGCTAGTTGGTGGTGGCAAAGGAGTGGTCTTTGACTTCTCTGGTGCTCCCCTAGGAGGAGTCGATGGCCTAGCAATCTCACCTGAAACAGGGTGACGTGCGCCAGGAGCAGCAGGAGAACCAATCGTTCTACTGGGTGTAGCTGAACCTGCTGGACGTGGGAGGCGTGGGGGAGGAGGAATCGGCGCCCCACTGGAAGATAGCGGCCTTTGAGGTAAAGGTTTATCTGAAGGAACCTGAGCTGGATGGCTGGAAATCACTCGACGAGAGGATGGTTGAGAGGGTTTGTGCTCTACAACAGAGGTACCCTCATGCAAATCACCCTCACGACTCTCTTTTTGCTCCTCCTCTCTTTGTACTCTTTGTTTTTGCTCCCTTTTCTCCTCAATGCCAACACCTGACTCGCCGAGAGGCTCTTTGAGGTGATCTCGACTGGATGGTTCCTCCAAAATAGGAGCTACGGATACACTGGCCGACTCTGGCTTATCGCTTAATACCTGTCCAACCGCAGGAGATGAACTCTGAGGAGTAGTCTCCCTTGAACTGTCCAGCTCTTGTGCATTTCCTGGCAGCAATGAAGAAGTCTTTTCTTGCTGGCTCTGTATTCGTCTACGGACGCGGTCTGCCTGTGCATCCTCGATAGAAGAAGAGTGGCTCTTTACTCCGATCCCCATGGCTATGCACAAATCAAGTGCATCTTTGCTACTCATTCCAAGCTCACGCGCGAGCTCATGGACACGTATCTTCTTGCCCAACTGGATCTGTCAATCCTCTCTATCGCAATATGTATATTCTTCCTGCGTACTGCCTTCTAGTTCTTGCATCACTACCGATCTTTCGCCCTTGAACTCTCCCTATGCGGTCGAATGATCCTCTAGTTCAGTAAAACTCGGTCGAAAAATCTGGTCAAACAACAAGGATAGTTGGCTAGGAGTAAATTTAGCGCGTAATGCACGATCGAAGGCCTTGTGTTTTACAGCTGAAGTAAAGCAATGAGTCGAGTGCTTACACACCCATGCACCACGACCTGGTAGATACCTCGATGCAGTTGGCATGCCACTTTGATCAACCGCTATTCTGATCAACCGATCAGTGGGTAGCACCTGACGGCATCCTATGCAACTACGCAGTACGACTATGCCTGTGCCTCCTCGTCAAATAACCGTTCATCATCGTCTAGCGAACCAATCTCATCTGTACGCTCCACAGCATGAGATTCCTCAGAAGAGCTAGAGTAATCAGAGGCAGTTAGATCACCCTCCTGCTCCTGCTCTTCATCATAGCCCTCATGTTCGAACCACTCTGTAGCGGAAACAGCCTCTCCGCCTTCAGCTGATTGCCAAACCATCTCACCTGCTTCGTTTTCTACCCACTCCCCCTCAGCCCATTCTTCATCGCCATAACCTTTCGACTCCGCAAGAAGTTGGCTCTCACTTTTGATGTCAATTCTCCAACCAGTTAACCGGGCGGCTAGACGTGCGTTCTGGCCCTCCTTGCCTATGGCTAGAGATAGCTGATGATCACTTACCACCACCGTAGCAACCCCAGAGGTCTCATCAAGTCGTACTTCTTTTACTCGCGCTGGCTGAAGGGCTCGCTGAACGAACTCAACAGGATCATCCGAGTACGGAACAATGTCCACTTTCTCGCCGCGAAGCTCATTGGTAACCATGCGGACACGTCCACCTCTGGCACCAACACATGCCCCCACGGGATCGACATTCGGATCATTGGAGTAAACAGCGATCTTTGTCCTATGTCCTGGTTCTCTAGCCAAAGCCTTGATCTCCACTACCCCGCTAGAGATCTCAGGAACCTCCAATTCGAAAAGACGTTTGACAAGGCCAGGGTGAGTACGACTTACGACAATCTGAGGACCTTTGGTAGTTTTCCTCACCTCCACTATGTACGCTTTAAGACGCGCTCCATGCTCATAGTGCTCAGTGGGCACATGCTCCGCCTGAGGAAGCAGTGCCTCAACCTTGCCAAGATCCAGCAGGGTGTAGCGGTTGTCGCTTTGTTGGACGATCCCAGTTACTATATCTCCTTCTCTTCCTGCATATTCTTCATATTTGAGATCCCTTTCTGCTTCCCTTATGCGCTGCAAAATAACCTGCTTAGCAGTTTGGGCGGCTATGCGCCCAAAATCATAAGGGGTGTCATCCCACTCTCTTATGACATTTCCATCCTCATCGAGCTCTTGGGCATAAACCTTGATCTCACCGGAGTCTGGGTCAATCGTTACCACTGCCTCTTCAGCCGATCCTGGGCGGCGTTTGTAAGCAGCCACCAAGGCGTTGGCCAGAGCCTCCAAAAGCACATCGATGGATATCCCTTTGTCACGCGCAATTTGACTCAGCGCATCGAGGAACTCGAAGTTATCCTTACTCAATCAAGTCTCGCTTCCACTCGAAGACCGTATGGGCTCTATCTATATCTGCAAAAGCAACAAAAACCTCTGAAGGATTCGAGGTCGCTGAAGATTCCTCCAAAACAATGCCTTCGGCAAAAACATCAACCAATCGCCCACGGAGCCTCCTCCCCTTGCTGAATCCATCTCTAAGCCTAACGGCTATCACTGCTCCGATCACAGCGTCATAATGCTCTCGACGTTTCAAAGGTCTTTCCAAACCAGGGGTGGACACCTCCAGAGTCATCTCTGAAAAGCTCTTGTCAATTGCGACAGAGTCATCCATTGCGACAGAGTCATCCATGGCAGAGGATATCTCCTTGCTCAAATGAGCCAAGGTATCCAGATCGACAGTACCATCGGTTTTGTCTACGAAGACGATCAAAGTTTGAGGTCCCACCTCTACGTCGACAAGTTCAAGCCCATGAACCGATATGACTGACTTCAGAAGGTTGATTAGAGCCGAAGGCACCTCTGACGTTACCTTCTCCCCCTTTTGCTCCATCACACTCTCAGTCATCTCTGATAACCCTTGCTACTTATCTACTTACTTGACCATGCCAACTTTGCTGGCCCTGCAACAAACAAAAACGTGGGCTGCCCGCCCACGTCCGTTAATCCTGCCTTCTCATACTGAACGGCTGAATTAGTATATCACTATTTACAAGTTGAGATCCTTACACTTACTATTGCCAGCTTACTACTACTAACCGTACTAGCCATCGTTGCACTTCAAAGACTTCCTTGGTCAAGGCCAAGTAGCAAACTTGTATATTTATATTCATCTATCAGCAATTGCTCCTTGTATGGACTCTACGACATCCGACCAGTTAGGATTAGTGGGAGTAATCGGAATCTCTACAACCTTGTCCGCCTCTCTGGATCGTAGCTCCACCACTCCTCTAGCCAAACCTTTATTGCCCACAACTAGCTGCCAAGGCATTCCCATCAAATCTGCATCGCCGAACTGAATTCCTGGCGATACTGCGCGATCATCGTATAAAACCTTTACACCAGCCTGACTGAGCGCATGATACAAACTCGAGGCAGTTCTAGCCACATCTTCATCCTTGCCACTCCCTATTGACAACAAATGCACTGTATAGGGCGCTACCGAGCAAGGCCAGATTATTCCCCGCTCATCGTGATGAACCTCCACTATGACCGCGGGTAGGCGACTAACCCCTATACCATAACAACCCATCCAATAAGGATGGGGAGTTCCAGCATCATCCAGAAAGGTGGCCCCCTCTATCTTGGATGAGTAGGTTATACCCAACTGAAAGGTGTGAGCCACCTCTGCCGACCTAGAAAGGGAGAGAGGACAACCGCACTGTGGACAAGGGTCTCCTGCCTTGGCTACAACAAAGTCTCCCCAGACATCAACTGTGAAATCACGCCCTTGCAGCAGACCACTAACATGAGTATCTGGCTTGTTGGCTCCGGATATCCACGGTCCAATCCGATTCTGCAAGCTCCTATCAGCCATGACCTTCACCCCACGCTCGGATAGCCCCATAGGTCCTATATATCCCTTGAGTAGCTCAGGATGACGATCAAAGTCAGTTTCCTCGAACAGACGAAAAGAAGCAGGGAGCTTAACCTCCCTGTCCCCGGGAACAACTAGAACCACCGGCTCCCCATTGGGGTCAATGACTGCAATGCACTTGAGCACCGCGGATGCCTTCAGCTCTGCCTCGGGAATCTGATCTGCTAAATAACGCACCACCTCATCGATACTCATTATCCCTGGGGTATGGTGTTCTCTTACTGGGATCAGGTTCTCCAAGTTACTAGTAACATCTCGGCCACGACTAGTTGTAGCTGTCGGATAGGCAGATAACTGATCATCTTGAACATCCGGTCGAGGGATTTTGGAGTCAATCTCTTCCTTGGACCCTTCTTCTGGGGTTGAGAGAACACTAACCTCAGATTCTTGCAGTTCAACTGTACCGACATTAGCGGCCTCTACATTGGCAGCGTACCCACAGCTTTCGCACTTCACATAGCTATCCTCGCCAGCATCGCTGTCGACCATGAACTCATGGTTGACATCCCCTCCAATAGCCCCCGATGCAGCCTTTACGGGGACTGCGTTCAGCCCAATTCGCTCAAATATGCGTACATAAGCAGAAAAGACCGCATCATAAGAGCTATGCATCCCTTCACGACTGGCATCAAAGGAATAAGCATCGGCCATGATGAACTCTCTCGTCCGCAGCAACCCAAACCTTGGTCGAGCCTCGTCACGAAATTTGGTTTGAATTTGGTAAATACATACAGGAAGCTGCTTGTAGGAATCTACGTCGCCAGCAATAATCGCCGTAGCAACTTCCTCGTGTGTTGGACCCAAGACATAACGACCGCCTCTGCCTTCAAGCAAAAAACTGGGCAGCACCTCGCCGAGCAACCGATCCCGCCCACTTGACTTCCACAACTCCCACGGATGCAGTGCTGGCATCAATACTTCCTGGGCTCCGCAATCATTCAGCTCCTCTCGAATGACAGCAGATATGTTTTGCAGCACGGCAAGGCCCAGTGGTAGATAAGAGTAAACCCCCGCTGTCAGTCTCCTGATATAGCCGCCACGAACTAACAATTGATGACTTATCAACTCGGCGTCTGCTGGAGGTTCACGTCGCGTTCTGGGAAGAAGACGGGACATGCGCACCGTCTCAGATTAGCAAACCTACTGCACTGCGGTGACCGTCGTGATTTCCATCAAGGTTTTTTCCAGAAGAGATGGACGCAAGCCCATACGCTCAACGATCGGCGATCCACTTCGAGAGTCCATCAAGCTTTTCCCAAACGAGACAAGCATGGATACAATGGGTGAAAGCTCGAGCCCTCCAGGAAAATCCGCATAGGTACAGGTGCACCAGATAGGAAGGTTAGGACTGTTCCAAATGTGTCGCCTGTGTCCGCTTGGCTCCTCCCAACTGTACTGCCACGCCATTGGGACCGACAGCAGAGGAAACAAAAGGTTCCTTTCCGTCCGCGTCGGCCTCTTCCTCGGCTCCAGGATCAGCAGCAGCTAACCGAGCTTCTACTCCTTCAGCTGCTAATTTCTCAGCCTCTTCGACCAAGGCATCAACCATGGCGTCCTCAGAAACCACTCTGACTATCTTGCCCTTTATGAACAAATGACCCCGATGACGGCCAGCAGCAATGCCTATATCTGCCTCTCTAGCCTCACCTGGTCCATTTACCACGCAACCCATTACAGCAACTTGGAGGGAGAGGTTTCGTTCCGCCAGAGCTTCCTCTGCAGCTTTGGCCACCTTGATGACATCGATCTCGCTTCTCCCACAAGAGGGACAGGCTACCAGATCTATACCCTTTCGCTCTCTTAACCCCATGACCTCGAGCAACCGTCTACCTGCCCGTGCTTCCTCTACAGGATCGGCCGTTAAGGAGTACCGGATCGTATCACCAATGCCCTCGGCCAACAGAGCTGCTATGCCAGCCGTTCCCTTGAGCAAACCATCCGGAGGAGGACCTGCTTCAGTTACACCCAAGTGCAATGGGTAGTCAAAGGTATCAGCTGCAAGTCTATATGCCTCTACCATCAAGGGGACACTCGAGGCTTTCACTGATATCTTCACATCATAGAAATCAACTTCAGCGAAGTATTCAAGCTCTTGGCGAGCTGATGCCACTAACGCTTCAGGAGTAGCACCGCCATAACGCCGCTCTATATCTGGATGAAGCGACCCAGCATTGACGCCTATGCGGATCGGCACCCCTCGTGCCTTTGCCTCGGTGGCTACTAACTTGATCTCTTGAGGTTTGCGTAAATTGCCTGGATTGAGTCGCAGACCTTGCACGCCAGCTTCTAGGGCAGCTAGTGCCATCTCGTAATGGTAGTGTACATCGGCAACTATGGGTACCGGTGACCTAGGAACTATGCCAGCCAGCCCAGCCGCTGCATCGCTGTCATTGCAGGTGCAGCGAACTATATCTGCACCTGCAGCTGCCAATGCCCAGATTTGTGACAAGGTTCCTTCAACATCTCTGGTCTTGGTGGTGGTCATGGACTGCACACTGATAGGTGCACCCCCTCCGACAAGAACTGAGCCTATACGAATTTGCCGGGTTGGCCTCCTCTGAGCTATTTGCAACGATGGCCTAGTCACAACTACACTCCTTTCGACACATTCGATGCTCGTTATTCATGCCCTTTTCCATCGAGTATTCGCTACACGGCCTATTGACTATCTAATATTATTTCTATTTAAAAGGATTAGCTAAAGGATGGGTAACATCAAGGTAAAATGAACTAGCAAAAAGTAATATCAATATGAGTACAACGGTATAGGTGAGCGGCATCAGCTTGGACACATCCATATGGTACATTCGCCCATGCCGCGAGCGGATGCGTTCGTAAATAGCAATGACCACATGACCTCCGTCCAAAGGAAGCATCGGGGCAAGGTTGATCAACCCTACAAATACATTGATGCTGATCAACACGATAAGGAGGTATCCTGGTCCAGCTTTTGCCCCTTGAGCAGCAGTTCGCACTGCCCCATAGATCGATTCAAGCCTCGGTGCATCAGACTTCGCAGCTTTAGCAGCAGCAGAGCTGCTGGACAACTGATGCAAATAAGAGGTGAGGCCGTGAAGGGAAAAGATCGTGCCGAGAGCTCCAAACGAAGCAGTGGTGAACCTTCCAAGTCCTTGAGCTGCTTTGGCCAATCCAACAAATGGGTTAACCGTTTGAGTTGGATGTGTGAGCTCTACTCCGATCACTCCAGGATACTTAGCGGAAGGTGGCATGAACGGCTTGCCGCGGAAAAGAACCTTACGACCATCCACCGGTACAACCACTACTCGGTGTATATGTCCATTGTCGGTCACTACCATCTTGAGCGGCTTGTTCACACTGTGCTCAATCAAGCTGGACAGTTGCTGGTAGCCGGTGATGCGATGGCCATCCACCGACACCAATACATCACCTGGGACTAGCCCACCTGCTTTAGCTGGGTTGGTAGCATTGTCCAAATGAAGCAATGCTTGTACCTGCACTTTGTTAGCCACTGGAAGGCCAATAAAGGAAAAGAGTATCCAGAGCATAACTGCAGCCATGAAGAAGTGGGTGAACGACCCAGCTAAAGCAACACTCATTCGTCTCCAAAATGGCTGTTGTCGATAGGTGCGGGCTTCATCTTCAGGAGGCACTTCATCAAGGTTGGTCATGCCTATGATCTTCACATAACCGCCAGCTGGGATGGCCTTTATACCGTACTCGGTCTCTCCCTTTTTGATCGACCAGATGCGTGGACCAAATCCCAAGAAGTACTCGGTCACTTTCATATGGCCCAGCTTGGCCATAACCAAGTGGCCGAACTCATGGAGCATGATCATGAAGACCAAGGCAGCTACAACAATTAGAACATCTGAGTACCCTGCATATACGGCTAGAACTACAACTGCAACCACAACTACTGCCAGCTTGATCAAGCTGTATGCCTGGCTGCCTCCCTCTGGTTGCTGCTCTGCACCCATTGCTGAACTCATCAGCCTCGCTGTCTGTTCTCCACTGACCTAAGGGCTACCTCCCTAGCCTTTTGATCAGCAGCTACAAGATCCTCGAAAGTGCTCGGCTGAGAGAGGTCGCAAGCAGCAAGAGCATCCGCCACAACCTCTGCTATTTCCACCCATGAGATCTTGTGGTCAAGAAAGCTTTGCACTGCTACTTCGTTGGCGGCATTGAGCCATGCTGGAGCAACTCCTCCTGTCTGTCCTGCCTGAAGAGCTAGATCCAAGCATGGGAACTTCTCCCGATCTGGAGGATGGAATTCCAACTGGACCAAGTCCGACCAACTGACCCTGCCGTAAGGCACTTTCATTCGCTCAGGGTAGAAGAGCGCGTACCCAATAGGAAGTCGCATATCAGGTAAGGACAACTGAGCAAGGGTAGCCCCATCTGTGAACTCGACCATAGAATGAACTATGGACTGGGGATGAACCAATACATCTATTTGCTGATAAGGGATGCCGAACAGCTCATGCGCCTCTATCACCTCTAGTCCTTTGTTCATCAAGGTAGACGAGTCCACCGTGATCTTCGGTCCCATTTTCCACGTCGGATGAGCAAGAGCATCTTCAGGACCAACTCTTCCTAGAAATTTAGCATCTAGATCCCTGAAAGGGCCTCCACTTGCCGTAATAATCAATCTGGACACCGAGGAGGACCAACCATGAATACACTGATGGATAGCCGCATGTTCAGAGTCGACCGGCAGTAGCTCGCCACCTCCGCGACCTAGAGCATCCTTCATGAGAGAGGCACCAACGACTAGGGATTCCTTGTTGGCTAAGGCTAGCCGTTTCCCAGCTTCAAGAGCGGTGATACTGACTGCCAGACCCTCAAAGCCAACAAGAGCATTGATAATGATATCGGCTTCTTTAGCTATCTCTGCTAGGGCTCCTTGGCCAGCTAGTACCTTTATTCCGCTAGGAACACGCTGACTCACCTGAATAGCTGAGTCGCCATCGGCAACCGCCACCATGGCCGGTCTGAACTCGTTTACTTGCTCAACTAATTTATCGACGGAACTACGAGCTCCTAGAGCCAAGAGTATGAAGTCGTCACGGTTCGCCCTCAGAACATCCAAGGATTGGGTACCTATAGAGCCTGTTGAACCAATAATGCTCACCGTCCGTACCACTTACCGTAGATCTCCCATATCAGACCAAATGCAGTAGACGAATTAGCTCGTAAGTGGCAGGAATAGCAAAAAGCAGCCCATCGATACGGTCTATGAATCCTCCATGCCCCGGCAGCAATGATCCCATATCTTTCAAGTGTAGATCACGTTTGATCAATGACTCACTCAGGTCCCCAAGAGGTGCCACCACAGCAACCACGCACCCAAGCAAGGCAGCAGAGGAAAGGTCCCAGGGATGAATCCTGCTTACAACCGCGACAGCAACAGCTACAGCTACTAAGGTGGCCCCGATCAATCCTTCAACTGTCTTTCCTGGACTCAACGTTGGTGCCAATCTATGCCGCCCCAGAGTTGCCCCAACGAACAAACCCCCCACATCGTAGGCGACCGTAGCAATGATGGCTCCAACCAGAAAAGCCACTCCGTTGCGGTGCGGATATACGGATGGATCCAGGAGAACTCCCGCAAAGGAACCTAAAATTCCTATCCAGGCAAAGATCATAATGCTCAGAGACACTTGTTCGAGCGAGGTGCCTCTCAACTTGTCCAGCACGTAGTAGACGAGCGTGGCAGCAACCACCAAAGCTGCTATTGGGGCAATAGCAGTGACGCCTCCTTTGTAAGCCCCCACCAAGATGGCGATGATGCCGACCAACACCACAGAGCTGGCTGGCCTCTTTCCCGCTCTTCTCAATGCTCGTAGCGCTTCCCCTCCAGCAACAAAGAGGATGAGGGCGCATAAAGCGAGAGTTGCTGCACTGCCTAGCTCGAAAGCTGCTACAGCAACAGCTCCGAAGACTACTCCGGTTATCACCGACACAAGGACATCGCGCGAAGATCTAGGCTGTTTGGCCGAACGCCCCTTGCGCCGGACATGTCGTCTACTCCCGCTGGTCAAATGCTGTTCTTCGCTAGGATAAGCATCACCAGAGTAGGTATCGTAACCATCAACGTCTCTTGCCCTTGCTGGCCTCGGGCTATCCACTCCGGTTGGCTCGTCATCTTCGCTCTCCTCTCCGAGTACGCCCTCTCCGAGTGTATTCTGGCCGAGCACTGAAGAAGCTGAAGAACTATGGGACTCGCTGCTCTCCTCTGGTTGGACATCGTATGCATGCCTAGAAGTGCTTGATGCCTGCAACTCCATACCATCATCGACTTCCCTGTCCGAGGCAGATGAGAGGTTCTCCTCGCTTGCAGTCTTGGCCTCCCTTGCTTGCGCTAGTTCCTTCTCTATTCGCTCGAGCTCATACTGGGACAGTTGAGAGGGTTCCGAGAACAAGGGGCCGGAAATGGGAGTAGATGCAGAAGTGGGAGGGGACAACGGTGGGGATGAGATGAGAGCGTCTATCTCAGCAAAGTTGTACATCTCCGTAACATCTTCTTTGTCGGGATCTAAAGCACCAAGTCTAGGCTCGTTGTCCTCGGTAAATACCTCGCTTAAATCCTCTGCCATCTCCCAGTCCGAATCGTACTCGCGCCATACAGGCGCCCCGGATGACGGAGAGAGAGGGGTACTCTCCTCCCCATCTCCACTGCGGTGCAAGACCGCTGGAACTTGTCCAGTTGGAGGATCGCTCCAATGAGGCAGTTCAAAATCTTCGCCCTTGGGGCTCGCTCCTCCAAGGGTAGACTCTACAGGTACGTCCTCTGGCAATAGAGTGTCTTCGGCCGTCGACTCATCGAGTTGATCACGATCAAACAGCTCTTCCTTCATCTCTCCGGAAGTGTTCTCAAGGGGTAGCTTAAAGCCTCCATCTCCGTGATCACCCAAGGGGTCATCTTCGACGCCATGCTGACTGGCTACAATATCTGCCACTTGTTCTGCACCGATAATCCTGATACCGGAGCTTCTACCACTTCCCGCAGCATGTCTCTTGTTTCTCTTGGCTCGCTCGTCCACTACACCTCTCCCCGGTACGACTGGCAGCTCGTTACCTTACGGCGTCCGGCACTTGCATAACTCAGGTTTCGAGCAGCTCCTGCTCCTTGTGCGACAAAATACGATCTACTTCTGCAATAAACTCATGAGTAATCCGATCAAGTTCCTTCTCCGCTCTATCCAACTCATCCGACGAAATGTCCCCGTCATGTTGGAACTCCTCTAGTGTGTGGCGCACGTGTCTGCGAACGTTACGAACAGCCACACGTCCCTCCTCGGCTCGCTGCTTGACCACCTTAGCGAGCTCGCGTCTTCGTTCCTCGGTCAACGGAGGAAAAACGATCCTGACCAGCTGACCATCGTTGGATGGTACCAGACCAAGATTCGACCCCGTGATAGCCTTCTCAATTGCCTGGAGCGAACTACGATCATACGGATGAATCACCAAAACTCGTGGTTCGGGCACGGCGAAACTAGCAATCTGTCTCAGCTGAACCATGGTTCCGTAGTAATCCACCTTTAACCCTTCGACCAGCCCTGGTGAGGCACGCCCCGTTCTTATAGTGGCAAACTCCTCTTCTGTATGACTGATCGCCCGAGCCATCTTCTCGCGAGCCTCGGCTATGGCTTCTTCTACTACAGAGTTCTCTTCCATCACGTGATAAGCGTACCGATATCTTCTCCTGCAAGTGTACGCAGGATATTGTTGGGACGCATGATATCGAAGACCAACACGGGTAAACTATTGTCTTTGCAGAACGTCACTGCGGTCAAGTCCATAACCCGTAAATCTTTGGCTACTACATCCATAAAAGCAATTTTGTCATACCTGACTGCATCCTCATGGACCTTCGGATCCGCACTGTAGACACCATCCACTCCCGAGTGCGTGCCTTTGAGCAATACATCCGCTTCTATCTCGGCCGCTCGAAGAGCAGCCGAGGTGTCGGTAGTAAAGTAGGGATTACCCATGCCAGCAGCAAATATGACTACTCTCCCCTTCTCCAGGTGTCTAATAGCTCGCCGACGAATGTACGGTTCAGCTACCTCAGCCATGTGTATGGCAGAGAGCACTCGGGTAGGTTGTCCAACTCGCTCCAAGGCTTCCTGCAACGCCAGAGCGTTGATCACGGTTGCCAGCATACCCATGGCATCCGAAGTAGCTCGGTCCATGCCTGCTGCCGCTCCTTCGGTTCCTCTCCAAATATTCCCTCCCCCAACTACGATCGCCAACTCCAAGTCGAACTCTCGTTTGGCTTGAGCTATCTCTGCAGCTATTCTCCCGACCACAGCCGCATCGACAGTTTCACCAGCCGAGCTACTAGCCAATGCCTCTCCAGACATCTTGAGTACGACCCTGTGCCACATGGGTCGTCTCCCGGTATCAGCAATGGCCTCCGACGAGCCAACTGGAGCTGCCGATGGATCAACCACCTATCGCCACCTGAGCAAAGGTAACAACTTCAGCGGTACCCAAGAGATCAGCAATAGTTCGCTTCTCATCTCGTACATAGTCCTGTTCTAGCAAGCATCTCTCCTTGAACCATCCGCGCATCCTGCCATCCACGACCTTCTCTAATGCCGCCTCTGACTTTCCCTCCTGTCTCGCCATCGCTGTCAAGGTACTCCTCTCTGCCGCTATCTCATCCTCGGGCACATCGGCCCGAGAAAGGTATCTCGGCCTAGCAAAGGCTATGTGCACAGCTATGTCGTGCGCCAGCTCTGGGTTACCACCTCGCAGCTGAACTATCACGCCATTTACCCCACGACCGTTCTGTGAATGAAGATAGACCCCCAACACGCCGTCTGGAGGAGATTCTAGCCTGGCGGTCTTGCCTATGGATATGTTCTCACCAAGTCGAATCTTGAGCTCATCTAGGCTGGGCTGCTCATTCGCAAGCGCATCCTCTCCAGAGAGGAGAAGAACCTTGGCCAGTCTTTCCGCTGCACCAAGAAACTCCGCCGACTTAGCTACGAAATCTGTCTCGCACCTTAGTTCGAGGGCAGCAGCGATATTGTCCTGCAAGACAAGTGCAACAGTACCCTCGGAGTTCTCCCGGCCCTGTCTGTTGACTGCCTTGGCCAGGCCTTGGACTCTTAACCATTGAGCAGCAGCCTCTGGATCTCCCTCGGTAGCTTCCAGCGCACGCTTGGCATCCAGCATCCCTGCTCCAGTAGCTCGACGAAGAGCCTGGACATCCTTTGCCGTAAACTCTGCCATCGCTTACTCTCCTACTACCGTACCTGGCACCGACACAACCGCCTCTGCATTGCTCATACTCGTTTGCGTATCCGTGTTCACCTCTGCACCCTCACTGATCTTCCTATCCTCATCTGCAGTTTCTCGATCATCCGGCATGGCTACCTGACTAACTCCTTTTTCAGCCATGAACTTTCCTTCCAATACTGCTTCTGCTATGACCCTGCACATGAGCCTAGCTGCCCGGATAGCATCATCATTGCCTGGGATGACATAACTAACCACATCTGGATCACAGTTGGTGTCCACCAGCCCAACAATAGGGATGTTCAGTTTGTTGGCCTCGGTAACTGCTATGTGTTCCTGCTTGGTATCGATGATGAACACAGCATCCGGCAGCTTGCTCATGGTTCTAATACCTCCGAGGTTACGGCGAAGTTTTTCCAACTCGCGGGTTATGAGCAACGCCTCCTTCTTGGGCATGGCCTGTAACTCGCCCGAGTCCACCAGAGATTCGTACTCCTCTAGTTTGCGAACACGACTTGACACAGTGGCAAAATTGGTCAACATGCCACCTAGCCAACGCTCGTTCACATACGGCATACCGCAGTAACGGGCGTACTGACCTATAGGTTCTTGAGCTTGCTTCTTGGTGCCTACGAACAAAATTGTCCCCCCATTTGCAGCTAGATCTCGCACGAAGCTGTAGGCACGATCTATCCCCGCCAGGGTCAAGTTCAAGTCAATTATGTAGACACCATTACGCTCTCCGAAGATATACCGACGCATCTTCGGGTTCCATCGTCTAGTCTGATGTCCAAAGTGCAGCCCAGCTTCCAGGAGCTGCTTCATAGTTACTACTGCCATGGTTCTTATCCTCCATCGGTTCTCTCTTACTGGAGCACAGCGTTCGACTCAGCAAACGACCGTGGATGTGCTCCAGCGAAATTCAGTGAGGTAGATGCACAACCATCTGTGAGATCGTCAACTGCATCCAAGTATGCACAAACGAAACCGCTACGGTTGACAGACTACCTTAACTTTAATTTAGCCTACAGACCAAGCATCAAGCATATCCTACTCAATGCCGACACCCTCCCCTGGATAAGCCAGATGACTCTACCTGCACTACGCCGCTGTTTTGAGGTTGCCCACCAATGACTCGGACAAACTCAATGAGAATTCAACATATCTCAACGAGCCAAGTGCAGATCCCTCGGCATGTATCCATGGCCTCCGTTATGCTCATCCTTGGAACAGCTCCTCAACTTCACCCTGAGTTGCAGTATCGCCTTGGTATGGATCTGACACACCCTGCTCTCGGTGACTCCAAGAATCTCTCCAATCTGAGCAAGCGTAAGTCCCTCGTAGTAGTAGAGAGCTAGAACCGTCTTCTCTCTTTCCCCTAGCTTGAGGATGGCTTGACGAAGTACCCTTCGCATCTCTTGAACCTCCACCATGACTTGGGGTCCATCGCTAAGATCAGGGAGCAAATCCCTAAGAGTGGAGCTTTCGGGACGACTCCCTTTGGGAAAAAGCACTTCGTCCAGGGGAATAATTCCAGTAAAAGAGACTTGTTTGAATATCTCAGTCAACTCAGCCTCACTGACCCCTAGCTCTTGAGCCAACTCAGCATCGGTAGGAGTACGACGGAGCGAGGATTCCAACTTGGAATAGGCCTGTTCAAGCTCTTTTATACGGTTGCGAATAGACCTGGGTACCCAGTCAGTGGCTCTCAGCTCGTCAATGATGGCGCCTTTGATCCTGGACATAGCATAAGTTTCAAATTTGACCTGACGACCCAAGTCGAATCTTTCTATGGCATCGATCAATCCGATGAACCCATAGCTAACCAAATCGGACTGTTCGATGTGATTGGGCAGCCCTGAACCAACCCTAGCTGCTACATATTTGACCAATGGTGCATATTGGATGACCAGCTGGTCGCGCAACTGCTTGTCATGGGTTTGCTTGTACCTCTGCCATAACTCATCTACCTTGAGGTCTTCAAACAGCTTGGTCATCTCCAATACCTATCCCCGTGGATGAGTGAGCTGATAAACGGCAATGAGCCTCTCTTGGCTCACATGCGTGTACACCTGGGTGGTGGCCAAGCTCTCATGGCCCAACAGCTCTTGAACGACTCTCAGATCGGCACCTCCATCCAATAAGTGAGTTGCAAATGTATGTCGAAGTGCATGAGGATGAGTTGGTGCTACAGGAGAGCGAGCAAGGATCCTGCGCACATCTCTCTGTCCCATGCGTCTTCCTAAACGATTTAAAAAGACTGCCTTGCAGGCAAGACCTTCAACAGAACTTCTAAGCAGTACTGGTCTACCATTATGCAGCCACTCGGAGAGGAGATCGGCAAGTTGACCATGAATAGGGAGTCGACGTTGTTTTGCCCGCTTGCCCCATACGGTGACTGTCCGATGAGCTATATCCACATCCTCCAGGCGAAGGCTGCACAACTCTTCAACACGCATGCCAGTACCGTACAGCAGCTCCACCACCACTCTGTCCCTTAGAGCAATTGCCTCATTAGCCTTACTCTCCCTGTTGCTATTGCTTCCGTCGCCACAGTTCTCTCCGTCCATGCCACCATCGAGGCCTGCTCCATCCTCGTCAATACCTCTATGGCCTGGAGGCCCTAGTCCATAATCTCCTCTCTTGGATTGACCAGAAACAGCGGTAGGATGATCAAAATAATCGATCAAGGTACGGATCTCTTGCATACTCAGCACCCTTGGTAAACGACCCGCCGGTTTCGGTGCACTCAAATGTGTAGCCGGGTTGTCCTCAACCATTCCGTTCTGCTCAAGCCAGGAAAAGTACTGCCGAAGCGCAGCAGTCTTTCTCGCGATCGTAGAGCGTGCATATCCCCTGGTAGCCAAGTAGGCTAGATATCGGCGCAACAGCAAGCGATCCACATCTTCGGGCAATTCAATGCCACCTCTCTCTGCCCATGTCACAAAGGCATCCAAGTCGCGTCGATAGGCCTGTACCGTGGCAGCTGCACGCGTCATCAAAGACTCTTCGAAAGGTGCAATTTTCCATGGACTGGCTGAAGCAGATGACATCAATACAAAACTATCGTATCAACTACTCATAGAGTAGCAATAATAAGAATCAGCAGTTAGCAAAGATTTCTGTGCAGCTCAATCAAGGAAGTTTGCCATAGCACTGTAATAATTTTTAAAAAAATTTAGCAGATCCAGTGCACTATTATCGTATTCGATGCTTAAGTAGTGTTAATTATATTTTGCAATTGCAAAAACTTTTGTAAGCAAGTTCGATAAGTAGCTAATCATGTAAAATATCTACTGCACACAACTAGAACAAGACCGGTGGAAAGATGAGCAACTCCATCCTTTTAGTAGAAGACGATGAGCGCATACGTACCTCTATGCGATTGGCCTTGGAGGACGAGGGATATACGACAAGCGAGGCTAGTTCTGCGGAGGAGGCCATCGAAAGTTTCTCTAGGGACCCCTCTGACATAGTGCTCGTCGACATCATGCTTCCAGGAATGGACGGTCTTGAGCTAACTAGACGAGTCAGGGAAATGAGCGATGTGCCGGTAATAATGGTTACCGCACGTTCCGACACACACGACATCGTAGCGGGCCTAGAGGCAGGAGCAGACGACTACATAACCAAGCCGTTCGCCACCAAAGAGCTTTCGGCTCGGATCATGGCTCTTCTCAGAAGAGCTAGGTCTACTATGGCTAGCTCACAATCGTATATCTTCGGTGATTTAGCAATTTACCCAGAAGAAGGCACCGTGTGGGTCAACGGTTCAGAGGTTCACTTAACTCGCACAGAATTCCGTCTTCTTTGTGAACTAGCTGAGAACGCAGGAAGAGTCCTAAGTCGAGAAGATTTGCTCGATCGAGTTTGGGGTTATGACTACTTCGGCGATGGACGACTGGTCGACGTCCACATACGAAGGCTGCGGACCAAGATAGAGAGGGATCCGGGCAACCCAGAGCATGTCATCACCATGAGGGGTCTTGGCTACAAGCTGCAACCATGACCGATGGCGCAATTCCTGCTGCATATGGCGACACCCCCAAGGAAGGGGGACAAAGGCGGGAGAGCGCTGTTCGCAAAGGTGCAGAAATCGATACAACGTTCAGCACAACCAACTCGACCAACCAAGCTGAAACCCGCCCACGTGCAAAGTCGAGAAAACAGCACCACCAGCGACTGGGCTTGCGTGCACGAGTAACTGCCACATTCGGATTAGGGGCACTGGTTCTCTCGGCAGCTCTGGCAGGAATTACCTATGAGACAGCTCGTCAGTACTTCTTGCACCAACGACAAGATGCATTGATGCGTCAGGCTTTCGTCAATGCCTCTCTTGTCAGAACAGCCTTACGCTCTTACAACCCTAATGTACCGCAAACTCTCGCATCCTTGGATAGTCCTGCTGGCTCAGAATCAATTCTATACTATAAACATCACTGGTATGGATCCTCCCTAGGAGTAGGGCAAAATGATCTACCAGAGGATATGCAGCGCCTAGTCACCTCAGGCACCCCTGCTATCGATCGCTATCGTCTGCGCTCAACTCCACAGCTTGCAGTAGGAGTACCCATGCCAGCAGTAAGGGCCTCTTACTTCGAGATATTCTCCTTGGCAGATCTCTCACGAACCTTGAGGGTTCTGACAGTTACCTTGGCAGCTGCTGCAATTGCTACCACTGTCGCAGGAGCAATAGTGGGACGTTGGGCCAGTGGCAGACTGTTGCGTCCTTTGGCGGATGTATCCAAAGCAGCAGTAGCCATTGCGGGAGGGCGACTGGATACCAGACTGGACAGCAACGAAGACAAGGATCTAGCCCCTCTGGCAACCTCCTTCAATCAAATGGCCGATAAGCTCCAAGAACGTATAGAACGGGAGGTGCGATTCACCTCCGATGTAAGCCATGAGCTCCGCTCTCCCCTCACCACCTTGGCCACCTCGTTAGAAGTGCTGAAATCACATCGTAACGAACTACAGCCTCGCAACCGTCAAGCACTGGACCTTCTTGATGCCGAGGTTCGCCACTTCCAACGGATGGTAACCGACCTTTTGGAGATATCACGGCTAGATGCTGGATCGGCAGAACCATCCCTCGAGGAAGTACAGGTGGATCAACTAATCAACCAAGTTTCCAAGCGAACCATGAATTCAAGAGAGGGTGAGCCGTTCCCTGTAGTAATAGACAGTGAAGTGGCAGGGATGAAGCTTTTGGTAGACAAGCTGCGTTTCGAACGTATAGTAGCCAACTTGGTGGAGAACGCTGACCTATACGGAGGAGGGACCAAACTGCTGGAGGTAGGCAAAACGGATGGCAAGATGACTCTGGCGGTCTCCGATGATGGCCCAGGTATTCCTCAAGAAGAGCGTCAGATAATCTTCCAGAGATTTGCTAGGGGGAGTTCCTCGAAAAATCGACGGGAACATACAGGGGCAGGTCTTGGGCTATCACTAGTGGCAGAGCATGTTCAGCTCTTGGGAGGCAGCGTACATGTCGAATCTTCTCCTAGTGGAGGTGCTAGATTCGTTGTTGAGCTGCCTTTGCAGGAGGCCTAGTGCAATTTCTGGATGTCTACGAGGCAATGAGTATACCAACGGATAAACTTCCTAGGAAGAGACCCGTTGTGAGCCATATTCTCAGCCTGTCAATCGCAGTGGTACTTGCCATCCTGGTCAGCGCTTGCGGTGTGCCGTCAAGTGGTGGGCCTCAAACCATCGCCCCCTCGGGAGTACCTTTTGGCCTCCTCTCCAACAAGAAAGAACCTGTTCAGGAAAGGGTATCCCCAGCGCACCCAACTGCTCCGGTGAGCATCTACCTGCTCGATCAAGGTCATCTAGCCCCTGTAGCCAGAGAGGTGCACTTTCCCGCTCCTCTACCTACTCTTGCCACCGAGGCACTGGATGCCCTGCTTGCTGGTCCTACCTTGGCTGAAGCTGAGAACGGCTATCAGACTGCCATCAGTACCGGTACTCGCTTGTTATCGGTCTCTGTTACTGCTGGGGTAGCAACAGTCAATTTCTCCTCTGCTTTTGGAATGATCGTAGGAGCTGACCAAATCCCTGCCGTAGCTCAAGTCGTATATACAATTACAGGCATCCCTGGTATAAGTTCAGTAGCATTCCAGATCAGCGGTCAACCAATAGCCGTCCCAGTGCCTGGAACCGCAGGAGCGCAAGTCAATGGACCAGTGAGCCGAGCCCAATTCCCAGCTCAGGCAATCTGAACTCTTCACCGCAAGGAGGCCACCACAGCTAATAGTCCTAGCAAGGCTATTAGCATATAAGTTATATAAAGTGCTAACTTGCCCGATTGAAGACACTTGGCTTGTTTGCTAATGAAAAGAAGCATCTTTCTTACTGGTTGCAGTAGATAGCGTACAACTGGATCGGTGACGGTATGTTCGTGCACTGTACGACTGTAAAAAGTCCAGACGGGAACTGTAGATTCACCCAGCTCAGCTTCATCGAAAGGAGCAAGATCGATCTGACTGACCTGCTTTCTCGCTCCAAGGATGTTAGCCAGAATATGACGGGCAGGATTAGCAAAGGCAAAAGAGGTATAGGAAAAAGACTCGGACCTCTCCAGGGTTGCCGACCTCCAAGGTCGCACCTTTCTAACTGATATGTATCTGCCTCCAGAGAGCAGCAGGGCCGCTAGCACGACTACCACTAAGAGGAGTGGCATGGTAATCCACAGCCATGACGGGGAAAGGATGGAGAAACCAGAAAAGACAGGCTGAAGGACAAATGGAGAGCGTAGAGCTTGTTGTACTACATTCACCGGTACGAGCTGCGACAGCCCTCTAGCAATGAACCTGAACTCCCAAGGAGTGATCGCAGCAAGGCCAAGGCAGCCTAGGGCAAGTACACCAAGCCCCCATCTGGAAGCTACTCCTTCCCCTCCACTCGCATAAGCTGCTCTCTTTCCCTTCCCCAAAATGGTCAGCCCGAGAATACGTAGGAACGCCAAGGCGGCAAAACCTACTGTTAGGGCTACGGCCGCTCCAGCAGTAGCTAGAGCAAGTCTAAGAGGCAAGTCATGCACTCTGAACTGTTGCATAAGTGCCTCCAGGACAAACCACTCAGAGACAAACCCAATACTGGGAGGTAGTCCAGCTAGACTAGCAGCACCAACTGCAAAGGCTGCTCTTACATAGGGCACCTGATGCCCTAGTCCTTTCATGTCATCCAACGACAAACTGCCAGACGCCAACTCCAGGTGAGCCGTAGCAGCAAAGGTGAGAGACTTGCCCAGGGCGTGAGCGACCACTTGAGAGGTGGCAGCTAACAACCCTACTGCCACTAGTGGAACCTCGTTCGTGGTAGCACCTGTCAAGGCAACACCAAAAGCAGTGATGATAATACCACTATTTTCTACGCTTGAATAAGCCAATACACGTCCAAGATCGGACTGCACAGTAGCAAAGGCAATTCCGCCAATGGCAGTTAGAGCTCCTAACACGAGAACGATTACATCTAGCCATGCTGGTGGATATCCCAGAAGGCCCAGAAAACGCCAAAATCCATAGAACCCTACGTTAACTGCTATTCCAGCCATTGCTGCCCTTGACAGGCCAGTTGCAGCAACATATCCTCTTGGCATCCATGCCTCGAAGGGGACAAGACCTATCTTGGCACCAAACCCAACTACCAGTAGCGCCCAGACAACCTGTTGGATGTCTCCATGACCTAGCCCATGCCACATGGCAAAACTCATGCTTCCTGCATGAACAGCAGCTAGTAACAGGCCAAGCAGTAAAGATGCCCCACCAATCTTGCTGGCCCCTAAAGTTATCCAGGAAGCTTCTGGATCTCGAGCAACTTGCGAGGCAAAGCCTTTCCTTGCCAGTATCCTATCCTCGCGATGGTGAAAAGAATCAGCAGATGACCGAATTGTTCCAACCGACCGAACAAGTGAAGGTGAGCTCGCTCCAACAGCAACAAGGCCGTAGAACGAGAGACTCAAAATCTCCCAGGCAAACAAGAACACAAAGACATCTCCTGCAAGCAGCACAGAGGTGACTGAAGCGATCAACAGCGCGTACAAAGAGCCGCTCCATCTAGAGTGTTGCAGTCCATGCGATCCCGCATAAGAGATGTAGCAAGCTGACACGGCTACCGCTATCACGGAGACGAGCACCAGAAACATGCCGGACAGGTGGTCAATGACCAAAGCCTGGCGACCAATTTCCAAGAATCCCCCCAATGACATGACAACGGGACGCTCTCTATTCATGGAGGCTCCTCCGGCAACTGCCAACAAAGTAGATGCCGCTCCCGTAAGAGCAGCTGGAATCTGTCGATAAATCCGACGTTCTATCCCGAGTAGCGGTTGGATCAGGAACGCCAGCGCCAATAGAGAGAAGCTGGCAGCTATCAAGCCAGTAATCATCGATCCCCTTTCAACATCCCCACAGCCAAGCAGATACCGTGGAGAATGCTGAACGGACTAGCTGGAGAGCCTGGAATCCAGATATCCACATCGAGTAGTTGCCCCACCCCTCTACCCGGTTGCACAATGCCACCACTGACAGCGTCCGATCCAACCGCCATCACCACTGTGGGTTTGGGCATTGCCTCCAAAGTAACTTGCAACGATTCAGTCATGCCGGGAGTTCCCACCCCAGTTACAAGAAGGATGTCAGCATGACGAGGACTGGCCGTGAAGAAAATCCCCAATCTGGCAATGTCGTAAACTGGATTGGTAAGAGCAGAGATCTCCCATTCGTCGCTACCGTCAGAGCCCACATCTACGTGACGTATATGCACCGATCGCCTAAGTGCTACAGTGCGGTTTCGAAGTTCCTCCTTGATGCGGTCCAGATCATCCTCTTCTTCCTCGCTTCGAGGAACTATTAGCATCCGACGATCCAAGACAGCCAGCTCTATGTCGGCCTCGAAAGCAAATAGATCTGGGCGAGCAGCTACACAGGCGCCACACAAAATGCACTTGCCCCGATCGAGAAAGATACCCACACCATCTACCGAGATAGCTTCGGTCGGGCACAATCTTTCCAGAGCAAATTTGTCGGCAGCAACTCCAACAATTCCATCCAAGTCGCTCTTGGCACTGCTGTTCGAAGAACATACTTGAACAGCCGCCCTCCAATACATGCCATAGCCATCCTTCCGTCTTGGATAGTGAGTAGTTACTATCCCGTTCCTCAATCCCCTGGTCAGCCAAGGCATCGACATCTCCTCCCAGTAGGGCTGCTCCCGCTGGAGCAATTGCTACCATTGAGTTGAGATCTGGACGAACGCCGAGGATTACTCCTCATAGGGCTGCTCCCGCTGGAGACAAGCCAAAACTGGCTTCGATGAAGGCAAAGTCGGTCAGGACATCTCCTTTGAAAGCTCTTGGGAGGGCCTGCAAATTGTGCCAAGAAGCCGACCTTACCCTGGTGTAAGCAATTCTTCCACCTTCTAGCGCAACTAAGACGAGCAGCTCACCTTGTGGAGCCTCGGCCCACCCCAAAGCCTCTCCATCCAATAACTGTAGAGATCTTTGCCAGCTGTCCAAGCCTGAAGTGTTTACCTCCGCTAAGCCTCGTATAGCCCGTCGTATAATGGAAAAGCTACTCCAGATCTCATCCAACCTAACCTCTGTCCTGCTAAGGGCATCACCTGCTCTACCAAGTACTGGCGAGGAAGGACCTACCTCCGCATATGCAGCATAGGGACGATCAACCCTTACATCTTGGCTGAGCGACGACCCCCGTCCAACGGGACCAAGCAAACCAAATGTCTCTGCTTCCTCAACGGTAAGCACACCGCTGCCGCGCAGGCGATCAATGAACGAAGGACTTCTCATGAGTAGATCAGTATCCTGCTTGAGTGCATCTTCAATCTCGTCCAGACAATCTATGAGCTCACGAGAGCTTCTATTCGGTAGACTTGCTATCCCCCCTGGTACGACCACTCCGCGCCCAAATCGATTGCCACACATATCAATCCTTAAACGCATCAACTGTTCTTTGTACAAAGAGAATCTGGCATGGGCTACAGCTAATCCGGCTGCTTCACAAAGACGAACGATGACATCAAGGTGATTGACCACTCTCTCCAGCTCAGCATGGACAGTTCTAAGCAGCTCTGCCGCTCTGGGAATTCGGATGGAACAAATGCTTTCGATAGCCTGGGCGAAACCAAGAGCATGAGCAACACTAGCTATTCCCTCTACTCGCTCCGCAAGCAAAATACCTGTAGATACATCTACTCCTACGAATCGCTCCTCGATACTCCTGGTCTTGCTAGCTAATCCAACACCAAGGTGCAGAATGTCCTCTCCTGTACTCTCGATCAGATACTCCACTGATTCGAAAACTCCCGAACGCACCGGGCCATACGGGATAGTGAACACTCCTTCTCCAATGGAGGAAAAAGTAGTTGGTTCATCATTCCTCCGTAGCAAAGAGATGAGCCGTGGATGACCTTCTGGCATTACACCAAACCGATCATAAAGAGCACGTTCATACCATTCTGCCGAGGGTACCAGCCTGCTTATCGCTGGATAGGAAGGTGCCCTCTCTCCAGTAGCATCCCTGGGCAAGCTCGATGAAATGATCTCGACCTCAGCACCACAGGTAATGACTGCCCTCAGCAACAACCTCTCGTTCTCCGGTACTACAAAGAGCCCACTGAAACGAAATCCTCTTCTCAACTTCCTAGCTACTGCAGAAGCTAGAGATGTAGCCTCCGTATAGTGCATCGATGAACTATCGATGATCATCGTACTCCGACCATAGTGTGATATACACCTACCTTCCCAGCCAGTTCGGATGTAGCCTGACTGAGCAAATGAGCAAGACTACCCGGCACATGGACCCCCAACAGCAACAGGACAGAGATGAAAACGACCATAGGAACAACCATCAAGATGCTGATCTCCCCTCTTCTTGCTCTGTAAGCAGGGAGATCAGGAGTTCCTTCCTCGGCCACCGGATATCCTACTGTTTCCACACGCTCCGATATCGGCTCGTTTTTGAATGTCCGATTGGATGGATCTTCGTCCACGCGATCCAAAACAGATAGTGGGCTACCCTCACTTCTCATACCAAAGTGATTAGTTATTGGCTCTTCTGTCTCTTCGGGGGGAATCAACAACACCTTGGTGGTAGACCAACTAATACCAAGGAATGCCAAGGTGACGAACACGATTAATACTGCAGCTAATACATCTTTGGAGTCCTGCAATCCTCCTGCAACTATCATGAACTCGCTTCGGAATATGCCAAATGGTGGTAGAGCAGACAGAGCCAATACTGCAAGCATGAGAAGTGGACCGCTCCAGGGCAACAGACGCATTCCTCCGCTGAGTTTGGAGATGTCCTTGGTGTGCATCTTTTCCTTGATCACTCCTGCCCCAAAAAATGCAGTTCCTTTTGCTGCTGCATGAGAAAGTACTTGAAGCAACACGCCAGTGATGGCTATAGGTGCTGCAAAGCTCATGCCTATGGCCACTATTCCCATATGTTCAATACTCGAGTAAGCGAACATCCTTTTAATGTCCCTCTGAGACAGCAAATACAAAGAGGCCAGCAGTAAGGAGAGGATGCCGAAACCAAGAAGCACATCCCGACAGAATGCTGCACCGACCACAATGCGAGCTAACTGCCAGTATCGCAAAATTGCATAAAAGCTAACTGCCAGAAGAGCTCCAGAGAGCAGAGCCGAGATAGGCGTAGGGGCTTCAGAGTGGGCATCTGGTAGCCACGTATGGACTGGAGCCAGGCCCATCTTGGTTCCATAACCGAGTACAGCAAGCACAAATGCAAATCGGATCATGTCAGGCGACATTCGTCGAGAGACACCAAAAAGAGGAGTAAAGCCAATACCCAAGCCATGGCCACTAGCAAGAGCCCCAGCTGCATAAGCGATTATCGTGCCCAGTAACGCTATCCCAAGCCCCATAGAAGCAATGAGAAGGTACTTCCAAGCTGCCTCCGCTGACGACTCAGTTCCATCGGCAGCCACTAAAAGAGCCGATACAACAGTGGTGATCTCTATGGCTACCCAAATCAAAGCCAAACCATTCACTAAAGGAGCGACAACCATGGCCCAACAAAAGATATTCAGACCTAAGTAGTACCTTCGTGTAAACCGTTTGCTATGCCCACCACTGTGCTGAGCCAAATATCCTACAGAATAAAGTGCCGCCCCAGCATATAGTCCTCCAACAACAAGAGTGAACACCACTGAGAGAGCATCTCCTGATATCCAAGGGCCCAACTGGAGATGCTTTCCCTCCCCGCCATCACCTATCAAACTCAGACAAGCAGCAAAAGTGAGAACTCCACCAGACGTACTCGCTCCCGCAGCAAATCTTCCACCAAATGCAAAGGACCCTATAGCAGCCAAGATGGGAATACCGAATATGACCACCAAGGCAAACTGCACCATCTTCCCTACCCTCTCAAACGATCCAGTGGATCAGTAGAAAGAGTGCCAGTTCTACGATGATGAACTCGCATTAACATTCCAAACGCTACGACCGCCACCAAGAGGTCGAACAAAAAAGCGAGTTCCATTACCAGCGGAACCGCTGTAGCCACTGCCAAGCTCGCCATCGACACAGCGTTCTCCAGCGAGAAAAAGCCCATTGCTTGAGAGATCACATCTGAACGGAAAACAATGATGACAAATGAAACTAAGATAGCTGCCACTGCTATCCCCAGAGCCGGAACCGGCAGTGTAACAGAGCGCAGATGAAGGGCGTCAACGGTGATGAAACCAAATAATGACACCACCAACGCGACAAGAATCATGGATGGCACCTTGAGCACATTGGAATGAGCTATATCGCTGTCAGCCTCTCTGAGTAAGGAAAGTATGACCGCGGGCACGACTATGACTTTGAGCAGGAAAGAAGCAACTGCCAGAATATAAATATCTACCAGACCATGAGTTGCTCCTACTACAACAGCTAGAGCAGTAACCGCTAATGATTGCAATCGATAGAGATTGATCTGTGAGGTAATGAGTGGAGCGCGGAGCATTCCGAAGGCTGCAAGCAGTACAACAATGGCAACCACTTCAGCAGTACTAGTGAGTACAGAAGGAGGAGCAAACATCAACTCGCTCCCCCCAAATAGAAGATAACTACGGCAAGGACGGCTAACACAAAAGCGGCAACTATGAACTCTGGTATTTTGAACAGACGAAGTTTGGAGAAGGAATTGTCTACCAGAGCGAAGACGACGCCTAGCCCCATCGCTTTGCTCAACAGAGCAGGAACCGCCAACAATACTGACCCCAACTCCCTCGAGGAAGACAGACCCCAAGGGGCTACGAACACATCGATCAAGATCGTATACAAGATGAGCTGCTTGATCGAAGAGCCCCAAGCCAAAAAGGCATAAGCAGGACCAGAGTGTTCGAGGACTCTAGCTTCCTCTATCATCCCAAACTCGAGGGTTCCCGAGTGAGTTTCTATGGGTATACGACCCGTATCTGCTAGAACAACCATGAAGAAGGCGATGGCCGCTAGAATGTGGGCCGGTGCCAGGACTTCGCCTAACGAAGAGTGCACCGCTTGAGACATTGCATAAGGCAGGTCGGTAGAGGTAATCAAACCCACGACAAACACTACGAATAGGACGGTTGGCTCGATCAAAGCACCGAAGGTCATAGCTCGGCTGCTTCCTAGCTGAGCATATGGACTGCTCGTCTCCGTGCCCGCCAAAGCGACCAGAAATCCTGCTGTAGATAGTACTATACCACCACCTAATATATCTCCCATATATCCCAAAGGGAGAGGAAAACTGGTTAGAACCGGTATCAGCAGGGGTACCACTAAATAGCAAACAAAAGCCAACAAGGGAGCGAGTATGAACAAGGGGCTAGCCTCGTCCGGCATGAGCATTTCTTTACGGAAGAACTTGGCTAGGTCGTAATAGGGCTGCAATATACGGGGACCTCGACGACCCTGCAAAATAGCTTCGACCTTAGCAGTGAATCCGCTTACTAAAGGAGCCCCTACTACGATAGTAAGTTCTTGAGCAACCTGTATTGTATACGGTGCCAGTTTCACTTAAGCATCCGACCTCCGTGCAAATTACCTTTTCATCATGCACAGAGGCCATCAACCATCTGCTAGAGAAATAAATATGCAGCAGAGGTACTTCGAGCTGACGCTCACCGGAGCCTCATCCGGCAAGAAGAGAATAACCTAAAAGAAAGGTGGGAGTCAATCTCGGTCATTCGACCATAGATCGATCTCTCCCCTATCCAGAAAAGAACCTGCCTACCGAGGTATCGGCTCAAGTGGCAGCTGGATACCAACGGGACTATCCAGAGGAGAGAGCTGCCTCCAAAACCTTGCTTGCATGACCATCCGCTTTGACATTGTACCAAAGCTTCTCCACTTTCCCATCAGGTCCAACAAGGAAAGTGGAACGGATAACCCCTTCAGTTTGCCGACCGTACATACTCTTCGGTCCAAACGCCCCATACGCCTTCATCACCTCTCGAGTTGGATCGGACAGTAACCTTAGGGTCAAGCCATACTTCTCGGCAAAACGTCGATGGCTCTCTCCGGAATCAGGAGATATCCCGATTACCTCGATACCTGCCCGTTTGAACTCACTCAAGCTCTCGTTGAACTGACAAGCCTCTTTGGTGCAACCCGGAGTAGAGTCTTTGGGGTAAAAATAAACTATGACTCGTTTACCCAGAAAATCACTCAATGACACCACTTGACCATCGGCATCTGGCAAAGCAAACGGCGGGGCCTGGTTCCCCGGCTCCAACTTGGGCATTTATCCTCCCTCTCCTTCCTGTATCTACAACTTCAGGTTGAACTTATGATCCAATATTTAATGGCTGGCAACTATGGGACGCCTCTATGACTGTACAGCGGAGGTCCTGGGTTCCCTGCAGCCTCCCATGTCCCCACTTCATAACCAAGATCTCGTAAATCTCGTGTTGGTTCCACTCCCTCGACAAGTATCGTATATGAGTGATACTGGTTTGTGATTTCTGCGTTAAAATAGAACAAAGACGGGAGCTCGGAGGTACCGGGCTGAGAGGGTGTTGATAGACACCGACCGGTCGAACCTGATCCGGATAATGCCGGCGAAGGGAGGAGTGTTATGTCACCAACTAGGCGCTTGACCAAGACAGGAAGTTCTTCCTCTGAGAGCAGTAAGGTTGAATCCAAGTCGGCTACCCAACCAGCCGACAAAGAGCGCATCAGGAAGATCTATATAGATGACCCAACTTCGGGATTGACCATCCCATTCAAAGAAGTATTGCTGTCCTCTTCAACTTCAACAACAACAGTGGATCACTCTGAAGAGCAGTCGCTACTCTTGTACGATACCTCGGGTCCAGCTATCCGGTCGGGAGAAGGGCTCCCCCCTCTCCGTAAACCATGGATCGTCGAGAGAGGCGGTACAGGCCACCCTGTAACCCAGATGTACTATGCCCGCAGAGGACAGATTACGAAGGAGATGGAGTTCGTCGCTTTGAGGGAGGGGGTGGATGCAGAGACTGTTCGTACCGAGGTTGCAGAGGGACGAGCGATCATACCTGCTAACATAAACCACCCTGAATCGGAGCCTATGATCATTGGCAAGCGCTTCTTTACCAAAGTCAATGCCAATATAGGAAATTCCTCGGTAACGTCTTCGATCCCTGCAGAGTTAGAAAAGCTTAGGTGGGCTACTCGTTGGGGAGCAGATACGGTAATGGACCTTTCCACAGGCCCAGATATCCATACCACCAGAGAGTGGATAATCAGGAACTCACCCGTCCCAATAGGAACGGTACCCATCTACCAAGCGCTAGAGAAGGTCGGAGGACATCCGGAAGATCTTTCTTGGGAGGTCTTTCGCGACACAGTGATAGAACAGGCAGAACAGGGGGTCGACTACATGACTATTCATGCTGGCGTTCTCCTGTCATACATACCATTGACGGTACCTAGGACAACTGGCATAGTTTCTCGTGGGGGTTCCTTGATGGCAGCTTGGTGTCTAGCGCATCATCAAGAAAATTTTCTATACACCCACTTCGAGGAGCTCTGTGAGATCTTTGCTCGCTATGATATAGCCTTCTCTCTTGGTGATGGTCTACGTCCTGGCTGTATTGCCGATGCCAATGACAAAGCCCAGTTTGCCGAATTAGCTACCTTGGGAGAGTTAACCGAGGTAGCCTGGCAACACGATGTACAAGTCATGATCGAAGGACCAGGGCATGTGCCATTGCACAAAATAGCTGAGAATGTCCAAGTTGAGGAGGAGTTGTGTCATGGTGCTCCCTTCTACACCCTTGGACCTATTACGACCGACATAGCACCCGGATATGATCATATTACCTCTGCTATAGGGGCAGCATTAATAGGCATGTACGGGACGGCGATGCTCTGCTACGTGACCCCCAAGGAGCACCTTGGCTTGCCGGATGTCCAAGATGTCAAAGAGGGCATGATTGCCTATAAAATTGCTGCTCATGCTGCTGATCTAGCTAAAGGCCATCCTTTAGCCCAAAGATGGGACGATGCACTGTCTCGTGCTCGCTTCGAATTCCGCTGGGAAGATCAGTTCAACCTGTCCATAGATCCGGAAACGGCAAGAGCCTATCACGACGCCACTCTACCAGCAGAACCAGCAAAAAAGGCTCATTTCTGCTCTATGTGCGGTCCACGATTCTGTGCCATGAAAATATCGCAAGATGTAGCAGAAATGGCTGCTGGAATGGGAATAAGCGAAAAAGAAGCCATTGAGATAGGGATGGCTGAAAAAGCCTTGGAGTTTAGAGAAACAGGAGCACAAATATATCGGTAAGCCTTATGGGTGCTACAGGCTAACAACGTAGTTGCAACATCATCTTCGACCACTTTTGTCTTTTTATCCTCCATTGGCTTGAGGCCATATGGGTTTCATTGGAGCAAGCTTCACCACCTGATCTGAAAGTCAGGCACTGTGCCGTACCGATCACGTCTACGATCTTCGGATCAAGTCCATCAAAGCCACCTGATCTGAAAGTCAGGCACTGTGCCGTATCCTTGGTAGGATCGCATTGAGGCTGAGCTTGTTTAATGAAGATAACGGGGAAGAAGGGCAGATGTTCGATCATCTCTTGAACGACGAGCAAAAGAAGCTGCGGAACGAGATTCGTCAATTCATCTCCACGGTGCCTAGACAACTGATAGTGGACATGGACCAAGACAAGATCCAGTTTCCTCGTGATTTCCTCAGCGAGGCTGGACGCCTCCATCTCTTAGGAGCCCGTCACCCTAAGCATCTAGGAGGAAGGGGGTTGGACTGGGTAGCCTCATGTGTAGCAATGGACGAAGTGGGCACCCTAGGTTACATCTTCTCTTGCGTATTCGGAGTTGGGGCTGAACTAGTTTGTGATGCCATCATCTCTCATGGAACCTCAGAGCAGTGCGAGCGCTATGTGAAACCACTGTTAGCTGGGGACATATTCGCTGCAGAATGTCTCACTGAGCCTCGTGGGGGTTCAGATTTCTTCGGAGCTACCACCCGTGCCGAAGACAAAGGGGATCACTTCATCCTGAATGGACAGAAGAGATTTGTAGTAGGAGCTGTCGGAGCGGACTATTTTCTTGTCTATGCGGTAACCAACCCGCAGGCAGATCCACATCATCGCCTCTCTTGCTTAATCGTAGACAGAGGTCCAGGAGTCGAAGTCGGCTATCTCTACGGTTTGATGGGCTGCCGTGGAGGAGGCACCGGCAGATTGGCCTTCCATGACGTGAAGGTGCCGAAAGACAATGTCGTGGGAGAGGTTGGGGGAGCATACGAAGTATTCAACACCATGATGGTGCCTGAAAGGTTAGGTACTGCAGCCATGACCATAGGTGCTGCTAGACCAGCACTGGACATAGCCACCGGATACAGTTCTAGGCGTAAAGCCTTCGGTAAGGTGATCAACCAATTCCAAGGAGTGAGCTTCCAAGTAGCTGAGGCAGCCATGTTGTTGGATGCCTCTCGTTCTATGGTGTACTCCACTGCAAAAGCAGCCGACTCCCCGTCAATTAGCAAGAACCATCTCAGAAGATTGATAAGCGAGACCAAGAAGTTCGTCACGGAAAGCTGTCAGAAGGTGGTACACAACTCCATGCAGGTAATGGGTGGTATCGGCTATACCAATATATTCCCTGTGGAGCGAATAGCTCGCGATCTACGACTGGCCTCTATTTGGACAGGCACCAACGAGGTGATGTCTGTCATTACCTCCCATGAATGGTATCAGGAGTACAAAGAATCCCTACCAACCAGATGGACAAGGAACTTTGAGGCAGATGCTGCACAGGCAGACGCTATCGAAGAGAAGGTGTATGAATGAGTGATCCTCCTTTGAGATGGGAAAGCATCCTGATTCTCTACGACGATCTCTTGGTGCATGGAGAATCACCCAACAAAGAAACGATAGAACTATCCTCCAGAATACACTCGTTGAGAGAATTCGCAGTTGACTTCCTGCTCCTTACCGACCAGGAACTGACTGAACTACCAGAAGAGCTTCGCTTCGCTCCCGTAGCCCCAGGTAATCTGTACGTATACGGCACATGGAAGCACTCCCCAGCAGTTCTAGAGTTTCCCTCCAAGCCATCAGCACACGACGAAGATCGTCCAGCTGTTCTTGGCAACTCAAGTCATGACCAGCTCATAGATACAGACAATAACTTTGCTCAAGCCAGTTCACTTAAACTAGCACCTCTTCGCATAAGACCAGGGGAACTGATTACCTCCTTGCACGAAGGGAACCCTGAAGCTCTACCCTCAGCCATTCGAGCTTTCGGTGTCCGTTGCTACTTGCCCCTGGTATTGATCCTGCAAGGAGAGGAGGCAGCACCATCGAGAGTTATCCCCCTCCTGGAAGAGCAGCGCTTGTTGAGAGAGTTGCACACGGTACCACGATTCGCCCACGACTCCAGCTGGTGCCTGATCGTAGAGGACGGTGATCGACACAAGCGCAGAGTGAACGAAACCATCCTGAGCTTGGCAGATGGGGCATTCGGCACAAGAGGTTCCATTGAAGAGGATGGCCCCGGTTCTGAACCAGCAGTATTTGCTATGGGAATTTACGAAACAGACGCTACGGGCTCCATACGCTTGATCGACTGTCCAAACTGGACGAACAACATATATTGGACTCCTCCATCTGCTCAGTTGGACAACTCATCGACCAGCACTGGAGCGGTTAGGTCGATAGATCCGCATGGCTTGGAACTGAGTGACCAAAGTAAAGAAACCTCCAAGCAAATAGACAAGACGAACAGACAAAGCAAGCGGGTACTCGACATGTACATGGGTACGTTGGAACGAACAGCCACCAACGGAACTGCCCAACTACACTCACTCAGGTTCTCTTGCATAGCGGCTCCAGGCATAGCTGCTATGCGGGTTGCAACCAACGGGACTCTTTCTCTGGGACCAGCCCTTTTCCTTCCTTCCCTGCCGATGCCGGCGCGTGAGGGCGACTACGAGATGTCACCGGAGAACTATTACGATCTTCAACAGTCGGAACCAGAAAATAGCCTGCTAAGCGTGGAGTCCAATAGAACCGGAGGTGTATCTGCCGCAGCTTCACAGAGGATCTACACGAACAAAGACTGCATCACTCTTGAACGACTTGCCAGCTACGTGGCCGATACAAAAGAACTGCCACCTGTCTCCTCGGCCGAGAGGTGCTTGGAACAGATAGGTGCCAACGGCTTCGATCTGCTGCTTGCTGAGCATCGTAGAGAGTGGGCCAAGCGGTGGGATGATGCAGGGGTGTGGATCAAGGGAGATCCACAGATAGAACTAGCTATTCGATTCGCCCTTTTCCAACTCATGTCCCAGGTGCCCACAGGAGGTGAAGCTGCAGTTGGTGCTAGGGGGCTGAGTGGGCGGGGATACTCCGGTCACGTCTTCTGGGATTCGGACGTCTTCGTCCTACCCGTACTGGCGGCTGTGCAGCCCGCATCTGCCAAGGCAATGCTCTTCTACAGGATAAACCGACTGCACAAAGCTGAGGAAAACGCTCGAGACCGTGGCTACCAAGGGGCCCGGTTTCCTTGGGAGTCCGCTGACGACGGCAGCGAGGTTACTCCTACCAAAGCCATAGGCCCAGATGGAAAGGTGGTGGCCATCCGCACCGGTGAAATGGAGGAGCACATCACTGCAGACGTTGCCTGGGCCTTGTGGCGCTACTCGAACTGGACAGGGGATACATCCATCCTGGAAGAAGGGGGTACTGCCCTCGTCGCTCAAACTGCTCGATATTGGGCATCCCGAGTCGATATAGACAGTGACGGAAGCGTACACATAAATCATGTGATCGGCCCCGATGAGTATCACGAAGACGTAGATGACAACGCCTTCACCAATATGATGGCCAGATGGAACTTGAACTACGCTCTGGAGCTGCTTGGTGAGACAGCCATCCTGGGAACCAACGACACTGGAAGAAAGCATCCTCAAGAAAGCTCCTTGGTAAGTTCCGCAGAGATATCCAACTGGCACCAGATAACATCCTTACTCGTAGACGGCTACCACCGAGAAAGCGGAATATACGAACAGTTCAAGGGATTCTTCGATTTGGAACCCCTGCTCATAGCAGAGATCGCCACTCCTCCTGTAGCCGGAGACCTACTTCTTGGCCATGACCGTATTGCCAAGACCCAAGTGATCAAGCAGGCAGATGTCTTGATGGCCCACCACATGATAGGCGACTACGTACGTCCAGGGTCGCTACGACCAAATCTCGATTACTATGGACCACGCACTTCGCATGGCAGTTCACTGTCTCCCGCTATACACGCTAGTTTGCTAGCCAGAGCTGGACGGCTTGAGCAAGCTTATGGACTATTCAAAACTGCAGCCATGCTCGACCTCGATGACCTAACCGACACAACTGCATCTGGACTGCATCTGGCGACGCTGGGTGGCACCTGGCAGGCATTGGCCTACGGTTTCCTTGGAATCAGCTGTAGCGGGAACAAACTACACATCGATCCAAAATTGCCAGACCATTGGCAAGAGGTAGAGATGCATTTCTTCTTCCAAGGAACTCGTGTGAGAATACGTGCATCCAAGGAGCAACTAGAGGTTAGTGCAGACGAGGACATCTCTCTTATGGTGCCCGGTGCTGATATGACAATGGGCAAAGAACACGTTTGCTCGAAAAAAGGAGACGGGTGGGTCAGAAGATGAGCGAGAAGGAAAGCTCAACAGTGCAAAGGGAACAGGAACGGCTGTTGCTAGCAGCCATTGACGGAAGTGCAGCAACAACGCCAGTTTTGTTGGCTGCATCCAAACTAGCTCCTCTCCTGGACGCCACGGTTCAAGCACTGAATATCTCTCCCACAAGCGAAACAGAGAAAGCACTTTCGACGGACTCCCTGCCTGATGCTGCCTCGAGTTCAAGGAGTGAGAGCGCTGCAGCAATTGCTAGCTCGCTTCATATTAGTTTGCGTAACGTAGAAGGCGATGTAGCTGACGAGCTAAGCACTGCTATAGGAGATCCCTCGGTCGTAGCTGCAGTGGTGGGTGCTCGTCGATTGGAAAGTCACCGTTACCAACTTGGGCACATTACTCAAGAACTACTGGCTCACGCCACTAAGCCTATTTTAGTTGTCTGGCCGCAGTGGACACCTTCGTCGGATGCCACTTGGCAAAAAGTTCTCTGCCCATTGGATGGCAACGAGTCAACAGCTAGATCGATAAGAACCACCATGACCACCATAGCGTCTCGAGGAGCCAAGATAGTTGCTGTACACGTCTTCGAACCAGACACCGTCCCGCGCTTTTGGGATCAGCATGGGCATACTCAGGAGAGCTGGGGTCGAGAGTTCCTCTACCGTAACTGTTCAGTACCTGGTACGACACTACAGATCCTGGCCGGCCCTCCTGGTGAGAAGATCGTCGAAGCAGCCAACGGCTACCAAGCAGACATGATCGTCATGTGTTGGGCAGGTTCAACCGAGGGCGGAAGAGCTCCGGTGGTAACCGAGGTGCTATACCGCACGCGTATCCCTGTTCTGCTGATCCCTCGTATTGAAGACAATAGTCTGTCATCATGACCACCCATCATCCCACTGATGCTGTTCTCACCATCAACCCTGGATCGAGCAGCTTCAAGATTGCCGTGATAGAGTTGCACGACTTCTCGACCATAAAGGATACAGAGCTCCATCATACAAGCATCGCTGCAGACTCTCATGCTTTGGGCAAGTTCGTCCAGCATCTAACAGGAGTGACCATCAAGGCAGTAGCCGTACGGCTGGTGCACGGAGGTCCTGCCATTACTTCCCCAGCCATTCTAGATGAAACCCTTATGAACTTGCTAGAACAGCTTCCACCGAGTTTGGCACCATTGCACAATCCTCCTACCATTGCAGCGATACGCCAAACAAGAGAGGAGCTCCCTGATATACCGGTTGTAGTGTGCCCCGACACAGCCTTCTTTACCTCTCTGCCAGAGACAGCAAAGATCTACCCCATACCTTGGGCTTGGTCTTTCGAGCATGGCATACATCGCTATGGCTTCCACGGCTTATCCCACGCTTATGCCTGCAGAAGAGCAGCACAGATCGCTTCGGTGGAGGAGAGCAGGGCAGCAGTAGTAACTGCCCACCTTGGTGCTGGTGCTTCGTTGTCCGCCTGCCTTGGAGGGGTACCCGTTGATACCACTATGGGCTTCACGCCTTTGGATGGAATAGCCATGGCTACTAGACCAGGGTCGCTGGATCCAGGCATATTGCTCTTCTTGCTGCGCGATAAAGGTATCGACCTAACAGAGGTAGAACAAATGCTTGAACATGGTTCCGGACTGGCTGGTATCTCAGGCGTAGCTGATGGAGATATGGTGACGATACTCGAAAAAGCAAAGGAGGGTCACGCGCGATCTAGCTTGGCAATATCGGTTTACTGCCATCGCCTGAGAGCGGCAATTGCTTCCATGGCTGCATCGCTTGGGGGAATAGACGTACTGGCCTTCACAGGAGGGGTTGGGGAAGCATCCCCAGCAATCCGGGCCAAAGCTACGGAGGGATTGGAATTCCTAGGTATTCGTTTGAGTGGCACCAAAAACGAAGCCCAGGGGGCAACGGACAGGGAGATCAGTGCCGAAGACAGCGAGGTGCGCACGGTAGTGCTGCAAGCAAGGGAAGATCTACAAATGACCTACTTGACAATGGAAATTCTTCAACTTGGGCAAGGCAATGAAGCTTGACTACCGTCTCACCCGGCCCAATTTGAGAGCAGGTCTGTTCGACCTGGATGGCGTGTTGACTCCAACTGCTCAGCTCCATGCTGTTGCTTGGAAAAGCGTCTTCGACGATTTTCTTGCTGACTGGGCTGTAAACACTGGGAACGAGTTCAAGCCCTTCGACCTGAATGCTGATTACGATAACTATGTAGACGGAAAACCCCGCTACGATGGGGTACGTTCCTTCCTAGATTCCAGAGGAATCTCTTTGGAGTGGGGTTCTGAATCCGATGCGCCGGACAAATTGACCGTATGCGGGCTCGGGAACAAAAAGGACCTTATCTTCGCCTCTATCCTCGCAGAAAGGGGCATTCAGGCTTATCCCTCCTCGGTGTCCTTGGTGAAAGCCGTGAAAGAGGCGGGTTGGCGTACGGCGGTGGTTTCCTCCAGCAAAAACTGTAGGGCGGTTCTGGCTAGTGCTGGGATTGAAGATCTGTTTGACCGCCGCGTAGACGAACAGGTGGCAACTACTCTTGGCTTGAGAGGCAAACCAGCACCTGACGTATATTTAGAGGCTGCATCTGAACTAGATGTCGATCCAGGAGATGCAGTAGTCTTCGAAGACGCTCTGGCAGGAGTAGAAGCAGGAGCAAATGGACACTTTGGCTTGGTGATCGGTATTGATCGCCACGGTGAGAGAGAAGCACTCAAAGCGCATGGTGCCGATATCGTAGTTGAAGACCTCGGAGAACTATTAGTAGAAGATTGATCAATGTTCAAATGCCTGTAGTTCGAATGCCTATTAAACTAAATAATGCCTCTGCTAAGCTAAATACGATACGCTAAATACGGTACAACTATGACCAAGATCTATGCCCCGCAAGCCCTTGGCTTGTTCTGGGGAGGATGTCAGCAATGCAACGTGGACACTCTCGATAAGATCCTGTATAGGAAATGGTATTACTAGAGGTGAATGGTGCTAGAGGTGAGCCGTGGTCAAGTGGACTACATGTACACATCTAGCACTTACAAGCATTGCAGCTGTTTGGACAGCTAATGCCATACCTTCTGTAACCGCCCTCGCCAGGTTTAGGAGTGCCATTTTCCCAAAACTGCATGGGATTGGGATTGAAGATCATGTAGCTATCACCTTCGACGATGGACCAGACCCACTCTCTACGCCTGCCTTTCTTAATGAATTGGATCGTCTTAAATGGCGAGCTACTTTTTTCGTATTGGCAGAGAGAGTGCTCAGTTGGCCTTATCTGCTCAAAGAGATGGTGGATGCAGGTCACGAAGTAGCAGTACATGGCTTGAGCCACAAGGTGCATCTGTTGAGTGATCCCTTCACCACCACCCAAGAAATGAAACGGGCGAAGGGAATCATAGAAGAGGTGGGCGGGATTTCACCTAAATGGTTTCGTCCTCCACATGGCATACTGTCTACAGCAGATCTATTGGCCTGCAGCTCTACGGGATTACATCCCATCCTGTGGAGTTGTTGGGGAAAGGAATGGTTAGCCTCCTCCACTCCTCGATCCGTACTAGCAGAGCTGCGAAAGGAGCTGAGAGGTGGAGCAACCGTACTTCTGCACGACTCCGACTTCACTTCTGCTGTAGGGTCTTGGCGATCCAGTCTTGGTGCCTTGAGCGGTTTAGCCGAAATGATAGAACAAATGGGGTTAAGAACAGGTCCTTTATACGAGCACTGGAGCTGTCGCCATTGGTTGGATCCATGGGACTCTAACCAAGGATAGAACCAAAAGAAGCTAATACCATTGAACTTTCTTATGGATATAAGCCAGGGATTCCAGTTTTCCTTACGCTGACGCTTGCGCGTCAGCTTGGCTTACCTGGTTCAGGGCCGGTTCATGCGGTCCACCCACCGGAACCTCGAGCTCCAGT
>JAMDDE010000025.1:13821-37638 GCA_023489235.1 Actinomycetota bacterium | reverse complement strand
GTCCTGTTCCTACTGAGGTCACAGATCCACTAACGACACCGGACGGCCTCGAGGTCACGGATCATCGGCTTGGCAGTATCGATGGGACCGAAGCTGAGGGAGCCGTGGATGGGTCGGCAACCCTCTTTTCTGCCTCCACCTCCACAGAGACTCTCAGCGCCGCCCAGGAGCGTATCTCTGTTCAGCCACCAACAGCTACCCGCTTGCACCTCAACTCCCTTTTCTGGTCGGTAGGTGTATACACAGTTTCACGTCTTGTGTTGCTTGCCACAGCGCTGGTAGTCGGTTATCTCGTTCATGTAAGCCTTGGCTCCGAGCTGTCGGCATTCGATGGTGTATGGTACTTGAAGCTCGTAGCCCACGGCTATCCCCACATACCGCTCAAGACCCAGTCCACCCTTGGCTTCTTACCCTTGTACCCAATGGCGATATGGGCTACGGCTCGACTCTCCTCCCTTCCCCCACTGGATGCTGGGCTAGTGGTCTCCGGGGTGGGCGGTCTGGTATCCGCCTTGCTTATCAAGCGGTTGGCTGCTGGCTGGTGGGGAGAGAGGACAGCTAGATATGCAGTACTGGCTTTTTTGTTCTTCCCAGGTTCGGTGGTCTTCTCCATGGTCTACTCAGAAGGTCTGCTCATTCCCTTGATGGTCGGCTGTCTGCTTGCTTTGCGTAGCCGACGGTTCATCCTGGCGGGTATCCTGGCCAGCTTGGCCGGGATAGTAGAGCCAGTTGGGCTAGTGGCGATACCTGTCTGTTTGTTGGCAGCACTGTATGCGATGCACCGCTCGATTGGCTCCAAGGGGCACTGGTACTCCTTTAGCGGCTACAGGGGGTGTAGCCTGAGTACTGCCCGTCCCCTCCTCGCCCCAGCCCTGTCCACATTGGGGATTGGAGGGTTCGCCATCTATCTGTGGGTGTGGACTGGGACCCCTTTTGCCGCCTATGACGCTCAGTACTACGGCTGGCACCAGCACAGCGATCCATTCCGGCTGGTAGGCCACGCCTTGATGGTGCTCCTGCACGGACTGAGCAAGCTTACGACACTTCACCTGCGAGTCCACCTCTATGCGATCAACCTCAACCTGGTCAATGGGCTCCTCGGGGCCGTGTTCATTGTGATCGCCCTGGTAATGCTCTTCAAGTCGAAAAAGGAGCTCTCCGTCGATGTACTGGCCTGGACTGTGGGCATTGCCTTCCTCACCTTCCTCTCCCTGAGGACGCCACCGAATGCCCGAATGATCATCGCTGCGTTCCCGGCCACCCTCATCTGGGCTCGTAGACTGAGAAAGAGGCGCTTCGTCCTCTTCCTCACCGGGGAGGCCGTGTTGTTGGTCCTGATGAGTGGCCTCACATTCGCAGGCCTCATGCGTCCCTGAGCCCAGTGCTTTGTTCAGGGAAAGCCTTTGTCATACAGAAGCTTTGTGCTATACGCCCAAGTGGTCCTGGCAGGCTATGGAGCTCTTCTGCATACCGTCTTTCGACTCGGTCCACTGGAGCTGTAGAGTGTGACCTCCCTGCCTCAACCCATGGACACAGGCCAGGACTGGTGGTGCTCACTCCTCTACCAGAGCCTTTAGCTGTGCAGAGGTACCTGGGCTGGGGCGGTTGTCCTCTTGGAGGTGGTGCTCACGGGATAGCCGAGAAGGCCACCAGTTCACCCTCCCCAGGATGGCCACCGTAGAGGGAACCAGTATGGTGCGTACCAAGAAGGTGTCCATCAAGATCCCTATGGCCAGTCCGAAGCCAATGTCCTGGATCTGGCTACCTGTTGGGCCACCCCCTCCGGAGAACCCGAGCACTGCGAAGGTTCCCGCCAGCACCAGTCCGGCCGAGGTGATGGTAGGGCCGGTGGCTGCAGTTGCATGGGTAACCGCCTCGCGGATGCGCTTGTACAAGGACTCTTCACGAATTCTCGTCATCATGAGGATGTTGTAGTCCTCGCCGAGGGCCAGCAAGAAGATGAACATGAGGAAGGGGAGGAGGAAGGTAAGTCCAGCTCCTCCACCGATCTCGATGAAGAGGAGCACAGCTAGCCCAAGGGCTGCCAGGTAGGAGAGGGCAACACTGGCGATCAGATACAAGGGTGCCACCAGGCTGCGCATCACCAATGCCAGCAACAGTCCTATAGCAATGATGGCAATGGGCACGATGTGAACCATGTCGTGATCGGAGATGGAGCTCACGTCGTACAGGGCGGGTGCTTCGCCCGCTACCCCACTGGCGGTTGCCCCAGAACTCTTGGCTGCGCTGGCCAGGGTAGCCCTTATAACAGGTACGGCGTTCATGGCTGCGGTTGATCCGGCAGCTCCGGCTCTCAGGGAGGCTTCGAACTGGATCGTATGGCCCCCTTTGCCGATAAGATCTGCCGTGGCCCTGTAGGCTTCGTAGTCGGCAAGGGTGATCCCCTTCCCTGCTGGAGGAAGGGGAGGAATGAGGCGGGGGTTGCCCAACTCCTTGTGGAGGATGGCCAGTTGAGAGGGGGAGATGGCCACACCAGTTGGATCGAGGGGCCCAATCAGCTTGCTGAACTCTCCACTGGCGGCAAGCACCCTCTCTGCTTTCACGATCTCTACCGGGTCGCTCCATACCGATTTCGGATAGCGCAAGATCAAGTTGGTCGGGTTGGCGCTCGTTTTCGGGAAGTACTTCGCCAGTGCAGCGTTGCCCACAGCAGCATCGGAGCCCTTGGGAGCGCTCAGTGCGCCTCCGAACCCTGCTGCATGGTAGCCGCTTATAGCTCCGGCCAGTCCACCGAAGACCACGATCCCTATACCAAGAGCCACTGCTGGCTTGGTCACAATCCTACTGGCCACCTTCCCCCACCACCCCTCTTGGGACTGTCCGACAGTGGGTCTGCTCGGCCAGAATACCGCTCGACCGAATATGGCCAGTAGGGCTGGGAGAAAGGTGAGTCCAGCCAGCAGCATGACTGCGATGCCTAGGGCCAAGGGTAAGCCGAGGTCGTGGTAGATGCCGAAGCTGGCCAGCAATAGGCTGAGCAAGGCCAGTATCACTGTGCCGGCCGATGCGGTTATCGACTCCCCTACTCTCTCTACCGCTCTGATCACCGCAGCCCGGTGGTCAAGACCACGGCGCAACTCCTCTTTGACTCGGAATACGAGGAAAAGCCCGTAGTCCGTACCGGCTCCGAGCACCAGGACGATCAAGAGCACCTGGGTTACCTCGGAGATCTTGAGCACCCCAGTAGTGCCGAGGGCACCGATGAAACTACCGGAGACCCCGAGCACGAGAGCTGCCGGCAACAGGGTGAGTAAAGGTGCGACCAGAGAGCGATAGACGAGGAACAGCAGGACGATGATGAAGAGGATGGAGAGCATTTGCACCCGGTTGCCGGTCCTCTTGGACTGGTGCTGATTGGCTACGTTGGTGGCAATTCCCCCGGCCAGGTGGAGTTGGAGGCCGCTTGGCAAGGAGGTCCTGGTGATAACTCCTTTCAGGTCGTCGACCAGGTGAGTCTCCTCGTTGAAGTTGGCTAGGTTCACATGGGCGGTTGCAAGGATTTGGGCAGCTTGTCCCCCTGGGGAGATGCCGATCTCTCGCACCGAGACGACATGGGGCACATGGCTGGCAGCGGTTACCACCCGTTGCAGTGCTGCTTGATCAGCGACTCCAAGACGGCCGTTAGGCCGATCGGCCACGATCAGCACCTGGGCTGCATCTGGATTGAGTCCCAGTGGAGCAGCTAGGGACTCCGCCCTCATGCTTGGAGCGCTGGAGGGGAGGAATGCAGAGTTGTCGTTGTTTACCTGACTGGCAAGCGATGGGAGAGTTCGCACTGCCGCGATGGAACCGATGACCCAGATGGCAACGACCAACCAACGGTACTGCACCGAGAAGGTACCTATATGGTGGAAGAACCTGTGCAACATGGCGGCTACCCGATAGTATAGTAAGCGGCTAAGTAAGCTGAGACGCGATCAAACACTTTGATAGCCTACCAAACATGTTAACTAATTTGAGCGCGACAACCCACTGATTCGACTACCTTGGGTGGGCATCCCGACACAGCAACCAAGCCTAGGGCCTGGGACAGTCCGAACCGACCGCTGGGTTGTCTTCCCAGCTAGACAGCACGGCAGTCAGGTTGCCAACAGGGCATCCAAAGCTATGCTCCTGCGCACTCTCCTATCCCTACCTCGGCCACATACGGGCCTGTCTCGCCGAAGTCTATGTAGAGGTCGGGGTTCTCCTCTGGGTCCTCGAAGACATCTAAGTACTTGAGCTCGGCGGCAATAGCCGAAGCACCACCTGCCCTGGCCAAGAAGGAAGCAAATGACTCTTCGGCCTCTCGCTCCAGTGCATATCTCTGTACTATGTGCACTACTGCCCTGGCTGCCTTCTTGGCCGGCAGCTTCAAGGCCTTGGTGGCGAAGCTGACCCCAGCCTCGTCTACCCCGCCTCCTAGTACCAGCTGATACCCGGGGGCAGATCGTCCATGCACCCGTCGCTCCACTCCGTAAAGTCCTATGTCGGCTATGTGGTGTTGTCCGCAAGAGTTGGTGCATCCGGAGATGTTGATCCTTATGCCATCCACGCCTCCAAGCCCTGCTTCCTCAAGGGCCTCTGCTACTGCCTTGGCCATGCCCCTCGACTGGGTGACCGCCAGGTTGCAGGTATCCGCTCCTGGGCAGCTGACCACGTCACGAGCTAGCCCTGCATTCGGACCAGCCATCCCTGCATCCTCTAGGTAGCGGTAGAGCCTAGGCAGTGCCTCCAGGCTCAAGCCCCGGAAGACGACATCTTGTCGGTTGGTCACCCTCACATCTGCTCCCAGCTCGCGCTGGGCCTTGGCTATCGTTCGAAACTGTGCTGCAGTAACGTCTCCCAGTTCGGCGTGGGCGATGGCAGAGACGGTGGTTCCGTCCTTTGATACAAGGACGTTGGTGGCCAACCAAGCATGGTAGGGGTCGTTGTCCAAGTGCTCGCTGTCCCCACCGCCCTTGTTGCCCAGGTCGGAACCGATCTGGATAGCGGCAGGTATGCCCTTGGTCCGTATGGAGACAGGGGTAGGAGCAACCAAGTCGCTGTTGTCGCCATCTCCAGGGACGCCATCGCCATGTTGGGCAACTACTGCTGGGATACCCCCAGGCCAGCTACTCGATCCTCTCAAGAGTTTGCGCTCTTTCAATATGCGTTGTTTCAGCTCCTCTGATCCCATGGCATCCACCAACCACTTGAGGCGGGAGCGTACCTTGTTGTCACGGTTGCCGTAGTGGTCGAACACACGCACTACAGCCTCTATGGTGGGCAGCAGGCTCTCCCGAGGAGTGAACTCCTCCAAGAGCACGGCCCTATGGGGATTGGCACCGAGCCCTCCCCCCAGGAGGATACGAAATCCATACTCTACTCTCCCATCCCCTGACTCTTGTTTTGCCGCGATTACGCCAACATCGTTGAAGATGGCCTGTCCGCAGTCTTTCATGCAGCCGGAGAAGTTTATCTTGAACTTACGGGGCAGTCGTTGGCCATAGGGGTGGTGGAGCAGGTGTTGGAAGGCCGCCTCTGCCCAGGGGCTCACATCGAAGAGCTCGAAGGGGCATACACCCGCCAGAGGACAGGCCGATATGTTCCTCACCGTGTCACCGCCTGCCTCGCGAGTGGTGAGTCCGACCTCTGCCAGTTCTCGAAGTACCGTGGGGGTCTTCTTTAGATCGACGAAGTGGAACTGAATGTTCTGCCGGGTGGTTATGTGGCCCCAACCGCGAGAGTAGACCTCGGCGATATCGGCCAGTATCTCCAGTTGTTCAGCGTTCAGTGACCCATAAGGAACCTTCACGCGGATCATCTGGTTAGGCTCGCCTTGACGCTGGCCGTAGACGCCGTTGTTCAACCTACAGATGCGGAAGGTCTCCTCGTCCAACTCTCCAGCCAGGTAGGCAGCAAGCTCCTCTTCGTACCTGTCCAGGTGCTTCCATGCTGCCCTCCCCAGTAGCGATGCTCTAGTAGAGGCAGGGTGCCTCACTGTTGGTTTGGGGAGGGTCGAATCTCCTTGGCTGTTGGGTGTCTTCCGAGTTGAAGTAGTAACGGTCACATCTACAGGATACAAAACCTTACTATTCAGATCAAGATTTACAAGATTATCCCCACTAACCCTTCATGAGCTGCATGTACCCACCTACATCCTCCCATGGGCATGGGTCAAGGGACTTCCAGGCACTGCTTTGCTGATACAAGCGATGGCCGTTGCTTGCCTCTGGCTGTCGTCTGGTTCCTTTGTTGACCAGCCGCCTAGCTATGGGAGGTCTATCCAACTAGAGGAGTGCTCAGTACTCTAGTTGGTACTCGACCTAGCAAAGAAGCGATACCAAAGATCTCTACTAGGTTGAGGAATGGGCAGGCATCCAGCCACTTAGAGCACTTACCCGAAGGTCTGATAGGATGACTATACGTGATCGGCTGTTACGAAATTAGCAGGTCAGGTAGTGAGGATGGGCAGCGGTGAAACGTCGCTATCGGGTGATCGTAGCCAAGCCGGGACTTGACGGGCACGACCGAGGTGCAAAGGTCATCGCCCGTGCCTTGCGAGATAGCGGTTTCGAAGTTGTCTACACCGGACTCAGGCAGACTCCAGAGCAAATTGTCCAAGCTGCCCTGCAGGAAGATGCCGATGCAGTAGGACTGTCGCTTCTGTCCGGCGCTCACATGACGTTGGTGCCCAAGGTGGTCGAAGGGCTTCGTGCGGCGGGGCTGGATGATGTCTTGGTGGTATGCGGCGGGATAATCCCTGACGATGATGTAGAGCGCCTGCTGCAGGTAGGGGTAAGTGCTGTCTTCACCCCGGGGTCCTCGCTTACCGAGATAGTCAACTGGCTGGCTGAAGCTTTGGACAAGCGTGAAGAGGGAAGCCCTGTACCGGCAAGGCGTTGAGAGAGCACAGAGGGTACCCTCTCAACCAAGTCTGTGAGATATACAGAGGACTTGAGGTGCATGCGGGTTTTGGTTGTTGTGGTTGACAGTAACGATTGATGAGTGATGGATCGGCTACCACGCCGATCCGAAGGAGGATAGTCCAAGTTGGATTTGTTCGAGTACCAAGGCAAGCAGTACTTTGCGCGATTCGGTATTCCTACCTCACCTGGGGGAATTGCGGATACCCCTGAAGAAGCAGTGGCCCGTGCTTCAGAGGTGGGCTACCCCGTAGTGGTGAAGGCTCAGGTGAAGGTTGGGGGCAGGGGGAAGGCTGGAGGTGTGCGCCTCGCCAATGACAAGCAAGAGACGAGGTCAGCTGCGGAAGCGATACTAGGCATGAACATAAAGGGCCATCTGGTGCGGCGTTTGTGGATAGAGCACGCCTCGGATATAGCCAAGGAGTACTACGCAAGCTTCACCCTGGACCGAACTGCCAAACTACACCTGGGCATGGTATCTGCCAAGGGTGGTGTGGAGATCGAGCAGGTAGCTGCCGAGGATCCTCGGGCAATTGCCCGTCTGCACATCAATCCCGTAGAGGGCTTGACCGAGGAGGGAGCTCGCAAATTGGTGGAGGAGGCCTCCTTGGATGAAGAGGCAAAGGACCAGGCGGTGGCTGTACTGCAAGCTCTCTACCGCTGTTTCGTGGAGGGGGATGCTGACCTGGTAGAGGTCAATCCCCTTATTTTGACCGTCGATGGCCGAGTGCACGCGCTCGATGCAAAGGTAACCTTGGATGACAATGCGGCATACCGCCATCCAGAGTGGGAGGAGTATCGGGCAACCGAGTTGGAGGATGAACGAGAGAAGCTAGCCAGGGAGAAGGGGCTCAACTACATTGGCTTGGATGGGTCGACCGGGATCATTGCCAATGGGGCCGGTCTGGCTATGAGCACCTTGGACGTGGTCAACCAAGTAGGGGGATCAGCCGCCAACTTCCTGGACATCGGCGGAGGCGCCAGTGCCGATGTCATGGCCGCTGCCTTGGAGGTGATCAATACCGACGAGCGGGTGCGATCCATCCTGGTCAACATATTCGGCGGCATTACTCGCTGTGACGAGGTGGCCAGGGGAATCCTGGACGCACTGGGGCGGGTGGAGCTGAAGGCTCCTATAGTCCTACGTCTCGATGGAACCAATGCCGAGGAGGGAAGGGCCATACTAGCCGATCACCTCTCCGAGAGGCTGATCCAGGAGACCACCATGCTCAGTGCAGCTCGTAAGGCAGTGGAAATGGCCGCTCAGGCAAGTGGAGGTGCAAGATGAGCATATTTGCCGACGAGAATACCAAGGTAGTCGTCCAAGGGCTGACAGGCAGCCAAGGCAGGTTTCATGGCCTGCGCAACCGCGCCTACGGCACCAAGGTGGTAGCCGGGGTCACCCCAGGCAAGGGAGGATCGGATGTCGAAGGAATACCAGTATACGACACCGTTGCCCAAGCGGTCGATGCTACCGGTGCCGATGCCTCCTTCGTGGTAGTACCACCCCCCTTTGCTGCCGGTGCCGTCCTGGAGGCTGCCGAGGCGGGCATCTCTTTGATTGTGTGCATCACCGAGGGCATCCCCGCTCAAGACGAGGCCAGACTGTTCAACCAGTTGAAGAGGGACTACCCCAATGCTCGTCTGATAGGGCCTAACTGTCCAGGGATCATCTCGCCGGGCAAGTGCAACATAGGGATAACCGCTGGGGAGATAGCCTTGGCCGGCGGTCCAGTAGGCATTGTCTCCCGTTCAGGGACACTTACCTACCAGGCCCTCTATGAGTTGACTCAACAGGGGATCGGCCAGACCACCTGCCTTGGGATTGGAGGCGATCCTGTTCCAGGCACTAGCTTCATAGACTGCCTCCAAGCCTTCGAGGCAGATCCGGAGACCAAGGCGGTGCTGATGATTGGGGAGATAGGGGGATCGGAGGAGGAGAGGGCTGCTGACTTCATCGCCTCCGAGATGAGCAAACCAGTGGTCGCCTACATAGCTGGGGTTACAGCTCCCCCTGGTCGGCGTATGGGTCATGCAGGAGCCATCATCTCTGGCTCCCAAGGTACTGCCCAGGCCAAGATGGAGGCACTGACCGCTGCTGGGGCAAGAGTGGCCAAGAATCCTTCCGAGGCAGGAGAGATAATGGTTGAAGTTGTAAAGGGTCTTGCTTGACTGTGAGCGACGAAGCAAGGATCGCCGTGCTGGCCTCCGGTACAGGGAGCATACTCCATGCCTTGCTGGAGGCAGGTCTGCCCGTAGTGGTGGTAGGGGTGGATCGCCCCTGTCCAGCCATAGAGATAGCCGAGTCCTACGGCGTCCCTGTGGAGAAAGTGCTCCGTAGCGACTTCAGTGCACGGTTCGATCGCTTCGCTTACAGCGATGCACTGGCCAAGGCTCTCGCTCCATACAAGGTCGACCTAGTAGCCATGGCCGGCTTCGGCACAGTATTGGAGCGTCCCATGCACGATGCTTATCCAGGGAGGATACTGAACACTCACCCCTCTTTGCTGCCCAACTTCAAAGGCTGGCACGCTGTAGCCGATGCATTGAAGGCTGGCGTATCCGTAACCGGCTGTTCCGTCCACGTGGCTACTTTGGAGGTGGACGAGGGACCAATCCTCGCCCAGAAAGAGGTACCCGTATTGCCGGGAGATACAGAGGAGACCCTGCATGAGCGGATCAAGCAGGTGGAGCGGCGTCTGTACCCCGAGACCATACGCAAGTTCCTTAGGAGCTTGGTCCAGGGGGCAGAGATACAAGCAGGGGTGGAGGAACGAACCAAGGCTGGCAAGGAGGCAGGATCCACCAACCCGGTCCTGCTCGTACAGGACCAGGAGAGGTCGAGGATTTGAAGTGAGGTGCAGATGAGAGCTCTTCTGTCCGTATCGGACAAGACCGGCATTACAGAGTTGGCCAAACGCTTGACCGAGCTTGGTTGGGAGATAGTGGCCAGTGGAGGGACCTCGGAGGTTCTCCTGCGAGCGGGGATACCCCACCTTACCGTCGAAGAGGTTACGGGAGCAGCAGAGTTCCTCGACGGGAGGGTGAAGACCTTGCACCCCGTCATACACGGTGCAATCCTTGCCGACAGGTCCAACCAAGCACACCTCGAAGAGCTTGCCCACAGGGGGATCACCCCAATAGATCTCGTCGTCTGCAACCTGTATCCTTTCAGGGCAGAGCCGAGTATCGAGATGATCGACATAGGTGGTCCTACCATGCTCAGGGCTGCTGCCAAGAACTACCTGCACGTTGCCGTAGTGGTCAATCCCGATGACTATGGTTGGCTGCTAGAGGAGCTCGCTCGTGGTGGACTGTCCGAGGACACTCGTCGTCGGCTAGCCAGGGCAGCCTATGCCCATACCGCGGCCTACGATGCTGCTATTGTGAGCTGGTTCGACAGTGGCGGCGCAGGTGGGGAAGGTCTGTTGTTGCCGCCCACCATTCATCTGGCCCTAGAGAAAACGAAGGGAACTCTGCGGTATGGGGAGAACCCGCATCAGCAGGGGGCGCTCTACAAGATCCAGGGAACTACTGGATGGTGGGAGAGCGTGGTCCAGCTTGCGGGGAAGGAGATGTCCTACCTCAACTACTTCGATGCAGAGGCCGCATGGCGGCTGGTATGGGAGCTGACTTACTCCTTGGCTCTCATGGAAGGCCCTCTGGAGCAAGGAGAGGGCATGGCTCAGTCTCCTGCGGTTGCGGTGATCATCAAGCATGCCAATGCCGCTGGGACAGGAGTTGCAGAGGATCTCGCTACCGCCTACAGACGTGCGCTCGAATGCGATCCGATATCTGCCTTTGGTGGGGTGGTGGCGCTCAACCGGTCGGTTACTCCACCGGTAGCAGAGGCCATAGTCGAGGGACCTCAAGCAGATGTCATCGTTGCCCCATCCTTCGACGCCGCCTCCGTTGATCGCTTGGTCTCCAAGCGGAAGGCCACTCGTTTGGTCGAAGCGACCATACCCTACCCGATCGGTATCGACCAGGGCTCCTATCTAGAGGGGAACAACCCTTCCGTTGTGGTTCCCTCCGGAGTCAGCTCCTCTTTTGCACTACTTCCCGGTGGAGGTCGCCTTGGATACCGATCCATAGACGGTGGCTTTCTCGTCCAAGAACTGGACAGCTACAAGTCGAAGCGAGCGAGCTGGACGGTTGCTACGAAGCTCTCACCCACCAAGGAGCAGTGGAAGGATCTGGAACTGGCCTGGATGGTATGTGCCCGCACCACCTCCAATGCCATAGTAATCGCACGCGACGGCCAGACCGTTGGAGTGGGTGCTGGTCAGCAGAGCAGAGTAGAGGCTGCTGAGATAGCAGTCAAGAAAGCTGCTTCGAGAGCCGTTGGAGGGGTTGCTGCAAGCGACGCGTTCTTCCCCTTCAGCGATGGGCTGTTGGTCCTTGCCGAAGCTGGAGTGAGAGCAGTGATACAGCCCGGTGGCTCGGTAAGGGATGCCGAAGTTATAGCTGCAGCCGATGAACGGGGGGTAGCCATGGTCATGACCCATGAACGACATTTCCGTCACTGATCGAATACCTCCCTCGTCGGCTTTGATACCGTGGGGAGGAGCCAGAGTCCATCGGTTGGTCTCCTGGTTCCTAGAGACTCCATCCCTCCAGGTCCCATGGTGGTAGTCGAAGGTGCAGTAGCTGCTCTTCGCCCTGGCTCCTACGGCTCCCAACCATCTCCTAGAAGGCAGTGGATTGAAGCGGAAAGGAATGGCCGTGAGCGCTAGGCTCTTGGATGGTGAGGCATTGGCCTCACAGATAAAAAAGCATCTGTCCGAGCGGGTTGCTGAGCTCAAGGCCCGGGGGGTTACCCCGGGACTGGGTACCATCCTTGTCGGCGACGACCCGGCTAGCAAGCGGTATGTGGAGATGAAGCATGCCGACTGTGCCGAGGTGGGCATAGTCTCCTTCCATGAGCAACTCTCCGCTAAGTGCAGCCAGGATGAGCTGAGAAGGACCGTCGAGAGGTTCAACTCCGATCCAGCCGTACACTCCTACCTGATACAGCTCCCTCTACCTCCAGGCCTTGACGAGGAGGCTGCTCTCTTGGCAGTCGAGCCTGCCAAGGATGTTGACGGACTCCACCCTGTCAACCTGGGGAAGTTGGTCATGGATGCCCCCGGCCCCCTTCCTTGTACTCCTGCTGGCATAGTCGAGCTGCTCTCTTATTACGGAGTCCCACTAGCCGGTCGCCATGTGGTGGTGGTAGGCAGGGGTCTGACCATCGGGAGGCCTCTGTCGTTGCTGCTCTCCTCCAAGACCAGAGGGATCAATGCAGCAGTGACCGTAGTGCATACGGGTGTGCCGGATATCGGGTACTTCACCCGTCAAGCGGATGTCGTGGTAGCCGCTGCCGGCAGGGCTGGGTTGATCACTGCTGACATGGTGAAAGAAGGGGCGGCAGTGGTCGGGGCCGGGATTTCCTGGGATGGGAGGCGTATCCTCTCGGATGTTGACGAAGGGGTTGCCGAGGTGGCATCGTGGATTACTCCTCGATTGGGAGGCGTGGGTCCAATGACTAGGGCTATGCTGTTGACCAATGCGGTCAATGCAGCAGAGGCGGCAGGGAGGTAGAGCGATGTACGAGAAGATACTAGTGGCAATCGATGGTTCGGAGCCGTCGGAGCATGCTCTCCAAGCAGTCAAGGAGCTGGCTCTTCTGTCGCACGGGGAGGTGCTGGTCTTCCACCTGGTAGAGCGGGATGTGTACATAAAGGTAGGGATGGTCGAGGAGGAGACCCCGCTCGAGGCTCAGAAGCTGGTCTCCGAAGCGGTCAAGTCCCTTACCTCGGCAGGGGTCAAGGCTGAAGGATCCGTCAAACCCTGCTTGGTAGGCCATGTGGCCAAGGAAATTCTGGAGGAGGCCGAGAAGAGGAACATCTCGCTGATCGCTCTCGGTTCTCGGGGCAGAGGCGAGTTGACCGCATTGCTGCTGGGCAGTACCGCTCACAAGGTGATCCACTTGGCAACCACTCCAGTGCTGGTGGTGCGCTGAGTACCATTGGCTCATCCCGGACTCGTTGGCCAAGTCCTGAGCTGTCTGCAACACCGCCTGCTATCTAGTACTCTCCATAACCACGATGGCCAAGATAGCGGAGTTACTTTCCAATGGATTCACCTTCTCCGTGGAGCTCTGGCCTCCTCGCACAGAAGAGGCTGAAGCACGTCTGGAAAGGGTACTGGATGAGCTGCGTTCCTTGCAGCTTTCCTTCGTGTCCATCACCTACGGGGCAGGGGGTTCCACCAGGGAGCGTACGCATGACTTGGTGGTCAGGTTGAAGAACGAGTACCCTGCAGTTCCCATGGCCCATTTGACCTGTGCAGCGCACTCCAAGGCTGAGCTTGTGGAAATTCTCGATCGCTACCTGCAAGAGGGCGTGGAGAATATCCTGGCGCTCAAGGGCGATCCCCCTTTGGACGCAGCAGAGGGGCTGGAGGAGGGGGAGCTGGTCCACGCCATCGAGCTGGTGGAGTTGGCCAAGTCGATAGGGCCGTTCTGTGTAGCTGTAGCTGCTCATCCAGAGGGCCACCCTGACTCCATCGACCTACGCTCCGATCGGGAGCACCTAGCCCAAAAGCTTCGCAAGGCGGACTTCGCCATCACCCAGTTCTTCTTCAAGGTGGAGGACTACCTGAGATTGATGGACGACTTGATGGCCCTGTCGGTGGAGAAACCAGTTATACCTGGGATCATGCCTATAACCAATGCCCGGACCGTCTACAAGATGGCTGCAATGGCAGGAACAAATGTCCCCGAAGAGCTCTCGAGACGAGTTGAGCTCTATGCAGACAAACCAGAGGAGCTGCGTGGTTTTGGCATAGAGGTGGCTACCTCCTTGGCTGAAGAGTTGGTGGAGGCTGGTGTGCCAGGAATACATGTGTACACGATGAACCAGGCACAGGCAACCGTGGAGATATATGAGAACCTCAACATGAGCTCGAGAGTAGGGCGTTGATCGTCGGCAGACCAAGCCCGTCTAACTCGTTGTTCACTCTCAGTTGGCCTATTCATTTGGAGCTGGATAGGCTGATGGCATGCCTGAGAAGATAACCATGTCTGCCGAGGGCAGACTAGTGGTACCTGACGAACCAATCATCCCATTCATCGAAGGTGACGGAACGGGTGTAGACATATGGCCGGCCGCCAAGCTTGTTTTCGATGCTGCTGCAGCCAAGCACAACAAACGGGTGGCTTGGAAAGAGGTACTAGCTGGCGAAAAGGCTTACAAGGAGACCGGCAACTGGTTGCCCGAGGAAACGGTCGATGCCTTCAAGGAGTACCTGATCGGCATAAAAGGTCCTCTCACCACTCCAGTTGGAGGGGGGATCCGCTCCTTGAACGTGGCCCTGCGCCAGCTCCTCGATCTGTATGTGTGCCTGAGGCCAGTGCGTTGGTTCAAGGGAGTGCCCTCACCGGTTCGCCACCCCGAGCTAGTGGACATGGTGATCTTCCGAGAGAACACCGAAGACGTCTATGCTGGCCTGGAGGTGCAGTCAGGGACCCCAGAAGCCGTCCGTCTCATCGAGTACCTGCGCGACCAGATGGGTTGGAAGATAAAGGATGGCTCTGGAATAGGCATAAAACCCATATCGGAGGAGGGATCGAAGCGGTTGATCCGTGCCGCTATAAAGTATGCGGTCTCCCATGGGCGCAAGAGCGTCACCTTGGTGCACAAGGGCAATATCCAGAAGTTCACGGAGGGAGCCTTCAGGAACTGGGGTTACGAGCTCACCAGGGAGGAGTTCTCCGATGTTGCCGTAGGATGGGACGACTGCGGCGGCGAACCTGGAGATCGCGTGCTGGTCAAGGATGCCATTGCCGACATCACCTTCCAGCAGGTACTCACTCGCCCTGCTGAGTTCGATGTAGTGGCCACCACCAATTTGAATGGCGACTACCTATCCGATGCTCTTGCTGCTCAAGTTGGAGGCATAGGCATCGCCCCTGGAGGCAACATCAACTATGTAACCGGACATGGTGTATTCGAGGCCACTCACGGAACTGCACCTAAGTACGCTGGCCAGGACAAGGTAAACCCAGGTTCAGTTATCCTATCCGGGGTGCTGATGTTCGAGCACCTAGGATGGGAGGAGGTGGCCGCGGACATAGTAAGGGCCTTGGAGGCTACCATTGCCGAGAAGATAGTTACCTATGACTTCGCTCGTCTGATGGAGGGAGCCAAGGAGGTCAAGTGCTCTGAGTTCGCTCAGGCTATAGTAGACCGGCTTTGAAGGAGGGCATATGGCGCTTACCGGAGGCAGTATCCTGCTGGAGCGCACCTATGATGGGCAGGTAGCCAACCTGACTCTGTCGCGTCCAGGTACTTACAATGTCGTGACCATGGAGATGCGGCGCTTGATGGCAGAGCGCTTTGCCGAGATAGACGCTGACGAGAGGGTCAAGGTAGTGGTCATCAGAGGAGAGGGAGAGCACTTCACCTCCGGAGGGGACATCGCTGGCTTCATGGAGCTGGACCCCATTGACTTTAGCAATCTTGGCCACGACATAACTGCGCCCAGCAGAAGTCCGAAACCAGTCATAGCTGCAGTGGATGGCTACTGTTTCGGGGTCGGATTCGAACTGGCCCTCTCTTGCGACATTCGCCTGGCCACCAAGCGCAGCCAGTTTGCCTTACCTGAGATCCGTCTCGGGATGATCCCCGGGTCAGGAGGGACTCAGAGACTGGCCAGGCTCATTGGCGTCTCGCGGACCAAGTACCACGTCATGACTGCGGAGCGCATCCCAGCAGAGAAGGCGGAGGAGTGGGGTATCGTTGCCAAGGTGGCCGAGGATCGGGACTCTTTGGAGGAGGAGGTGTCCAAGCTGACCGAGACCATCCTAGGCTATTCTCCACTGGCCATTCGCACTGCCAAGGAGGTATTGGACAAGGGAACCGACGGGCCCTTGTATACCGGCATCGAACTGGAGCGGAAGGCTTACTCCATGCTGCGGTCCAGTCACGATTTTGCCGAAGGTGTCGCTGCTTTCTTAGAGAAGAGGAAGCCGGAGTTCAATGGCCGCTAGAGGTGCAGGTAACCAAGGGTGAAGCCAGCGCCATTCGACTACGTGCGTGCTTTCAGCGTAGACGAAGCGGTTGGCCTCCTGAGTGACGGTACGGACAGCAAGGTCATTGCTGGAGGACAGAGCTTGGTACCTCTGTTGGCAATGAGGTTGGCCAGACCTGAGCGGGTGGTGGATATCAACTTCCTCCAGGACCTACCCCACCTCCATAGGGAGGGAGGTCATCTAGTGGTGGGGGCTCTGGTTCGCCAGCGCCAGGTAGAGCTCAGTAACGAGGTTTCCTCGGTTCCACTGCTCTCCTTGGCCCTGCCCTTCATCGGGCACAGGGAGTTGCGCAACAGGGGAACTGTCGTTGGGAGCTTGGCTCATGCCGATCCCTCGGCAGAGCTTCCGGCAATAGCTGCACTACTCCGAGCGACTATGTTCGTCATGGGTCCGGAAGGCTCGAGGGAACTGAATGCCCTGGATTTCATGGTCGGACCATTCCAAACTCGTCTTCGCCAAGATGAGCTGATCACAGCCGTATCCTTCCCGGTGCGGGCAGATGGAGACGGGTACGGTTTCGAGGAGGTCTCCAGGCGTCGAGGAGACTTTGCCCTGGTGGGGTCGGCAGCATGGGTGCATCTCTCCCAGGGAGGAGTTGACCGAGCTGAAGCAGCGCTTTTCGGGGTAGGGGCTACTCCGGTGGTGGTTGATCTCACCCGGCACCTATCGGGCTTTGGAGAATCGGACCTTACCACAGCGGTGCTGGAGCCAAGCAGGGAAGTAGCTCAGGGACTGGAGCCTCTAGGCGATCAACACGGTTCTAGTGGATACAGGAGGCGACTAGCCGAGGTCCTCCTGGCCCGTTCCCTCGCCTGGGCCTACCAAGATGCGCGGAGGTCGAGTTGATGCTCGTTGGCTTCAAGCTCAATGGACGCAAGGTCGAATTGGATGTAGAGCCACGAACCACCCTGGCAGACTCGCTAAGGGGCGACCTGGGTCTCACTGGAACCCATATCGGCTGTGAGCATGGCGTATGTGGGATGTGCACGGTGCTGGTGAACGGAACAACAGCACGGTCATGTCTGTTGTTCACCTGTCAGCTCGAAGGTGCAGAGGTAGTGACCATTGAAGGAATGGGGAGGGAGGACAACCTGCACCCGCTACAGCAAGCCTTCCATGACCACTACGCCTTGCAGTGCGGTTTCTGTACCCCTGCCTTCGTGCTCTCCGCATATGAGCTGCTCTCTACCCATCCATCGCTGGAGGGAGTAGACCTCCCAGCGGAGATGTCCGGCATAATTTGTCGCTGTACAGGATACTCCAGCATCTTAGCTGCTATTAAGGATTTTGCTGAGGCGCATCCGGAAGGTCCACCACCACCTGCCAACCTGAGCTGAGCCAAGTTACCAGGGCCGCAGTAGCGCACTCGGTCACCGAAGCTGCATCGATCCCTGTAAGCTCAGACGATGGTTCCTTGCAACCCAGGGAACTTCTCCATCAACTCCTCTATCTTGTCCCGCAGCTTCCTGGCGTTCCCTTTCGGATCCGAAGCCTCGGTCAAGTAGCGTACGACCACGAAGTGTCTAGCTCCCACCCGCCAACTCGGCTCTAGTAGATCGGGAGTAACTCCTCCGGTGACGAATACGGGCCACCTGGAGATCGAGCTGGCAAAGCGCACGTAAGCCTGGCCTGTCCCTGGACGGCCTGGCTTGGTGGGAGTGGCCAGGACAGGTCCGGCCGATACGTAGTCCAAGCGCTCCTGGTTGGCCTCCATCACCTCCTCCGCCCTGTGGGTGGAAAGTCCCACCAAGCGGTTCTCCCCAAGTATGCGCCTGGCCAACGAAGGGGGAGCATCCTCTTGGCCAACATGGACCCCATCGGCGTCAACCTCCAAGGCTAGGTCGGGCCTGTCGTTTAAGATGAAGGGAACACCATAGTGAGCACAGACCTTTTTGGCTATGGTTGCCGCTGCCAGTACCTCTCTGGCTTCCAAGTGCTTCTCCCGTAGTTGTACGACATCCACTCCACCGGCTATGCAGGCCTCGATGAACTTGGCCAAGTTTGGTCTACTCGGAGTACAGAGGTACAGGTAACGATCGTGTAGAGAGATAAGTCGAGCCATTCATATAAAGAGTAGTCAAATTGTCCGCGGGTCGACGGCTTCAGGATCTATCCCGTACATCGTGATGGCCTTGGCCACCTCTTCTGGGCTGGCCCGCCCTATTTCCATGAGCCCGTGTAAGACAGCCACTACTATGTGCGCAGCATCCACCTCGAAGTAACGTCTTAGTGCATCTCTGGAATCAGAACGACCGAAACCGTCTGTGCCAAGGGGGATGAACTTCCTGGGAACGAAGCGGGCTACCTGATCCGGCAGTGCCTTCATGAAGTCGGTGACGGCAACGATCGGACCGGAGCCACTTGCAAGACAGGTGGTCACATAGGGAGTTCTCGGTGGCTCAGTGGGATGCAACCTGTTCCATCGCTCAGTGGAGAGGGCCTCTTCCCGCAGCTCCTTGTAGGAGGTAACCGACCAAGCATCCGCCATGACGTTCCACTCCTCTGCCAGCATGTCCCTGGCTTGCATGGCTGCACGCCAGGCTGGCCCGGAGAATAGCAAGGTAGCGTACCTGGTCCCCTCCGACGAGGTCAGCGAAGCTTCCCTTGCAGCAGGAGGAGAGAAGGGACCTTCCCCATCGAGGCTGGAGCTATCCTCGCTCGTCCTGGAAGGAGCAGCTGTTCCTTCAGGAAGGCCAGCGAAATGGTACATACCCTTTAGGATCCCTTGGCGCACCTCTGCGCCCCGCTCCCCATCGGGCAAGGAGGGCATCGAGTAGTTCTCGTTGTACAAGGTTATGTACCAAAATCGATCTTCCGGATTCGGCCCGTACATCCGCTTTATCCCGTCCTCGATTATTATGGCCAGTTCGTAAGCGAATGCAGGATCATAGGCGGAGACATTGGGTATGGTAGAGGCCAAGATGTGCGAGTGGCCGTCACAGTGCTGCAGGCCCTCGCCCATGAGCGTGGTTCTACCGGCTGTACAGCCAAGTAGGAAACCCCTTCCCCTTATGTCTCCCATCGCCCACATCAAGTCGCCGGTGCGTTGGAAACCGAACATGGAGTAGAAGAGGTAGAAGGGAATCATCGACTCGCTCCAGGTGGCATAGGAGGTTGCTGCCGCGATGGTGGTGGCCATTGCTCCTGCCTCGGTTATCCCCTCCTCGAGTATCTGACCGGATACGCGTTCTTGGTAGGAGAGGATGAGACCAGCATCTACGGGCGTGTAACGCTGCCCAGCCGTGGAGTAGATCCCTACCTCGGAGATCAGCGGCTCCAAGCCAAAGGTGCGTGCTTCGTCAGGCACGATGGGGACGATCCTGGGCCCGATCTCTACATCACGTACCAACCCTCGGAGCAACCTGGCAAATGCCATGGTCGTGGAGAACTCCTGGTTCCCAGAGCCTGCTAGGAGCTCGTTGAAGGCTTTCTCCTTGGGAGAGGGCAGCGGCTTGGCCCGCGTCACCCTATGAGGGATGTAACCACCCAGGGCCTGCCTTCTAGCTCTCAGATACTCTGCTACGTCTGAGTCCTCAGGGGGACGGTAGTAGGGAGGGAGATCGGCCTCCAAGGCGGAGTCGGGTATCTCCTCGGTCAGGTGGATCCTGTCCCTGAAGGCGCGAAGTTGGGCCTTGGTCATCTTCTTGATCTGATGGGTGGCGTTCCGAGCCTCTATCTCTGGACCGAGGGTCCAGCCCTTGACGGTCTTTGCAAGGATGACGGTTGGTGATCCGGTGTGCTCAGTGGCTACCTTGTAGGCAGCGTAAAGCTTGCGGTAGTCATGTCCCCCACGGGGCAAGGATACGAGGTCGTCATCTGAGAGGTGCTCGACCAGTTTGCGAAGTCGCGGATCCGGCCCAAAGAAGTGCTCTCTTATATAGGCACCAGATTCAGTGGCGTACTTCTGGAAATCCCCGTCCAGGGTGGTGTTCATCTTGTTCAAGAGGACGCCGTCCACGTCCCGAGCAAGGAGCTCATCCCAGCGAGAACCCCAGATTACCTTTATGACATTCCACCCAGCTCCGCGAAACAGTGCCTCGAACTCCTGGATGACCTTGCCGTTGCCCCTGACCGGACCGTCAAGCCGTTGGAGGTTGCAGTTGACCACCATGATCAAGTTGTCCAACTGCTCCCTTCCGGCTACGGCAAGAGCGGCTCGGGCTTCCGGTTCATCCATCTCGCCGTCGCCTACAAATGCCCAAACTCGACTTTGGCTGGTATCCACCAAGTGGCGGTTGAACAGGTACTTGTTGAAGTGCGCTTGGTAGATAGCCATGAGGGGGCCAAGGCCCATGGATACCGTAGGGAACTCCCAGAAATCTGGCATGACCCGAGGATGTGGGTAACTGGGCAGGCCGTTGCCGCCAATCTCGTGACGGAAGTTGTCCATCTGCTCTTCGGTAAGCCTACCCTCTACGAACGCACGGGCATATATACCGGGTGAAGCGTGTCCTTGGAAGAAGACCTGGTCCCCTGGGAATCCCTCTGTCCTACCCCTGAAGAAGTGGTTGAAGCCCACTTCATAGAGGGAGGCGGAGCTGGCGTAGGTGGACAGGTGTCCCCCAATGCCTTCGGAGCGTGCATTGGCCCTGGTGACCATGACCGCAGCATTCCAACGCACCAGCCGTCTGATGCGCCTCTCCATCTCCTCGTCACCGGGGAACCATGGCTCTGCATCGGGGGGGATGGTGTTGACGTACGGTGTGGACACGGTAGAGGGGAAGTCCACCTGCTTGTTCAGTGCAGAGTCCAGCAGTTTCATGAGAAGGAAACGAGCGCGGGAACGTCCGCGAGTCTCTACTATGTCATCGAACGCGTCAAGCCACTCCGCTGTTTCTTGAGGATCGATATCTGGCAGCTGTCGTGATACGCCATCAAAGAGCATATCTCCATGTTCGCGCGTAAAAAGGACAAAGAAAAGAGCTATGCGCGAAGGAGGAACCGTTGGATCTTCCCCGAGGGCGTCTTGGGCAGTGTGTCCACGAAGGAGATCTCTCGGGGGTAGGCATGGGCGGCAAGACGGGACTTGACTCGTTGGCGAAGCTCATCTGCAAGTTGATCAGATGGTTGGAACTCTTGACGCAGTACGACGTAGGCCTTTACCGCCTCGCCCCTCAATGGGTCAGGTACTCCCACAACTGCCGCCTCTGCTACAGATGGGTGCTCCATCAGCACGCTCTCCACTTCGAACGGACCTATCCTGTATCCTGAGCTGGTTATGACATCATCTGTCCTGGAGGAGTAGAAGAAGTACCCGTCTTCGTCCATGACCGCAGAGTCCCCGGTTAGATAGTACCTCTGGTTGTTCACGAAACGCTCGGCTGTCCACTCTGGCTCGTTCCGGTAGCCCCTGAACCAGTAGAGCGGGGAGTTATGGGTATCTACAGCCAGCTTGCCGTCCGTACCGGGGGGAACCTCGTTTCCCTCGTCGTCTAGGAGCACGATCCTGAATCCAGGCATGGCCTTCCCCATGGAACCAGGTTTCACTGGGTGTTCATCCGGGGAGTCCAGACGGTTGATGACCACCATACCAAGTTCTGTCTGACCATACTGGTCATGTATGGCAGTCCCAAAGGCCTCCTTGGACCAGGTCACCAGTTCAGGATTGAGTGGTTCGCCTGCGCTGGAAGCCACCCGCAGGGGCAACCTGGCCTGTTTGGACGATGCACGCATAGAGCGGTATGCCGTAGGGGCGGCAGTCAAATTGGTGACCTTGTACTTAGCTAGTATTCTGTAGACCTCTTCTGGATCGAACGGGGCATTGTAGTAGAGAACGGCCTTCCCCATGAGCAAGGTGCCTACTAAGCCGTAGTAGAGTCCATAAGCCCATCCTGGATCTGCGACATTCCAGTACATGTCCTCTTGTCTAAGCCCGATACCAAAGTGCATGTAAGCCTCACAAGAGGCTAAGGCTTTGACAGGTACTTCAACTCCCTTGGGTTGTCCAGTAGTGCCGGAGGTGTACAAGAGGATGAAAGCATCATCCGGGTCGACCATGACAGGCTTCTCCAAAGGAGAAGCCTGTTCCAGGGAGGTCCAGAAGTCGCGATCGCCGCTTCTCCCTCCATCTACGCAAACTACGGCGGGAGGGTTGGGTGCCGATTGCTCCAGCTTGTCCCGGTTGACGCTATCTGTGACGATGACCTTGGCCTCGCTCCCAGAGAGTCTGTAGGTTATTGCTTCAGGGCCGAACGCCGTGAACAAAGGTAGGTGCACTGCACCTAATCGCCATAGAGCGACGGTGGTCACCATGAGCTCTAGGCTCTTGGGAAGGAGGGTGGCCACACGGTCACCCTTTTCGACCCCGAGAGCTTTAAGGACTCCTGCGAAGCTTTCCGATAGGTACTTGAGCTCACGAAATGTCACCCTGGCCTCTTTGGCTCGAGCATCTTCGTAGAAGAGTGCAAGCAGCTCAGGCTGGTTGGCATGTCGATCACAGAGGAGCTCTGCTACGTTCATCTGGCCATGCCCGTACGCATTGAGCCATTGATTGACCAGTTCCATCTCGTTCATGAGTTCCACTTTATTCCTAATCGGACCTGCAAGACCAGAGCTGATCGGCGAGAGGCCACTTATTTCTGATTCCACGAGGAACAAATAGTTATGCTCGTGCAAAGAATAGGTGATGTAGGACTAACGGCCCTATTGCAGTAGAGAAAAAGGCGCGAGGATATTATTTAAGGTCAATGGGGGTTTGTAGGGTCCTCGAAGTCCCTAGGTAATCAATATGTTCTTGTACGATTTTGTTCATGTAGAACGTCCTGTGGGTGTGGTGAAGCCCTGGGTGCTTGCTGACCATGACAGGTGGCTAGCTGCTTTGGCGACGGCTGCGGTCAAGGACGGCGAGGAGCTCAGGATGCGCGTGGGGCTAGGCAGGGGAGAACCGCTGCTGAGCAAGGAGGTACGACTTGTCCTCGGTACAGCCAGGGAGCAGGACAATGTAGTAGTGATTCCTCTCTCCTGGGAGGCTACGGGGTTGTCCGTACTCTTCCCTCGCTTGGAGGCAGATCTCGAAATAGCTCCCCTTGGCGCTACCATCACCCAGATAACCTTGCGCGGTCGTTACGAGCCTCCACTAGGAAAACCGGGAAGACTGTTGGACGAAGCTCTGCTCCATCGAGTTGCAGAGGCTACTGCTAGGTCGTTCCTGAAGCGATTGGCTCAGGCCATAGAGGATGCCACCCGAGATTACAACTCTGGGGGAAGGATGTACTCCATGAGCGATCAATCCTTTGGGAAAGCCCAAGCTGAAAGAGGTGCTCGACCTCGTTTGTCTTGAGCAAGCGGTTGATACGGCTATCTACGCTCTATGACCTGAATGTCGTAGCGATCCCCCCATGGCCCGTAGATGCCGATTCCGAGTTCTTCAGCAGCATCCACGGCATCGTCATATACCACCTCGCCATAGACGTAGGGTAAATAAGGGGGGTAGTATCCCTTCTCCATGAGCATGGATCTGAACTCCTCACGGTCTATCTGAGAGGCGAGCCTACGAACATCGTCACCCCGTAGTCGCATCTTGGCTTCGGCTACGAAGGCTACCTCATGACCGTCGGGCAGTCTCAAGCGTGCCACAGCATCTACCTCTCCGTAGCCGTTCAACTGCAAGGTTTTCGCTGGCCCCAGAGCGGTGAATCCCTTGCTGCGTGCCAATGCGCCAACGGATACCGTAGCTGCCTCTTCGATGGCAATTCCGAAGTTGTTCTCTAGCCGTCCTATGGCGGAGTTTGCTTGTTTCTGCGCCTCGGCCAGCTCCTCAACCCTGATAGCCAGCTCCTCCAGCCTAGCCTCAGTTCTCCTCTGCGCCTCGGCCAGCTCCTCAACCCTAGCCTC
>JAMDDE010000025.1:0-13655 GCA_023489235.1 Actinomycetota bacterium | reverse complement strand
GCCAATTTGTTTATTTGCTCCGTCAGGCGCAGATCCATCTGCGATACCTTCATCGGCAAGGACAACAGCTCCTCGGAGAGAAGCACCGCGCGCATCTCCTCTGCCAAAGCGGGGTTCTCTCTCATTTGCCGGATGATTTCAGTGGCGTCCATAGTTATCTCTATCTAGTATGTTATACCTTTTCGAACTTTTTTGTGATTGGTAAGCGGCACAGGCGTTGAAAAGTGGGGCATCATGCTGGGCATATGGGATAGTGATGACCACACCATTATACTTCCCATATGGAACCAGGCTATCTTACACTAAAACAAGGAGTTCAACGATGACTCTCCCGACTTGTTCTTACTCGACAACCATTCGAGTGATGCTGGACGATCCCAAAGCAGTTGGACGAGTTGCTACGGCAGTAGGTGATGCTGGGGGGGAGGTCACAGCTCTGGACATGGTAGAGCCAGGGCGGAAGGATGTGGTCGTTGACTTGACCTGCAATGCCATAGATGCTGACCACGCTCAGGCTTTGGTTAAAATGATCGATTCTTTACCGGGGGTCAAGGTACGTAGCGCTAGTGATCGCACTCTTCTCCTCCATCTTGGAGGAAAGTTGGCGGTTGCTCCCAAGGTTCCCTTGAAGACACGGGACGATCTTTCCATGGCGTATACCCCCGGGGTTGCACGAGTCTGCATGGCTATTGCCAATGATCCATCGGTAGCACACAATTTGACCATCAAGAGGAACACGGTTGCAGTGGTTTCCGATGGTTCAGCCGTTCTTGGTCTGGGCAACATTGGGCCATTGGCGGCAATGCCGGTAATGGAGGGCAAGGCTATCCTCTTCAAACGTTTCGCTGATGTCGATGCGTGGCCAATCTGCCTGGCCACTCAGGATACGGATGAGATAGTGAGAACGGTACAAGCTATTGCCCCTGGATTTGGAGCGATAAACCTAGAGGACATCGCCGCCCCCCGTTGTTTCGAGGTGGAAGACAGGCTCAAGGAGTTGTTGGACATACCTGTCTTCCATGACGACCAGCATGGCACCTCCGTGGTGGTGCTAGCAGCCCTGACCAATGCCTTGAAGGTAGTGAACAAGAGTCTGAAGAATGTGCGGATTGCCATTGTGGGAGCTGGTGCCGCAGGCGTTGCCATCGCTAAACTACTTCTTGCTCAAGGCAGTGGCGACATAGTAGTGGTCGATCGCAAGGGCATAGTCTCGGCTGATAGGGACGATCTCGACCCTTCCAAGATGTGGTTGGCCAAGAACACCAACTCTGCATCCTTGAGAGGTGGTTTGAAAGAGGCAACCCAGGGAGCTGACGTGCTTATCGGGGTATCGGGTCCTAATATCGTAGCCGGTGAGGATCTCGCACGAATGGCTTCAGACTCCATAGTGTTTGCTTTGGCCAACCCCGATCCCGAGGTCGACGTAGCTACTGCGCGCAGGTATGCAGCAGTCGTGGCCACGGGGCGCAGTGATGAGCCCAATCAGATAAACAACGTTCTCGCTTTCCCAGGCATATTTAGAGGGGCACTGGACTCTGGAGCCAAGTCGATCACATCCGAGATGGAGCTGGCTGCCTCCCAAGCCATTGCCAGCGTCATAACCGAGGATGAGCTTACTGCCGATTACATAATTCCTAGTGTCTTCAATCCACAAGTGGTTCCTGCAGTTGCCAATGCTGTGAAGGAGGCAGCTTCGACAGGCAAGTGAACTATCGCCGAAGTCGTAGGTGAAGCTAGAAGGAGATGGCGAGGCTGTCCAGCTGGCAGCCTCACCGGCCAGCCGTCGTTTTCTCGTAGCCGAGGTTTGGATCGTCCTCGCCCTTTCCCTTGGTGCTTCTGCGGTCTATGCGATCCTGGACTTGCTGAAGAGCCTCTTGGTTACTGGAGCGCCCCTCAACCACCAGGTAGCCGTGATCAATGCAGCTGTTGCTCCTCGAGCCGAACTGTTGGATCTCGCCTTTCAATGTGTCGGCATTGCCACTGCCCTGGCTCCAGTTGCCCTAGTAGCGTACCTGCTCAAGCGGGGAGGGGAATCCACCAGTGCAGTTGGTCTGGATGCCCTGGGAGTGGATGCCAGACATCCGAGGTCGGATATCACCTGGGGAGTTCTTCTTGCTGCTCTAGTCGGGGGAGTGGGCCTCGCCTTCTATCTGTTCGCTTTTCATCTAGGCATCAGCGTCGACGTGGTTCCTACCAACCTCCCCCCTAACTGGTGGCGAATACCAATTCTGATACTCCAAGCCGCTGAGGACGGGTTGTTGGAGGAGGTGGTAGTTTGCGGGTACTTGCTGAGACGATTGGACCAACTTGGGTGGGGGGAGAACTCTTCCTTGGTCACCAGCGCGTTACTCAGAGGAAGCTACCATCTTTATCAAGGATTTGGAGGCTTCATAGGCAACCTAGCCATGGGTCTGCTCTTCGGCCGCATATATCAACGCCGGAAGCGAGCGGCACCTTTGGCCATAGCCCACTTCTTGATTGATGCAGCTGCATTCGTAGGGTACGTGGAGTTGGTGGGAAGAGTTTCCTTTCTCCCCCGCCCTTGAACGCTTAGCGACCGCAGTCCCCGTCCGTGAGGGCAGGTAGGTTCACGGGACGACAGCTCCTCTAACAAGGTAGCCCTCTAGGCTCTACAGCTTCAGTACCGCTACTCCATTGACTCGGTCATGAGCCAAGTCAGAGAGCGCCTTGGGTGCATCCTTGAACTCATATGGAGTGGCTATCACCTTGAGGTGGTGGGTAGCTGCCCACCCGAGGAAGGCTTCCCCGTCGGAACGAGTGTTGGCGGTGACGCTACGGAGGGACCTCTCCTGGAATAGATGGTCGGCATAGTTCAACGAAGGTATGTCGCTTAGGTGAATCCCTGCTACGGACAGAGTCCCCCCTTTGTCCAATGCCTCCAGGGCCACTGGTACCAGATCCCCTACCGGGGCGAATAGGATGGCAGAGTCCAACTTGACCGGTGGTTGGTCATAGGCTCCTACAGCAGAGGAAGCCCCAAGTTCCAAAGCCAGTTCTCTGGCTTCCTGGGAACGGGTCATCACATGCACCTCTGCACCTTCACACAGGGCAACTTGGGCGGCGAGATGTGCTGATGCTCCGAATCCATAGATACCCAACCTCCCTCCGGAGGGCAGGTTGGCTCGACGTAGTGCTCGATAGCCTATGATCCCGGCGCAAAGCAGTGGTGCTGCCTCTATATCGGAGAATCCTGAGGGCATCGAATAGGCGTATGCTTCGTCGACAACTGCATACTGAGCAAACCCGCCATCCTCGTCCCAGCCGGTGAAGCGGGGGGAATCGCATAAGTTCTCCTTCTCTTGACGGCAGAAACGGCAGGTTCCACAGGTATGGCGTAACCAGGCTATTCCTACCCTGTCCCCCAGTTTGAAACGCTTGGCTTCAGGACCCAGAGCGTCGACCACACCCACCACTTCATGTCCAGGTACTACTCCTGGGTGTTTGGGTGGAAGATCACCCTCGGCCAAGTGCAGATCCGTTCGACACACTCCACAGGTCGAAACCGCCACTCTGATCTCCCGTCCTTGTGGAACAGGATCAGGTTTTTCCACTAAACTCAACGGTCCCTGGTCGATAGGGGCTGGCTGTTTTACTATCCATGCATCCACAATGGCGAGCTTAGCTGTCTTCTGCGAAGATGCGAACATGTTCCAAAATCGGAGAGAGGCAGGCCTTGTTCTAGGCGAGAAGTTGCATGAATGGTCGAGGAGTCATCCTGTAGTGGTAGGCATGCCTAGAGGAGGAGTGGTCGTTGCTGCAGAGGTAGCTCGAATGTTGGATGCCCCATTGGATGTCATAGGGGTGCGCAAAGTAGGCGTTCCCTTGGATGAAGAGTTGGCAGTGGCAGCAGTTGGGGAGGGGGGCATAGTCGTGGTGAACCACGACATAGCAGATGCTTTTCACATTGTTCCGGAACAACTGGAGGAGCTGGCGCAGGTGAAGATAGCTGAGTTGGAACAGCTGTTAGCTAGGTTGAGACGAGGACGCCCAGCTCTGGATCTACGAGGAAGGACTGTCATTGCTGTTGACGATGGTTTGGCCACAGGTGCTACGGCAAGGGCAGCAGTGCAATCGTTGAGGACCAGGAAAGAGGCGGCAAAGGTGGTTCTTGCTGTTCCCGTTGCCGCTACTCAAACTGAGCAGCAACTAGCCAGTGAAGTAGACGATTTGGTCAAAGTTGTATCCTCGTCGAACTTGGGCGCTATTGGATGGTGGTACGAAGATTTCGCTCCCGTAAGGGAGGAAGAGGTAGTTCAGCTATTAGACGAAGCAGCAAGGCGAATCGGTCAGGAGTAGTAGCCAACCACTTGGATATGTCCCTATGTATCCTCGGGGAGGATAGCCTTTCGGAACGAGATTTGCTCTACCATTTGGATATGTCATTTCCCTCAGATGAACCAAGCAGCCAAGGAGGTGGGGACGTTCCCCCCAGTCCAGCTCATCACCCATCCATTCACCAAGACTCATCGGCTGATGGTCGCCCATCGCCATCAGGATCTCCTTTGGTGGCAGTGGCGATGGGCAGTGTCTCTGATCTGGAGATCATGAGTCAGGCTGCCGATACTCTTGCTCAGTTCGGCATAGCTCACGAAGTCCGTATTCTCTCCGCACACAGAACCCCTCGTGAGACGCTTGCATTTGGAGCCCAGGCGGCTGAACGCGGCTTGCGCGTGATCATAGCCGGTGCCGGTGGCGCTGCCCACCTGCCTGGCCTCATAGCCTCTGTCACCAGCTTGCCGGTTATAGGCGTACCAATCCCACTTCGTCAACTGGACGGACTGGACTCCCTGCTCTCCATAGTGCAGATGCCCTCGGGGATACCGGTGGCTACCGTGAGCATTGGTGGAGCCAAGAATGCTGCTCTCTTGGCAGCAAGGATACTTGCGGTTGCAGACAGCTCTTTGAGGGAGCAGCTGGATGCTTTCCGTGAGGAGATGGCCTCGGGATCCATGGCCGCTGATGCCAAACTAACCGCTGGTGCACCAAGTTAAGGCGTACACCAGCGTGCTTACAGAGGCTATACTATGAGGTGAGGCAAGTGAAGGTTGTAGTGCACCAAACAAGATCACCTCGGCTTGCCTCTAGTTGGATACGCGTCTATCCTAGGCACTAAAGCTCGTCCATTGTCTTGGGTGTGACGATTATTTGCCGCGAAAGTTGGCTCGTGGTATGCAAAGGAAGGCCGTAGTGCGCACTTTTTCTCCAAAGATTGCGGATGTAAAACGCGACTGGTATGTGATCGATGCAGATGGTCTGGTGCTAGGTCGCCTAGCTAGCGAGGTCGCGCGCCTGTTGCGGGGTAAGCACAAGCCTATATTCGCCCCTCATCTGGATACCGGTGATTTCGTGATCGTGATCAACTCTGACAAAGTAGTGATGACCGCTGGCAAGGCTTCGGAGAAGGTTGCTTACCGCCACAGTGGTTATCCGGGGGGATTGAAGCGCACTAGTTATACAGAGATGTTGAGCACCAACTCCGAGGAGGTGATCCGCAAGGCAGTGAAGGGAATGCTGCCCAAGGGCCCTCTGGGACGGAGTCAGCTGAGGAAGCTGAAGGTTTACAAAGGGCCGGAGCATGGTAATGCAGCCCAGAAGCCAGTGCCTCTCCAACTGAGTAATGCAGCTAGAGGCGTGCAGAACGTAGGATAGAGAAATAAAGCGTAGAAGAAACCTAGAAGGATTTGCATGTCACCAAAGCCCCTTTGCCAATCAACCGGACGTAGGAAGGAAGCAGTAGCCCGGGTTCGCTTACGTCCAGGGAATGGCCGAGCCACTGTCAACAAGCGTCCAATAGAGGAGTACTTTCACTCGGCCACCTATCTGATGGTGGCCATGGAGCCCCTTCGGCTCCTCGGCGTCTCAGAGAACTACGATGTAGACTCCACCATCCGTGGAGGAGGTATATCCGGTCAGGCGGGAGCTCTTCGCCTCGGCCTGGCTAGAGCTCTTGCGGAGGTGGATCCCGAATCAAGGCCTGCCCTCAAGAAAGCAGGGCTTCTCACCCGTGACGCCAGGGAGAAGGAGAGCAAGAAGTACGGCCTCAAGAAGGCTCGCAAGGCTCCACAGTACTCCAAGCGGTAGTCACAGGATCTGATGGGCACGGAACAGTTGCCGTGCAGCTGAAATTCGGCACCGATGGAGTACGGGGCGTAGCCAACTTGGAGCTGACTCCAGAGTATGCAATGGCCCTAGGAAGAGCGGTAGGGGAGGTCCTGGAGCCGGAGGCTGTGCTGATCGGAAGGGACACGAGGAAGTCCGGTCCTATGCTGGGGGCAGCTCTTGGTGCGGGTTTGGCTGCTCAAGGAGTTGATGTTGTAGATGTAGGAGTTCTCCCTACTCCCGGCGTTGCCTTCCTGGCTCAGCGATGGGCGCTACCTGGGTTGGTCGTCTCGGCATCACACAATCCCTTCTACGACAATGGGATAAAACTTTTCACCGAGGAAGGTCACAAAGCTCCCCCTGAACTGGAGCGTTCCTTGGAAGAGAAGATAGAGGAACTCTTGGGTGCACCCAGCTACTCCCTCCAGACCGGTTCATCTGCTGTTACCGACAAGGATAGGCACTGGGGCGAGAGGGGCTCTCCATCTACTCCAAAGCCACAAGGTACAACTGCTCCGTCCTCGAGCCTCTCCGGGATGGACAGCCTCCGCATAGGGTCGATCACAATGGATCCCTCAGGCCGGAAGGAGTACGTGAGCCACCTCGTCCAGGCAGCAGCGGGTTGCAGCTTGAAGGGAATGTCCATAGTGGTGGACTGTGCAAATGGTGCCGCCAGCGTAGTGGCTCCTGAGGTGTTCGAGCTGTTGGGAGCCGCAGTGTACCCGATCAACTGCAATCCAAACGGCATCAACATAAATGATGGTTGTGGCTCTACCCATCCCTCTGCCCTTGCCCAGGCGGTAGGGGAACTGGGAGTCGATCTAGGCCTTGCCTTTGACGGCGACGCCGATCGCTTGGTAGCAGTGGATCGCAACGGTCGTGTCCTCGACGGCGATGAGCTCATTGCCTTGTTCGCCATAGATCTGCAGGAGAAGGGGGCTTTAGTCAACCAAGCTGTTGTGGTAACGGTCATGAGCAATGCTGGGTTGAGCGAGGCCTTGGAGAAAAGAGGCATTGCCACTATCAGAACCGAGGTAGGGGATCGGTACGTCTTCCACACCATGCAGGAGAGGGGGCTCATCCTTGGTGGAGAGCAATCCGGTCATCTCGTCTTCCGTCACCTAGCCACTACCGGTGACGGAATCTTGACCGGAGTCCTCCTGACCGAGCTGTTGCACAGGAAGGGAGTCGGGCTGGAGAGCTTGGCAGGCACCATAGTACAGCGCCTCCCCCAACAGCTCAGGAATGTAGCTGTTGCCAATACCCAGCAGCTGGCGGAGGCAGGTCGGCTCTGGGCCGAGGTGGACAGAGTGCAAGCTGAAATTGGTGCTAGAGGAAGGGTGCTGCTGCGAGCCAGTGGAACCGAGCCACTCATAAGAGTGATGGTAGAGGCTCCTGACCCTCTGCAAGCAGAGTGGGCGGTACAGCATCTTTGCCAGGTAGTTGAACGCGAGCTCGGAAGACCTCTATAGGAGTAACCTGTAAAGTATGTGCGGCATAGCCGGAGTGACTGGGGCCAGCGATGCTCTGCAGTATCTAATTGACTCGTTGTTCCGTCTGGAGTATCGGGGTTACGACTCAGCAGGCATTGCCCTGCAAACATCGGATGGAATATGGCGAGTCAGGGCAGCCACGGGTACCACCTCGATAAAGTCAGTGAAGAAATTGGCAGATGAACTCGGTTATCCAGTGGCAGCTGGGATAGGGCATACTCGCTGGGCCACACATGGCAGGCCAAGCGAGGACAATGCCCATCCTCACCTGGACTGTTCTGGCCGGATAGCCGTGGTGCACAACGGCATCATAGAGAACCATGTCCTCCTCTCCGATGAGCTTGCTGCCGAGGGGCACGAACTGACCTCGGAGACGGATACCGAGGTGGTGGCACATCTCATCGAGGATGGGATGGCCGATGGCCTTTCTTTGACTGGAGCAGTGCGGAGATGCTTGGAGCGGATAAGGGGACACTATGCTCTGGTGGTGATCTCATCTGATGAGCCCGAACTGTTGGTAGCGGCTCGCTCGGTATCTCCTCTGGTGGCAGGGATCTCGAAGGGGATGGCTACCTTGGCCTCCGACATCCCAGCACTGCTGTCCCATGCAACTGAGATCTTTGCTCTGGAAGACGGCCAGCTCGCCGAGGTATGGCCAGGTAAGCTAGTCGTCAGCTCTTTGGCAGGCGATACGGTGCTGCCCCGTAGCCTCCAGGTCAACTGGACCTTGGAAGAGGCGAAGCGAGAGGGATTCGAGGACTACATGGCCAAGGAGATGCACGAGCAGCCTCGTGCCATCTCCGATACCTTGCTTGGTCGCATGTCGCCACAGGGTCGAATCATTCTCGACGAGACTCGTTTTGACGACGATGAGCTAAGGGAGGTGGAGAAAGTTTTCGTGGTGGCCTGTGGGAGCAGCTACCACGCTGGTTTGGTGGCCAAGTACGCATTGGAGCACTGGGCACGTCTGCCTGTAGAGATCGACATTGCCAGTGAATTCCGCTACAGGGATCCCGTTTTGGACAGTCGTACGCTGGTCGTAGGGGTGAGCCAGTCCGGGGAGACCCTGGATACCTTGATGGCCATGCGTGAGGCGGCTTACTGGAACTCCAAGCTGCTTGTCATCACCAACGTAGTAGACTCCTCCATGGCCAGAGAGGCGCATGGCGTCCTATACACAAGAGCTGGACCTGAGATAGGAGTAGCTGCAACCAAGACACACCTTACCCAGATGATAGCCCTGGAGCTACTGGCGCTGTACTTGGCGCAGTTGAGGGGCACTCTTTACCCAGCCGAAGTGGCGGCTTTGATCGAGCAGTTGAACGCATTACCGGAGAAGGTGCAGCATGTCCTGGAGGAAGAGAGTGCAGTTAAGGAAGTGGCTCTCTCTGTCGCTTCGGTTAGGGACTTCTTCTTCATTGGGAGGCACGTTGGATTCCCGGTAGCTTTAGAGGGGGCACTCAAGCTCAAGGAGATCTCCTATCTAAGAGCCGAGGGCTATCCTGCCGGAGAACTCAAACATGGCCCAATAGCCTTGATCGAGCCGGGAACCGTAGTAGTAGCAGTGGCCACGAGAACGCGGCTGTGGGACAAGTTGATGGCCAATATTGCAGAGGTGAAAGCCAGGGGGGCAACCGTCATTGCAGTAGCCAACTACGGCGACCAAGAGACGGCTGAGGCGGTTGACCAAGTCCTATGGGTTCCCGAGACGAACCCACTGTTTGCCCCAGTGGTGGATGTGGTACCACTGCAGTTGTTGGCCTACCACTTGGCGAAGGCTCACGGTCATGATGTGGATCACCCGCGTAATTTAGCCAAAACGGTTACGGTCGAGTAATGACCGAAAGCACCCCGCAAGCCCCTGGCTTAAACCGTGGGGAGGATGCCAACTCAGTCCGAGGAACGGTTGCAAGGAACGGTTATTCTCTAAGCAGTGGTTTGCCAACGTGGATTAAGTGGTTTTCAAGCTCTTCTGGGTACGATGAACGATGCAGGTGATCGGGGTAGGCGTAGATGTGGTGGACACGGCTCGCTTCCGTGAGCTGCTCTCCCGTCGTCCACGCATAAAGGAGCGCCTGTTCTCTCCGACGGAGCGCCAGTGGGCAGAGAGAGCAAGGGATCCAGCTATGCGGTTTGCAGTTCGTTTTGCCGCCAAGGAGGCGGTGATGAAGGCTCTAGGGGTAGGTATCGGGGCCTTCGCCCTCAACGAAGTGGAAGTGGTCAGATTAGCCACTGGACAACCTCGAGTGGAGCTCAAAGGTAAGGCTGCCCAGTTGGCAAAGGAGCGAGGCGTCGAGAGATGGGACATATCCCTCTCCCATACAGAGCTGGTGTCTGTGGCAATGGTAGTAGCTCAGGGTATCGTCTCAAGTGAAGATCGGTCAAGCGGGCGAGATCTCCAAGAAGGAGTGGATGGTCGATGATCCCTGTGGTCACGGTTGAAGAGATGGCTGCCATCGATGCTGCTGCAGCTGAGCACACAGCTACTGAAGTGCTCATCGAACGGGCTGGCAGGGCAGCTGCACTTTCGATTTTACGCCACTTGGGCAGGGGATACGGGAAAAGAGCTCTGCTCATAGCAGGGAAGGGGCACAACGGTGATGATGGTCGTCACGCCGCTGCGCACCTGTCCAAGGCAGGAATGCATGTAGTCCAGGTCTCCCCTTCGACTGTCAGCGGACGCATAGAGGGGTTCGATCTAGTCATCGATGCTGCTTTCGGTACGGGCTTCCGGGGTAGCTATGAAGCTCCAGTGGTTGAACGAGGCGCAACGGTCGTAGCCGTGGACATACCCTCGGGGGTTGAAGGGAATACGGGGAGAGCGGCTGGCGCTCCCATGCCAGCCGATTGGACAGTCACATTTGCGGCGTTGAAGCCTGGATTGTTGCAAGGCGAGGGCAGGAGGTTAGCTGGAGGTATAGAACTGGCGGACATAGGACTCGACACCTCTCGAGCTAGGATTCATTTGGTAGAGGATGACGATGTGGTCGAACTTCTCCCCAGTAGACCTCCCGAGGCTCACAAGTGGTCGACGGCGGTATGTGTGGTGGCTGGCTCCCCAGGGATGCTAGGGGCTGCTCGGCTGTGTTCGAGGGGAGCGTCTCGTGCTGGAGCTGGGATGGTGAGGCTCTGCATGCCGGGGGTGAGCCCAGCTGAACTCCCTGTCGAGGAGGCAGTGAGCACGGCTCTTCCTGTCAGTAGCTTCAGCAAGGATGTCCTGGATGTGGCCGAACGTTGTCGCGCTGTGGTCATAGGACCTGGGCTCGGCAGGTCGTCGAGTATCTCAGCTGGAGTGAAAGAGATAGTTGCCAACTCCCCCGTAGCTGTGGTGGTTGATGCCGATGGCCTGTTTGCGCTGGGCGATCTGGCCGAGGCATCTGCTGTGTGCTCATCCAGCAGGCAGCAGACCATCTTGACCCCTCACGACGGTGAGTACAAGCGACTCATGGGCAAGGACCCTGGGATCGATCGCATATCTGCCGCTCGGGAACTAGCTTACAGAACTGGAGCGATAGTCCTTCTCAAAGGCTGGACTACGGTTGTAGCCGATCCTGGCGGTGAGGCATTGGTGGTCACCTCAGGCTCAGCACGGCTTGCCACTGCTGGAACCGGGGATGTCCTATCCGGCATGGTAGGAGCTTTCCTGGCCAGAGGAGTACCCCCTCTCCTCTCTGCCGGACTGGCAGCACACGTGCATGGCAGGTCAGCTGGTCTCGGATTTGCTGAAGGGCTCATCTCCCTTGATCTGCCCGATCTAGTAGCTAGCTGGCTGTCTACTGCGCGTTCTTCCAGCCGCTCTCCTGTGGTCCCCTCGGGTGGTGTCCTCTCTGCCGTGGGTGTTCCAACGGTGCTAATCGACCATGAACAGCACAAGGCTTAGGAAGGAGTTGGGCAGTGAAGCTCGTGCACAAATCTAGTCTGCAGCGCTCCTTCTTCCGCCCTGCATGGGCAGAGGTCAGTCTTTCTGCAGCTCGACACAACGCCTCTCTTCTGTCTAGACTCGTGGCTCCTGCGCGTCTTTGTGCGGTAGTGAAGGCCGATGCTTATGGCCATGGGGCAACTGCTATGGCCGTTGCCTTTCTAGAGGGTGGAGCGTCATGTCTTGCAGTTGCGCTTGTGGAGGAAGGGATACAGCTGAGGGAAGCAGGGATAGACGCTCCCATTCTCATCCTCTCGGAGCCTCCTCGTGAGGCCATGGCCGAGGTCATGAGGTTCGACCTCACACCTACTCTGTATACTCGTGAAGGAATCATTGCCGCTCAGGAAGCTGCTAGCAAGCTGTACCCTTTGGAGCACAAGGGCGTGCATCTCAAGGTGGATACAGGCATGCATAGAGTTGGTGCTCGGCCAGTCGATGTGACGGCCCTAGCCAAGGAGGTACAGGCGAGCGACAATCTCTTCCTGGAGGGGTTGTGGACACATCTGGCAAAAGCCGAGGATAGGGAGTCCTCCCTTACCCGGAGGCAGCTCGAGGTGTTCGAATCCACCAGAGCAGAGCTGGCCTCCACAGGCATGTTCCCATCCAAGCTGCACGTGGCCAACTCCGCCGGAGCCTTGGTGCACCCAGCCTCGCGTTACTCCATGGTGCGTTGTGGCCTATCCCTGTATGGATACTATCCAGCACCCTGGATCTCTAAAGAGTTCTCCCGGCTCTCCAATGGCGATGCCCTGCAACCGGTTATGTCGCTCAAAGCCCGAGTCTCCTATGTACACGAGGTGGAAGCTGGGGAGGGCATCTCTTACGGGCACTTGTACCATGTGTCCAAGCGTTCCAGGATAGCGGTGGTGCCTCTCGGTTATGCGGACGGGGTGTCTCGCAAGCTTTCTGCTGGCATAGGAGAGGCACTGCTCAATGGGAGGAGAAGGCCATTTGCAGGGGCAGTGACCATGGACCAACTGATGCTGGATTGCGGAGAGGATACCCAGATAAGGGAGGGGGACGAAGTGGTCTTGCTAGGCGAGCAAGGCGGGGAACAGATATGGGCGGACCACTGGGCTGAGCTCACCGGGAGCATAGTATACGAGGTCTTGTGTGGGATAGGGCCAAGAGTACCGAGGAATTACCTCGATTGACTGGTTGGTCTCGTTTCTTCGTCCATCTCCCGGATGGCTCTGGCTAGTTCTCCTGGTTCTTCGAGCATGAGCATGTGACCAGCACCGCTCAGTACCTTCAAACTGGAACGAGGGATACGAGAGGCTAGAGCTTTGGCATGGAAAGGGGGGGTCAACAGATCTGCAGTACCTACCAGGACTAGAGTGGGCAGCTCGATTTCCCTCAACTCGTTGGAGCGGTCGAATCCTGCTAGGGATGGAAGTATGTCACTCAAGCTACGGGGGTGCATAGCTTGGAACATCAGTTGTGTGACCTGGACGTGAGCTGGCAAGGGGTATCGCCCGAATGCAGCCCTGCTCAGCCACGCAGCTATATCTCCACCAGGTAGTGGCTGCTGTTGGTTGCTGGCGCGTTTGGCAAGGTAAGCGTTCAGTAGCCAGGTCGCTACCTTGACCGGGAGGGCATTGCCGTTCAGCGGCATCAAAGGCTTGGCCGAGGTAGCTACGAGCAGCAGTCCATCCACTCTGTTGGGCATCTTCGGATGGTGAGTGAGGGCGTACTCGATGGCCACCATCCCGCCCATGGAATGACCCACGACTATGGCTCCGGTCAGGTCCAGAGCATCCAATACTCTCTCCAGGTCATCAGCCATTTGCTCAATCGTGGTTCCCGAACTACCTGGTTTCGACAGTCCATGTCCTCTCAGGTCAACTGCTATTACCCGATAGGAGGAAGCAAGCTCCTGTAACTGGTATGCCCATACCTTTGCCGATAAGGTCACACCGTGCAGGAAGAGTACGGGACGACCTTCGCCTCGTTGGAGCAAGTGGATCGTGCCACCGTCCTCGGTCCCTATCGTAGTGGAGACGAGGTCGGAGGGAAGATCCAAACCCGCTTCCGACCAGGACAGGGAGGATGGTTCCCATTTTGCGGCAGCAGCGTGCTGGATGATGTAGCCTCCAGCTAATGCTGCAGAGGTGGTTGTAGCC
>JAMDDE010000041.1:7067-9558 GCA_023489235.1 Actinomycetota bacterium | reverse complement strand
CCAACCCCTAGGCCCCTTCGAACCTTGGAGGCGGTTCCATGCACCTAGGGCTTCGTTCGCTGCGAGATGTTAAGTGTAAGCGTGAATTACGAGCAGAGGAGCCTTCATTTTGCAAGATACTATTGCTCCAGTGGAAACTTGGCGGACACGCAATGTATGGGCCATATCATTATCTGCATTCTTCGCTGATCTAGGTTATCAAGCTGTCCTAGCTGGTCTGCCTCTGTACATGGTGTTCTCGCTGCACGCTTCGGTTGCCCTCTATGGGTTGACCATGGCTCTAGGATATGGCGGAGGGTCTTTAATCGCCTATTTTGGCAGCAAGCTAGGCGATAGGGTAGGCCACCGCAAGCTTGCCATCATCGGCAACCTTGCCATACCGCTTCTTTCCTTGTCAGCTTTGTTCAGCAGTCCCGTAGCTGCTGTCGGACTCTTCTGTGGTGGCTGGTGGGCACGCAATCTACGAACGCCATCCAGGCGGGTTATGTTGCAGCGCTCCACTACTGAAACAACGCGGACAAAAGCATTTGGCTTTCTTCACAGTCTGGACATTGGTGGGGGCATCTTGGCCGCCATCTACCTACTAGCCTCTCTAGCTGCAGGTATACCTTATAGGTACATCTTCTTGGGTACTATGGCTCCCTTGATTGTTTCTACGGTTTGCCTGAGCATCACATCTATCGAGCTGAACTCCGATCCCAGCAACCCTGTCAGCCAATCCAAAGCTCCCAGCAGTTCTCAGGGGAAAAGCTTCGAGCAAAGGCCCCTCCTTCCCAAGAGCTCTTCTAGTGCGATACTAGCTGCTACACTCCTTTTTGGTTTCAGCTCTTACAGTATTGGTTTTCCTGTTCTTACTGCCGCCAAAGAGTCGGGGGCGGCGGATCTTGGCGTGGTAGCATTTCTACTTTTCAATGTCGTGTCCTCTGCCACAGGGTTAGCAAGCATAAGGTTTCTAGGCAGAAGTTGGATAGCACGTTTTCATAGATTAGGACTGTTTGGTTATCTCCCAGCTGCTCTGGGAGCTGGTCTCCTAGGAGCAGCAGCCGGTGCCCAGCTAGGATATGGAGTAGTGCTTGGAGCTGTCGTCATCCTCGGAGTAGCGCTAGGAATAGTGGAGACCTTGGAGCCAGCCTTGATGTCAGTTATTCGTCCAGAAGGTGGTGGAGGATTCGGATTGCTCTCTGCTTACCGAAGTGCCGGTTTGTTCATCGGCAACTTGGTGATGGGCTTGCTATATTCCATAGGAGCTGATTGGTCGTATGGATATGCAGCGATAGTGGCACTTGTTGGAGCAACCATCTTGTTGATCAAGGCACATGTTATAGCCGACCAAGTACCTACATCTTCATACTGAAATCTGAAGAGCCGTTTCTAGTCGGGAAGGCGGGATTTGAACCCGCGACCTCAGCGTCCCGAACGCTGCGCGCTGCCAAACTGCGCCACTTCCCGTACTCTTATTTGTTGTCAAGAATACTACAACCGGACAATCAGCTAACATCCAGTTCATTTCGTAGAATTATTATCGCTGCCATAGGAAGCAGGATCACCCAAGTAGCGCAACAGAACCTTGGCAATTCTGCGTAAGTCCATCTCTACGACCTGTAGTTCCCACTGATCTAGTTCGTAGGTATCTCCTTCTTCAGGAATCCTGCCAAATACATCGAACAAGAATCCTCCGAGAGTCACATACTCACCTTCAGGAATGGGTAGGCCAAGCTGATCCCGAACTTTTTCTACCGAGCAAGTGCCCTCAACCAGCCAACGGGAAACGTCTACCTTGACTATCTCCGGCTTTACTGCACCGTCGAGCTCATCACGAAGGTCGCCAACGAGGGCGCTGAGCAGATCCCAGAGGGTCAGCACCCCAGCAACTCCACCGTATTCATCTACGACTACGGCAAAGGCAACTCCGGCATCTCGCATATCTGCCAGCACCTCTAGCGCTTTGCCAGACTCAGGAACTAGATAAGGCTGTCGCAGTCGTCTTGATATGTCCAACGGACCAAGATTTTCTTGCGATCTGCTCTGTCCCGAAGGTGAAGGTATAGTATCTGAACTCGCTACTTCGACTTGTCTATTACTCTTGATGATGGTCTCAGTGGCGCCAGCTAACCATCCAGCTCGGAAAAGATCCGGTACAAAAAGAATACCGGTTAAACGGTCTAGGTCCTCATCATACACCGGGAAGCGGCTATGCCCAGACTCCCTTATAGCTTTGATCACACTGTCTACCGTCACTGGAACCGGGATAGCCACTACGTCCATCCGTGGAGTCATGATCTCGCGCACTGAGGTATGGCGTAGATCGACCAAGGCAGCAGCTATCTGGCGTTCTAAGCGATCTGCCTTCTCCTTGCTGGAAAGAGGAAGAGAGCTCTTGCTATGTCGTTCAAAGTGCTTGTGCGGCACACTTTCTCCCAAGATGACCTGTCGTTCGCTCAAAGGGCTTCTTCAGGGAAGCAAGCGAGAGCTGTACTACTTGCCACCACAT
>JAMDDE010000041.1:0-7048 GCA_023489235.1 Actinomycetota bacterium | reverse complement strand
TCAGTCGTAGGACTGTCTATGCGAGCGAGGGGTTGTACAAGTGAGGGCTGTATTACTTGCCACCACTTGAAGCGGTAGGAAGAGATGTAGAGGGGAGTGGTTCATAAGATGGATCCAAGTAGCTGTCTCCGCTGCTCACTGCTTTGACTGCAGCCCTTAGGCGAAGAGGATCCAACGGTTTGATCAGCCATCCATTGGCCCCCGAACGACGGGCAAGGAACACATCCGCCCTCCTGTCCAGTAACAGTATTACCCCTACATGTGGAAGATGTCCATAGGACTCTTCAAGCCTCAACTCCATGCATATAGCCATACCTCCCATGTTCCCTATCTGCATGTCCGCTAGTACTAGATCTGGTGATACGGCAGCTACTAAATCCAAAACTTCTTTACCGCTAGAGGCTTCCTTGACGACCATGCCCGGCTCATCCAGGGCAGAGATAATCCCTCGGCGAACTATGGATACATCACTTGCAACGATTACTGAAGGCACAAATGAAGGCTAACTCGTTTGTGCAGACAATGCAGCATTGCTGCTTATCACCTTGTATGCCAGGAATTATGTAGATCTATCCATCCTTGGATTGGATGCGAGAAACTCGGTTGGTTGTGATAGATGGCTCCTTTTGAGCATCTTTTTTTAAGCATCTTTGTTCAACAGATCGGAGGATATGGTTCTCCACTAACTGTGGGCTGTTTGCCATGCACTTCCTTGATCATACAGTCCAAGCCGAGCTAATCGGAGAGTTTAGCCAACTGTTCGGATAATCCCCCTACGACATCTATATACTCCTCCACCATATCCAACAGTACTTGCTTGGCAGGCTTTATCTGGTTCAAACTTCCTACGATCTGACCAACGAAGTAATTGATCAACTCGTTTGCCCTAGAAGTAGAGGAGGAGGCAGAGCGTTGGATGCGTTGTTGGGCTTCAGCTACAAGTATGAGCTGAAGGGGCATTGGCAGTGGATCAGGATTCTCGGGCAAGTCCCATTCATCTGTCCAAGCAGAACGGAGCTGTCTAGCTGGCTTACCGGTTATGGATCTAGACCGCACGGTCTCCTTGGAAGTAGCTCGTAAGAACTTCTCCTTCACTACGGGGTGGGTCTCTGCTTCTTCAGTGGTGAGCCATACCGACCCTGTCCATACTCCTTGAGCGCCGAGCGCCAATGCGGCGGCTACTTGACGACCCCTTCCTATCCCTCCAGCTGCTAGTACTGGAGTGGGGGCTACTGCATCGACCACCTCTGGAACCAGCACCATGGTGGAGATCTCCCCCGTATGGCCGCCGGCTTCGTATCCCTGGGCTATGATAAGGTCCACTCCAGCGTCCTTGTGACGTAAGGCGTGCTCTTTTGCTCCAGCCAATGCAGCTACATAAACCTCTCGATTATGAGCCTTCTCGATCAACTCTGGCGGTGGAGAGCCGAGGGCATTGGCAATGAGCTTGATGGGGTGAGTGAGAGCTATGTCCACGAGTGGGGCAGCTGCCCTATCCGACCAAGCAAGCAATCCACTGTGGTGGAGAGTGCCTTCTGGTAAAGGAGGAACGTTGTACTTCTTCATCAACTCTTCCACGAAACGTTTGTGCTCCTCTGGTAGCATGCCAACCAAATCTTTCAGGTCGAGACCACCTTGGTCCTTGCCTATATACTTGGCTGGGATTATGAGGTCTACACCGTATGGCCTACCCCTCACCTCGTTGTCGATCCAGTCCAACTCCACTTGAAGCTGTTCGGGGGTGAATCCTACTGCTCCGAGCACGCCGAATCCTCCGGCCTTGGTAACTGCTGCAACCACGTCCCTAGCATGGCTGAAAGCGAATATGGGAAACTCGATTCCCATCATCTCGCAAACACTGGTCTTCATCTTGCCCCCTTCACAGGATCAAGTTTTATTTGAGTATGTAGTAGTTTTTCGCTTGCAATCAGCTAATCATACCGTCCCTGGGGCTAGGTACTGTTTGAAACGAGCTCCATCGGCAAATACGTCGAAGTTGGGATTGAGACGACGACCCAGCCCATCCAAGTAAAGGATCTGCTTGAACAAAAGCACCAGATCCTTAGGAAGAATGACCCCTTGCCGGTTCGCGGATCTGATTGCATCAGCCAATAGTCTGGCGACAGGGATCTGATCTATGGGACCGGAGAGATACTTGGCTGTTAACTGATTGAGGTCGGCAACTGCGGCAGCTATGTCCACATTGGTAGCCTGAGAGAGTTTGACTACCGCAAGCGCGACTTGATCGAATCTTCTGTCTATCAATGCAGCCAATAGCTCGGAAACAGTTATGCGATCTTCATCATTGAGTTGGCCTACGATGCCGAAGTCCAACAAGCCGAGTTCTCCAGAAGGAAGTACCAGCATGTTACCGGGATGTCCGTCTCCATGAAAGAACCCATAGTTGAGTGCAGAGTAAATGAGACTTCCAACTATGGTGTCTACTAGGTTTGGAAGGTAAATGCCAGCTTTTAGTAGGGCTGTAGTATCTGATATCTTAATTCCATACAAACGTTCCATGCACAGTACTTTTGCAGTGCTGAGGTTGTTGTATACCTGGGGAATTCGTATCGGCCATCCTTTCAAAATACCTCTCAACCTCTCCATATGTGATGCTTCAGCAGCGAAATCAAGTTCTTGAACTAGATTGTCTGCGAAGTCCTCTATAACTCCAACTGGATTTACTGCGCTAGTGGAGGGAACCAGGCGCACCAACAGGTGTGCTCCAGTTAGCATTATGGCCAAGTCTTGTCGGAGAGTTTGATCGAGCCCAGTACGTTGAACCTTTAGTACGACTTCAGTACCGTCTGCCAGGGTAGCGGGGTAAACTTGCGCTATGGAAGCCGCTGCTATAGGTGTCCAATCTATCCAGCGGAAATGTCCACGCAAGTCCAATAACTCTTCCTCCAGGGTCTTTGCCACCTGTTCCCATGGTTCAGGGGGAACATCGTCTTGACAATGGGCAAACTCTTCTACCAGTAGAGGAGGGAAGGTTCCTGGAGACGAAGATATGACTTGAGCTAGCTTGATGAAGCTAGGGCCTAGTTCTTGAAAGGCTAGTCTCATTTGGTGAGCACCATTCTTGGCAAAGGTGTACCTGGTCATTTTGTCCGGGATAGATGTACACAAAAAAGACACCAGGTGACGAAGGCCTACTTTAGTGAACTGGGCTATACGTCTTGCCCCAATACGGGCTGGGGGTTGAATAAGGGGGTTGCTAGAGATCTCTTTCGAGTCATCGGCCATCATGAGCGATGCAGCAGAGACAGGCTCCCTGCTCTCTTCCTTATTTGCTTGCTAGCGTTGCTACTGTCCTTGCTGTCTCGTTGGCTACGCAATGAGTTCACTACTCTTAACATTACTAAATGAACGCTGTGAAGTAGATGAACTCCTCCAATAACCAACGTCGTAGGATAGGGACATAAAGATCTATCGAGTACTTGACGGGAGATGGAAGTGAACTCATTGGGCGAAGAACCAAGAGAGGGTGACAATGACTGGATATCCATCACAGAAGAAACGTTGCCAATCAATGTAGCTCAGCAATGGGTAATCCTGCCTCGATGCGGAGCTGTAGTGACATTCTTGGGCACGGTTCGTGATCATGCCGAGGAGCGTTCAGGGGTCATCTCCCTTGACTATGAAGCTTATATCGAGCAAGCCGTGAAACGTATGCGTGATATTGCCACCAAAGCGCGAGGATCATTTCCAGAGATCGGTCGCATAGTCATCTGGCATCGTATAGGTCATCTAGAGGTAACCGAGCCATCTGTGGTGGTCAGCGTATCATCAGCACACAGATCGGCTGCTTTTGATGCTGCTCGGTATTGCATAGATGCAATCAAATCATCGGTCCCCATATGGAAAAGGGAGACATGGGCAGGTGGCAGTGACTGGTCAGAGAGCAGCAAAGAACTGACAGAGGTCAGTGACCCCTCCTCTTCTTACGCCGCTCCCTCTCCTAGTTCCCTGCAAGCCTAAGGAGAACGTAAAGATGAACGAGCTATGTCGACAGTGAATACGAGAGATAGCCTCATCCGAGTGAATAAGCATACGAGAGAGTGTCCAAAGAGGCCCTTTTTATCCTTCGAGGAGCGTAGAGATGAGTACATTGCGAGCTAAGGTGCTGACCGTTTCCGATGGCGTAATAGCTGGGACACGAGAGGATACCTCAGGGAGAGCTCTTGTAGAGCGATTACGTGAAGCAGGATATTTAGTGGTCGATCACCAAATCGTCGGAGATGGTGTTGATACGGTCTCTCAAGCATTGCGTCGGATGAGTTCCAGGTTTTCTGGGCTGTTGGTAACTACGGGAGGAACGGGATTTTCACCCCGGGATCTCACTCCAGAAGGAACATTGACAGTGTTGGATCGGCAAGCCCCCGGTCTGTCAGAGGCCATGAGACAGGCCAGTCCTCTGGGACGCTTGTCACGAGGCATAGCTGGTACGATTGGGAGTTGTCTAGTGATCAACACTCCTGGTTCTACGAAGGGTTGTTTGGAAAGTCTAGAGGCCGTACTGGATATCCTACCTCACGCCCTGTCCTTGCTGGCAGGAGAGCCTGCCCATCATCCTCATGAATGAGTCGATTGTTTTACAGGCTCCTCACGTTCAAGCTCAGGAGGCTTGATGTCCTATTCAACAAAGCTCAGTGGGGTCGTCCTAGCCGGTGGCCTAGGGAGGAGAATAGGAGCGCCCAAAGCTTCGCTGTCATTCCAGGGAGCTACTCTGGTTGAAAGGGCAGTGTCTATTCTTGACGAGTTTTGTGCCGAGGTATTGGTAGTCAGTAGACCAGAGGTTCCCCTTCCCGAGCTACAAGTGCCAATCATCATGGATGAGCCAGGTCCACCTAGTGCATTACGTGGATTGGCGACTGGACTGGGCTCTGCTAGTTTCTCCGAGACAGTAGTTCTAGCCTGCGATCTTCCCTTTGCGACAAAACTAGTAAGCAGGATAGTTACATCAGAGACCCCTGTGGGCAATGAATGGGCAGTGGTAGGGGTTGACCAAAAGGGTGTCCTACAACCACTCTGTGCTCGTTATGCACGCCTAGCAGCGCTTGCAGTAGCTAGAGAACTACTGGCTTCTTCCAGACTGAAGCTCAAAGGGGTGCTAGATTCCCTTGAGGTTCGAACCGTATTAGCTGAAGACAACGAGTTGGTTAACCTTAACTCATTAGCAGACCTGGAAGCAGCTCAACAGTTGAACTGAACAGCTCTGCAACCTCGTTGTTTATAGTACTGCTTGTTCAGAGGGGCCGCTGGAGCCCAACGTTAGGTCAAGTGTTCAACAGCTCTCCAACTTCGTCTGGGTAAGGGAACGTCCCAGGTTGATAACTGCACCACTGCTCCTCGCCCATAGGATCACCACTCCATCCATAGGCTCGCGACCGTGATCCCCCACATACATAACGGAATTCGCACCTACCGCATTTACCGGCGAGTGCATCAGGATTTCTCAGTTGGCGGAACAATGGAGAGTTGCGGTAGATATCGGCCAATGGTTGCTCGATGACGTTACCGGTAGCGACTGGTAGGAATCCGCTAGGGAATACCTCTCCTAGGTGGGATATGAACACGAAGCCATTCCCTGCATTGATGGCGAGAGGAGACCTCTTGACAGCTCTTGTTCTGGAGAAGGACTGCCCCTCGTGCAGGTTGTCACTATCTTCCAGACTAGTTGGACTAGTTGGATGTTCCGAAGCATCGTGGTCTTGGTTGTCCTGGGAGAACGCACTATGCTGCTTGCTCTTAGTTGGACGCTCCGAAGTATCACGATCTTCGTTACTCTGGTTGTTCTTGCTGTCCGAGGTTAGAAGGGCAAGTCCAGCAAGTAGCTCTCGATAGGTACTACCAAGCTCCAGAGCCTCTACGGGGGACACACCATGGCGCTCGAGTATCTGCCGTTGGAGAACCACTCTGCGGTAGTGAGGAGCCTCTGTGGTCTTGAGCGAGACTATTTTTGCCGCATCATAAAGGAAGTTGAGCACGTCCTCGAAATCTTGCCCGGAAAGCTGGTCCAAACCAGCCCCCCTCCCAGTTGGCACGAGGAAGAACACGCTCCAAGTCATTGCATCTACAGATTTAGCTATAGAACATATGTCGGCTAGCTCGTGCAAATTGTAAGGGGTGACCGTGGTGTTGAGCTGAAAACGTAGTCCAACTGATCTGGCTAGTTCAATTCCTCGCACTGTAGCATCGAAGGATCCCTTGGTTCCTCTGAATGCGTCATGCGTGCTAGCAGTTGCCCCGTCCAGGGACAAGGATATGGCCACTGCTCCAGCGTCACGCAGTTTTTGCAAGTTCTTCTCATTCAACAGTGGTGTTGCGGAAGGTGAGACAGAAACAGGAAGACTGAGGTCAGCTGCATGACGTACCAAATCGAAAAGATCTTCGCGCTTGAATGGATCACCGCCACTTAGGACCAACAAGGGGCGGGGTCTACCAAAGTTTGCCACTTGATCGATTAAATCGAAACCTTGTTCAGTGGTAAGTTCCTTGGGATGACGGTTAGGTTGTGCACTGGCTCGACAGTGCAGGCAAGCTAAATCACAGGCCTGCGTAATCTCCCAGATCACCAAGAATGGACGGTTTGTCAAATCATAGTGGGGGTGTCTAATGCTAGCCGTACGATGGAGTCCCAAGTCGTTTACAACCATATACACTCAAGCGTAGCGTTTTGCATCGATGCTAATACCGCAACCTCCACCACGAGCCTTTACGAACAACGGAGTGCAATTACCTTACAGTTACCACCTTGTTCAATACAGTTACCACCTTGTTCAATGATGATCGGATGAGTACTTGGTCGCTTGGCCGAGTATGTAAATCTGAAACCGTGCTTTACGTAAATGTCGTTCACAATCCCTGACGGTCGAGTTCGACTCTACCTCGCTTGGCAAGTTTCCTCCAGACTCTGATCTAGGGGGGCGAGATTCAACTCTCGTTGGACCGACATCTACCTATAGATATGAGCTATGAGCCAGGGGCTTGGGGGAGTGCACTGGGTCACCTGGGAGTGCGCTTGTTTGACATCCTCCCCACGGCT
>JAMDDE010000065.1:12732-38225 GCA_023489235.1 Actinomycetota bacterium | reverse complement strand
GTCAATCCAACTGGGACAGGAGATCCTCGGGAGTAGAAACTGGCTCTTTACAGGTTCCCTTAGTACACACATACCCGTAACCATCCTGTCGACCTTCCCACAACACAGAACTACTCCTTTCCCCCCAAGCCAAGACGGCCGTAGGAAGCCAATGTCGATGAACAACAGAGACTAGGTCAGGGCGATTTCCAGTTACAACTATTTCACGTATACCTTGCCTGACCAATTCCACCCCTAAAAGAGCATGAGCAAAAGCAGTTGGTTCTTGACGCATATAGGAGATCAACGGTTCTATCAGAGCTTGTCCCTCGTTCACCATCCGATCATCTCCCAATAGGGCTCCTAGACGCTGGAGCGAAACCGAGGCAACAGAGTTAGCGGCAGGAACAGCTCCATCGAAACGTTCCTTGGGACGCACTATAAGCCTCTCTGAGTCGTTACCATTCATAGCCAACAACCCATCTTCTGGATCCTTGAATAGAACGAGGAGATCCTTGGCGATCACCTCTGCCTCCCTCAAGAAACGGGATTGGCCAGTCAACTCATACAAGCGGGTAAAAGCTTCCACGAGCCATGCGTAATCTCCTGCACAAGCTAGACGAGGGGAAACTCTGTTCCTGTCCCGTAAAGATCCATCGGATACAACTGAATCATCCACCCATGAAGGTGAGGACGAAATAGCCCGAGGAGCTCTCTTCTGCCAGGATCTCATCCACCTACCATCTTCACGACGATTCTCGCATAAAAGAAACTCCGCTATCTCAACAGCAGCATAGGCCCAATCTTGCCGCCCTGTTGCTGCAGCAGCTTCCGCTAGAGCAGCAATGAACATTGCATTCCACTCAGTGATGACCTTGTCATCCAAAGTAGGATGGGGTCGTTTCTCTCTATGTTCGAAAAGAACCTGGCGATCCTCTTCTATCTCTGCTGGCCTAATAAGATCGCCAATCTTTGGCCGGAACAAGATATTTTTGCCTGTTTCACCTGGGAAATTTCCTTGAGCGGTTACACCGTACCACTCTGCTGCCACGGGTGCTCTACGAGAACCAAGGATATCGAAGAACTCATTGGCATCCCAAAGATAGAAACTGCCCTCTTTCCCTTCGCTGTCCGCATCTTCACTCGAACAAACTCCTCCGCTTGGATGGCGTAAGCGACGAAGCACATACTCGATAGTCTCTTCCACAACCTGGAGCCATTCTGTCCGGCCACTGAGCATCCAACCGTGTAGATAGGCACGGATCAGTCCTGCCTGATCGTATAGCATCTTCTCGAAATGTGGTACCAACCACATCCTGTCAGTGCTATACCGGGCAAAACCACCACCTAGGTGATCATAGATGCCTCCAGATGCCATACCATCCAATGTGGTAGATGCCAAGGTAAAAGCTCCCTGATCTCCTAGTCTGCCTAGGTACAGCACCAGCTCTAGGAGGGAGGGACGAGGGAACTTTGGAGCAGATCCAAATCCACCGTAAGTAGGGTCGTATACATGAGATAGCTCAGTACGTGCCTGTACCAATACATTGAATCCCTCGTTTCCCACAAAGTCACTTAGGGTGGTATCGTCCGAAAGGGTACTCATCCTCTGGATCAGTGCAGCGGTAACCTTCTTAGCTCCATCCAGAAGATCGACCTCTTTCTCCTCCCAAGCATCGGCAATGGTTCGCAGGACGTCCAAGAATGCAGGACTGCCGTACTTGCCCTCTTTGGGGAAGTAAGTGCCCGCAAAGAATGGCCGCCCATCTGGAGTAGTAAACACCGACAATGGCCAACCACCCGTTCCGGCCAAGGCCATAGCTGCTTCCATGTACAGAGTATCTACGTCGGGATGCTCTTCTCGATCCACTTTCACACTGACAAAGTGTTCATTGAGAAATGACGCCGTTGCTATATCCTCGAAAGATTCATGGGCCATGACGTGGCACCAGTGACAGGACGAATACCCAATGGAGATGAAGACTGGCCTGTGCAGTTCTGCTGCCGCAATGAATGCCTCCTTGCCCCAGGGATACCAGTCGACAGGCTGCTCACTGTGTTGGCGTAAATATGGACTTGGTTCAGCTGCAAGTCTGTTCATGATATGCTCCTTCGGGCACGTTGCTCTTCCTGGCCTGCGCTCTATGACGAGCTACTGACATCTTATTTCCTTGTGCCAATCTTTAATTCCTTTAATTCTCTGACAATTTGCAAAAACCTAAGCGAGTACGATCCAACAGGGACATGGTGGGTAGGTTGTACAAGACATGATCGTTGCCAGCGACGGATTGGATAGGTGATCAGTATAGGGACATGGTGGGTAGGTTGTACAAGACATGATCGTTGCCAGCGACGGATTGGATAGGTGATCAGTATAGGGACGTGGTGGGTAGGGTTGAACAGAGTACAGTCGAGCTATATTTAGTGTAGTATTATCTACAGTGACAATAAAAATTAGTTCGGAGTCCCAACAAGCGTAAGTTGTAAGGATACTGCTTCCTAATAGGTCATCGGTTGGTCGTACATACTACGAAGCGGATCTGAGCAGAAAGGGCAGAGAAGATGGCAATGACAACCAAAAGCTCGGCACCGTCGAGAGCACGGGCGCTCGTATTCACCTCTCTTGGACATTTCATGAATGACGGCATGGTCTTCTTCGTTCCAGTAGTAGCAGATATCCTGGCCAAGAACCACGCCATCTCCGCCACAGTGATCACTGCGATGCTGACGGTCTTCTACGTCGCCTCAGCCGGGTTCGGCATGGTAGTAGGTTTGGTAGCCGACTCCCTAGGCAAGAGAGGATTGATGATTGCCCTAGGGATATTCACTCTCTCCATTGGCTTGCTCGGCTTCTACTTCTCCCTCATTGCCCCATCAGGATTAGGCAGTGACGCACTAGCCGTTGTTGCTGCCTTGATAGCTGGAGTGGGCAGTTCTTTCTACCACCCGCTCGGCGGCTCGGTGTTGCAGTTGACCTTCACCGACGAGTCAAGAGGAAGAGCTCTGGGTGTCAATGGGGCTTTCGGTAGCCTAGGTCGAGCACTGTATCCTTCACTGTTCTTCATAGTCGCTGCATTGGCAATTTCCAAAGCAAACACAGTAGTCATCTTCGCAGCTCTTGGAGTTGTGGCAGCAATTGTCATAGCATCCGGCTTGGGTGGTTCCGTACAAGTGGTCTCGCGTCGTTCATCTCAAGCTATTGACCAATCTGAGCAGTCGTCAGAACACACAGCTTCGACAACCGAGAAGACGACCGAGAAAACAATCGAAAAACGCTCGATACGGAGCATGCTGACCAAAAGCGTCGTGGCGCTCATGATCATAGCTTTCTTCCGCTCCATGGCTTTCATCGGCATTGTTTCCTGGATACCCATCTACTTGACTACACAAAAACACCTCGGAGTTACCTCGCAGCTTGGATACACAGTAACGATCATGTTTGTCGGAGGGATATTTGGTCAGCCATTCTTCGGACAGCTCGCAGATCGCTTCGACAAACGTCTGGTGCTGGCCATAGACAGCTTTGGTTCAGCTTTGACTGTCTTCACTTACATCTTCTTCTCAGGCGCTGGAGCTATAGTTTCACTATTGTTCTTCGGTTTCTTCACCTTCAGTGGATTTCCGCTCCTGCTCTCTTTGGTAGCAGACTACGTCCCCAAGGATGCTTCCACCACAGGCAATGCCTTGGTATGGGGACTTGGTTCAACAGGGGGCCAAGCAGTAGGACCCCTCGTGGTTGGTCTGTTGATATTCGGATCCTATACCCACTTGGCCTTTGCCTTCGAGGTGTTAGCTGCCATTGCAGCACTAACTGTTCTTGGCACTCCCTTCATGACCAAGACAGCTCGGCGAACAAAGATGCCCGTATTCGGATAGTAATGAGGGCTAATAAGCTTTCACATATGAATGGACCTACGAACATCTCCAAGGAGTGGGACAGTGCCACCTACGATGTAATAGCCAACCCAATGGCAAAGTGGGGGACGCGTACTCTTGATCTTTTAGTTCTCCGAGGCAACGAAACTGTACTCGATGCTGGGTGTGGCAGTGGAAGAGTAACGGAACTGTTGGCAGAAAGACTGCCCCGTGGACATGTCATAGCGCTAGATGCATCTTCCTCGATGATCGCTCGAGCTCGTCAAAGACTCGATAAATTCAGTCCAAGGATCACCTTCTTACAAGCAGACCTCATCGAAGCCATACCTTTACCGCATACCGTAGATGCCATCTTCTCTACAGCAACATTTCATTGGATACTCGACCATGACACTCTCTTTACAAATCTGGCTGCCGTGCTGCGACCCGGTGGGCAACTGGTGGCGCAATGTGGAGGCAGCGGAAATCTCGACAATGTAGGGAGAGCTGTAGAAAGGGCTGGGGAGATCTGGGGAGGACACCACTATTTCGCAGGACCGGAGGAGACAGCTGAACGGCTGGAAAAAGCAGGTTTCGTGAACGTAAAGACGTGGTTGACCGAAGAGCCCACCCAGTTGGAACCGGGAGAGCCGCTAAAGACCTACTTGGCTACCATTGTATTGCGCTCTCACCTAGCCAGTATGGCCGACGAAGAAAAGACGAAATTCCTCGAACGAGTAGCAGCTGAGCTGCCAGATGGAAAGCTCGACTACGTACGTTTGAACATCATCGCTCGCAAGGGAAACTAGCCGGCAAGGGCAAACCAGCGACCTTCTTGACAGAGTACTTAGGAAGACCTAACTTAGGGTAACCTAAGTTTATAGCCTGGTATAGCTGGAGTAGATAGCGAGGCAGAAGAGAGGTATGCATACCGGAGGGGTGAGCTCGAACACTGTGGAATCCCCTACGAAGCATTCCGGCTTGGTCAAGAGGAACGGAAACAAGCTGCGAAAAGGGGTGACCCTGGGTCTCTTGGCTATCTGGGGCCCAGGAATCATAGTGATGCTGGCAGACACCGACGTGGGTAGCACGATCACCGCTGCTCAATCCGGAGCAACATGGGGATACCGCCTGCTCCTCCCGGAACTCTTGCTCGTCCCTATCCTGTATGTCGTACAAGAGATGACCGCTCGACTCGGCATTGTCACCGGCAAAGGCCATGCAGCCTTGATCAGAGAACACTTCGGCAAGGGCTGGGCGCTGCTCTCCGGTACTACCTTGGTCGCTTCAGCCGTTGGGGCCTTGGTAACGGAGTTTGCTGGAGTAGCAGGGGTAGGGGAACTCTTTGGAATCTCAGAGTGGATAACCGTACCCGTTGCCACAGTCTTCCTGATCGCATTGGCCTTCTCGGGGAGTTACCGTCGCGTGGAACGAGTCGGACTGGCATTGGGCCTAGCCGAGCTCGTCTTCGTACCGGCGATGTTGCTGTCACATCCTCACGTGACCACCATGGTAAGACAGGCGACCAACCTACCCCTCCACAACAGCTCTTTCGTCTTCCTCCTCGCTGCCAACGTCGGTGCGGTGATCATGCCTTGGATGATCTTCTACCAGCAAGGTGCGGTCATCGACAAACTCATACCATCAGGGGCACTACGACAAGAACGCTTGGATACAGGCGTTGGTGCCATTTTGACCCAAGCAATCATGATCATAATCATCATCGTCTTCGCTGCCACTGTCGGGCGCACCAGTTCTGGGGCACCTCTACAGACAGTAGGGGAGATGTCCCGGGCTTTGCAACCCTTCTTGGGCAATTTAACTGCCAAAGTGCTGCTAGGTATAGCTATCCTCGGAGCCGGACTAGTTGCAGCCCTAGTAGCGTCACTTGCAGGCGCATGGGGACTCTCCGAAGTTCTCGGTTGGAAGCACAGCTTGAACGAACGCTCCAAAGGTGAGCTCCGTTTCTATGTGACCTATGGACTAGCCCATATCCTAGGTGCAGCCGTGGTATTGGCCAGTGTTGACTTGATCAGCCTTGCCGTAGATGTCGAGGTGATGAACGCCATGCTGCTTCCCATCGTACTCGGCTTCTTACTCCTGCTGGAAGCCAAGGCCCTCCCCCAGAGCTACCGCATGCACGGTGCCTACAAGATCGCTACTTGGTTCCTCTGTCTTGTGGTAATAGGATTTGGCCTTTACATGATCCCAGCTACACTACATCTTTGAATACCTCTAAGCCGTAGCGAACCATACCTGCGTCCAGGCACGAAGACGCACCTACGACCAAGCCGAGCTAAATAGTCGAGCTAAACCTGGCTAGCCAAATCGGCTTGCATTGCTCGCCATGCTTCATGAGCTTCCGCCACCGATCCTTCATCTTCAATAGTGGAGATATCTCCTGGATCGGTATCCAAGGTAACTGCCTTCAACACCCTACGCATGATCTTCCCGGAACGGGTCTTGGGCAGTGCATGCACGAAGTTGACTTCGCCAATGACAGCTACCGGTCCAAGCTCCTCTCTGACTGTTTCGCGAAGCTCCTTCTTCAGCTCCTCAGAGGGTTCGTAGCCGGCACGAAGTACGATGAAAGCAGAGACGACTTCTCCTCGGAGCTCGTCCGGTCTTCCTGTCACCCCAGCTTCAGCTACAGCTGGATGCCTGAGAAACGCTGTCTCCACCTCAATTGTACCAATACGGTGGCCGGCAATCTTGATGATCTCATCAGCTCGACCAGAGAACCAGAAGTAACCGTCCTCGTCGACACTGGCTGCGTCGCCGGTGAAGTACACCCCTTCGATCTGTCCCCAGTAGTCTCGTGCATACCTGTCCGGGTCACCCCATATCGTGGGAGTCAAGCCAGGGAAAGGCCTGGTGATCACCACTATACCTTTTTCTCCTGGAGCGCACTTGCTACCGTCCAGGTTCCGTACCTCGGCAAAGTACCCTGGCAGAGCAATGCCAGCAGAACCTGGCTTTATGGGGAGCAGATCGATACCATAAGGGTTCCCGAACACAGGACCGCCCGTTTCGGTTTGCCACATATGGTCGATGACCGGCACTCGGTCTTGGAACACCTCTTTCTGTAACCACTCCCAGGCGGGAGCATTGAGCACCTCGCCAGCACATACTACACGTTCCAAAGAAGAGAGGTCGTACTTCAATGCTGGCTCGGTCCCGTAGCGCATCAACAGGCGGACAGCCGTAGGAGCAGTGAAGATTCCAGTAACGTGGTTCTCCTCCACTATCCGATAGAAGTTGTCAGGAACAGGCCAATCTATTGCGCCCTCATAGGCAATGGTGGTAGCACCGAGCAAGAGAGGAGCATAGACGATATAGCTGTGCCCTACCACCCAACCAATATCCGAGGTGGACCACCATACGTCACGGTCGGAAAGACCGAAACAACGCTTGGCAGCAGAGCAGATGCCTACTTGGTAAGGGCCATGGGTATGTACAGCCAACTTAGGCTTGGCTGTGGTCCCGGAGGTAGCCAGGATGTAAGCGGGCTCGTTGGACTCCATGACCTCGTACGAGCCATCCTGTCCCTCTCCAGCCTCCAAGAACTCTTCCCAGGTCATATCCCTACCGGCAACCAGGCCAGGATCGGACCCCTGTCTGAGCAGAACCACTACTTTCTTTATAGGAGACTCTGGATCAGCAAGAGCCTCGGAGACTATACCCCACAAAGGTACCAACTGCCCTTTTCTCCAAGTACCATCGGCACAGAGCAGTACCTTGGCTCCTGCAAGCTTTATCCTCTCCGATAGGGCACCGCTTCCGAAACCGGCGAATACGACCAAGTGGATAGCACCAATTCGAGTTACTGCCAGCATGGCAGCTATAGCCTCTGGCATGGTAGGCATGTAAATGGCCACTCTGTCACCACGCCCAACTCCCTGTGCCCGTAAGGCCTTGGCTATGCGCACCACCTCATGGTGGAGCTGAGCATAGGTGTAAACTCTTCGCTCGCCATTCTCCACCTGAGCGATCAATGCAGCATGACCACCCCAACCCTTCTTCAAGTGATTGTCCAAGGCCATGTAAGAGATATTGGTCTCTGCACCGACAAACCACTTGAAAGAAGGAGGATCGGCTTCATACGCCTTCTCCCAGGTTCGGAACCAGGGCAGCTCCTCCGCTGCCCTGGCCCAGAAACCTATCGGATCCTTCTCTGCGTCATCAAGCCATCGACGCACCAATGGACTGACCGTATCCACCATGACTATAAGTCCCCCCTGTCTAGCTCACTGGATCAATCGATACGAGATACCGACCGATCATCTCAACAGAACTCAATGTAGTCAAGCTTAGCTGAGTGGCCAAACAGGGATTACCGCCCTCTTCCAAGTTGCATTGGTAACGCCAGCAAAAGAAGCATACCAAGCCAACAGAGCTGTAAGAATTCCGAAATATCCTCCTACCTGGGTAATACCAGTACTGTTCCCAAAGGCCCCTATGGTCAAGAGAATAAAGGTGACCACGAGGACCACGAATACCGAGACGATCGCTCCAGATGTCTTGAACGAAGCTACCATCATGTAAAGGGTAAATATCGTCCAGGCCAACAGGAACATCCCGGTAGCCTCATGGGCCGATGCTGCTGGCAGCGATCCAGCTATGTACTTCACGTACCAGTAGAAAGACAACCAGAACGAGCCGTAAGAGCTGAAGGCCAATGCCCCAAAGGTGTTCTTGTTCTTGAACTCCCACATGCCAGCCAGCAGTTGCGCTATGCCTCCGTAGAACAAGGTCAGCGGCAGCACTTCCGCAGAGAGCGAGGCTGGTTTGATGATCTGAGCATTATACACGCTCAAGGTGAGCGTGGTAAGAGCGAACCCGGATAGCCCCAACGGTCCTGGATCAGCTACAGCTGGAGCCGGAGCGCTCGATGTTTCAGTTTGTGCAGACATACTCCCTCCCTTTCCTTGTTGCATCCTTATTGCACTACTTCTGTCTTTTGTTTCTTCATTTCTTCAATGAGTCATTCATCAACTACAAATGTGCTTATGCTTTTATGAGTCCACCCTTTCCTACTCTTCCGAATTGCTTAGATTGGAAGCCTGTTCCGCTATCTCATGCACCACATCGGCGTTGGCCAGGGTAGTTACATCTCCTAACTGACGCCGCTCAGATATGTCCCTAAGCAACCTGCGCATGATCTTCCCAGAGCGAGTCTTGGGCAACTCATCGGTGAACACGATCGACGCAGGTCTGGCAATTTTCCCGATCTTGTTGGATACATGTTCGCGCAGCTCAGTGATCAGCTGGTCATCTCCGCTAACTCCCCCTTTCAAAGTTACGAAAGCAGCAATGGCTTGACCTGTCCGTTCGTCTGCCCGTCCAACCACAGCAGCTTCGGCAACTGCTGGATGATCCACCAGGGCTGACTCCACCTCCAGGGTGGATATACGATGTCCTGATACGTTCATCACGTCGTCCACTCTGCCAAGCAGCCAGTAGTAACCATCTTCGTCTCGTTTGGCCCCATCACCGGCAAAGTACACCCACTTGCCCTCATCCGGCTTGGAGAAACGCCTCCAGTACGTATCCACGTAACGACCAGGGTCGCCGTAGATGGTGCGGAGCATCGCTGGCCAAGGACGCTTCAACACCAAGTACCCGCCAGATCCCAGAGGCACGGAGTTTCCTGCCTCGTCTACTACGTCGGCAGCTATACCAGGCAAGGGGAAGGTGGCCGAACCTGGTTTGGTAGTAGTCACTCCTGGTAATGGGGAGATCAAGATCTGACCAGTCTCAGTCTGCCACCAAGTGTCCACTATGGGACACCTACCTCCGCCAATTTTCTCGTGATACCACATCCATGCCTCTGGGTTGATGGGTTCTCCTACGGTACCCAAAAGTTTCAAGCTAGAAAGATCGTGTCTAGCAGGATATTCATCTCCCCATTTCATAAAGGTGCGTATTGCGGTCGGAGCTGTGTACAGTTTGGTCACCTTGTAGCGTTCAACTATGGCCCAGAACCTATCCTTGTCGGGATACTGAGGAACTCCTTCGTATATGACGCTGGTGGCACCGTTGGCCAACGGTGCATAAACGATGTAGCTATGACCCGTAACCCAGCCAATATCAGCCGTGCACCAATAGACGTCGTCATCGTGGATATCGAAGACGTAACGGTGGGTGAAGGAGGTACCCACGAGATAGCCACCTATCGTATGAACTATGCCCTTGGGCTTGGCGGTCGTCCCCGAGGTGTACAACAGATACAGCAGATCCTCACTATCGCACTCTACGGCATCGATCGATCTGGGCTGTCGATAAACGAGATCGTGCCAGTAATGATCCCTCCCCTCCAACATGTTGACCTCATTGCCGCATCTCCTCACCACCACCACTGACTCAACAGAGGAAGTCCTGGATATGGCTTCATCAGCCATATCCTTGAGCGGGATCACGGATCCTGCTCGCCAAGCACCATCACAGGTTATGACCGCTTTGGCTTGAGCATCCTCTATGCGATCCGCCAAGGCATCGGCACTGAACCCTCCGAACACAACTGAGTGCACCAGACCCAATCGAGCACAGGCCAATAGAGCAATGGGAAGCTCGGGAACCATGCCCATGTATATGGCCACACGATCACCTTTGGTAAGTCCAAGTTCCACAAGGGCATTAGCTGCTTGGCATACTTCCGCATGAAGATCGGCATAGGTGATGGTACGTGTATCGCCCGGTTCGCCTTCCCAGTAATAAGCAACTCGATCAGGGTGCTCAGCAACATGTCTATCCAAACAGCTCTCCGTAATGTTGAGCTTGGCACCTACGAACCATTTGGCAAAGGGAGGATCGGACCAATCCAACACCTTTTCCCAACGCTTCCGCCACACAACGCTATCTGCCTGTTTGGCCCACCAACCCTCTACATCAGAGTCTGCTGCTTTGTAAATGTCCTCAGTGGTCACAAGGGCTTGCTCCTTGAACCAAGAGGGCGGTGGGAACTGACGTTGCTCATCGAAAAGCGCTTCAATGGTACGCTCACGTTCATCCCCGGTCATTTAGCAAACTTCCCCCTTGTCCGAATCCCGCCACAACTTCACAACTAACTAGAGAACACGACAGAGCTTTCTCATGAGCACTCTCTCATGAACACGCGAAAGCTGTTTCGCATCAAAGGTAATGATGCGCTACGTAGAGTAATCCTTCAATAAAGTTCCGAGGGTAATCGCCGTACGGTATGCTACTTGCGACAAGCGGTGGATTTACAATGACGAACGGCGTGCTTGATACCCACCTATAGACAAAAGTGCAAATACCAACGAGTTTGTCTAGCATATTCCTCGATGCAGGGGGATGTAGTGGCTATCCTCGGTATAGGGATGGGGTTGATGGTATTGGGTCCTACCGTAGCCATAGGTAGTCTTGTCCGTAACCGAAGGACGCTTGGAACTCCAGCTCAACGCGCTACTTTGGCTGTCTTGGAGGCTGCCAATGAACTCGCTCCACCATTTCGTTCCGGACTTGCTGCAGGGGCTACGTCCGGTGCTCCCTATCATTTGAAACAGCTCCTAGATGTCGAATCCATCGCATTGACCAGCGACAAAGAGATACTGTCCAGTACCGAGAACCTAGGGGCGCATGAAGGAGAACTGATACCTCTTATCGAACCGGTGCTTTCCAGCGGACGGTCTCGTATAGCCACCCTGGTTACTTGTGGAAACCCCAACTGCTTCTTGTCGGTAGCGATCATAGTCCCTGTCATCAAAGGAGCTAAAGCCGTAGGAACCTTGGTCATTCTGACTACCTCTGCCACAACTGGGCTCATTCGCACTGCTGAGGCAGTAGCACGTTGGATAGCCACCCAGTTGGAGCTGGCTGAACTGGATGAATCCAGGGCACGCTTGGCCGAGGCAGAGTTACGGCTATTGCGTGCTCAGATCTCACCGCATTTCGTTTACAACTCGTTGACCGCAATCGCCTCTTATGTACGAAGTGATCCGCAAAGAGCTAGAGACCTCTTGCTCGGATTTGCGGAGTTCACAAGATACGCTCTAGCGGAAAAGGGACATTTCGCTACTTTGGCTGAAGAACTGCGCATAGTCGACCACTACTTGGAGCTGGAACGAGCGCGCTTCGGTGACAGGCTTGCAGTCACATTTCGAGTGGCCCCAGAGGTTCTCGGTCTTGCCCTGCCTGCCTTCGTCATCCAACCCCTGGTGGAGAACGCAGTCCGACATGGGTTGTCCGAAGGAAAAGGGGTGGTATCCATAGTAGCCATAAACGAGGGCAACGAATGCCTCATATACGTGGAAGACAACGGGAAGGGCATGGACCCAGCCAAGGCCATCGACCAACTCCACAGCACCCATGGAATAGGACTAACCAATGTCGACGAACGTCTTCGGCAAAGTTTCGGGGACGACTACGGTTTGACCGTAGAGACCAACAAAGGAGCTGGTTTCCGGGTGAGCTTGCGGGTTCCGAAGTGGGCCCCCAGGGTGCGGGCATCATGAGTGGTGGAGAGGTGCTGGGTAGCGGAGGGTGCTGGCTCATGAGTGGTGCAGAGGTGCTGGGTAGCGGAGGGTGCTGGCTCATGAGTGGTGCAGCTACTGTAAGACGAATATAGAACCTATGATGAAGTTCAAAGCACTCGCAGTCGATGACGAACTGCCTGCACTGGACGAGATCGCCCATCTGCTGTCTGATTTACCCCAGATAGGAAAGATCGAGTTGGCTTCGGATGCCACAGAAGCAATTCGTAAGCTTATGGATACGGAGCCGGACATCGTCTTCCTGGATATTCATATGCCCGGTCTTGACGGGATCGAGTTGGCCAAGCTCATCCACAGCCTCAGCAAGCCTCCCGATATCGTGTTCGTCACTGCATATGAGCAATACGCCGTGGCAGCCTTCGAGGTGAACGCTGCAGACTACCTCTTAAAGCCTGTACGAATCGAGCGGTTGAAGCAAACCATATCTCGCTTGATTCAAAAGACCCAGCCAGCTCTACCTACTCGGATGGTCATCCCAGTGGAACGAAGAGGGTACACCCGCATGGTAGACCTGGAAGAAATACTAGTGGCAGAAGCACAAGGAGACTACGTACGCCTGCATTTGACCGATGACTCCTACCTGGTGAGGATGTCGTTATCCAACATGGAGGAGCGGTGGGCAACATCAGGATTCATTAGGGTCCACCGGAAGTACTTGATCAACTCCCATCACTTGATAGAGCTTAAGGCTGAGGCCAATGGATCATACATAGTCAGAGTAGGTAAGCTAGACATCCCTGTGAGTAGGCGATCCTTGCAGTCATTGAAAGAGCTCGTGGTGCGCGTGGAACACAACGGAACTCTACCCTAGGAGGAATATGAGAGGAGATGATCATGAGTTCTATGGATGATGACCTTCCTTCCCGCTCTTCTGCTCAGAATGAACCCCTGGTTGCTTGGGGTGATACTGCTCCATCGCCTCCATCATCGGAAAAGCGAGTGGTGGTGATGTCCCCAAAGCTTCGAGGAAAGAAGGTAGAAGGAAGTGGGAAAGCCAACCTTACTGACTTAGCCGAACAGACTGAACTCGGAGAAATGCTGCTCAACTCCCTCATGCGCACTCAACTTGGTTTGGCCATCAAGATCTTGGCCATCTTCGGTTCCATTCTGGGAGGACTCCCACTCTTCTTGATAGCAGTAGTAGCTCTGAGACAAATTCATCTATTCGGTGTTCCCCTGACGTGGATCATCCTCGGAGCACTCATCTATCCGCTCCTCTTTGGTCTGGCCAAGCTCTACGTTCACCTCGCCGAGAAGAATGAGGCCGACTTCACGGACGTGGTGGAGAAGTTCTAGATACAAAGATGAACCTCAGGGGGAGCCTCTCAGGGAGCCTTTTGGAGACCTAGTGACTATAGCCATCATCCTTATAGTAGTACTATCAACAATCATAGCTGGTGGTTTCGGGTTGCGCATCGCCAGAACCACCTCTGACTTCCTTGTAGCTTCACGATCTATAAGACCAGCATGGAATGCCTCTGCAATATCTGGAGAGTATTTATCTGCCGCATCGTTTCTTGGAGTAGCGGGACTAATCATGGCCTACGGATTCGATATGCTCTGGTACCCCGTAGGTTATACAGCTGGGTATCTCATGCTTCTACTGCTCGTAGCCGCTCCTCTCCGGCGATGTGGAGCCTATACAATACCTGATTTTGCCGAGGGTCGGTTGGACTCTGCGGCAATACGAAGAATAGCTACTGCCTTCGTCGTGCTCATAGGACTCTTCTATCTGCTCCCGCAACTGAAAGGGGCGGGCATTACCTTGCAAGCAGCCTTCGGTACCCCCTACTGGGTAGGTGTTGTAGCTGTAGGGGCCATGCTAACCGCCAATATTGCCCTCGGGGGGATGAAGAGCGTTACCTTAGCCCAAGCCTTCCTTTACTGGGTCAAGCTCACAGCCATAGCCGTCCCTGCCATCTTCTTGGTATTGCATCTCCGTGCCGGTGACCTGCACAGGCTCGATACCAAGGGTAGACCCGAATTCGAGAGAACCACTGTCGTAACCTTTCCTCAATCCACTTCGTTCACCGTTGACCGCCCTACCCCAGTGAAAATCCACGGTACCTTGAACAACCGCGATCTCAATGGAACAATGACCCTGGAAAGGGGCCAGTATCGCGCCGGTGGTGGTCTGCAACTCACCTTCACCAAAGGAGAGCTAGTACCCATTGCGACAGGAACAGCTACATCCTCAACCCTGGCCTGGAACTCGCCTCTCTCTTCAGCAGGAGAAGGGAGAGGGCACCCGCTCTTTTTCATCTACAGCCTAATGCTGGCTACATTCCTCGGCACCATGGGCCTTCCGCATATCCTCGTACGCTTCTATACCAACCCAAACGGGCGTGACGCTCGGCGAACAACCTTGGTCGTACTGGCTTTGATCGGTATCTTCTATCTGTTCCCATCAATCATCGGAGCCCTGGGTCGTTTGTGGGTACCTCAGTTGTACCTGACCGGACAGACCGACGCTGTAGTACTCGACCTGCCAGGAGCGGTCTTCCACGGTCTACTTGGCCAGGCAGCAACTGCCTTGGTAGCAGGAGGGGCATTTGCTGCTTTCATGTCCACCTCATCAGGACTGCTTGTGTCCATATCTGGGGCATTGAGCCACGACTTGCTTCGTCGTACGGTAGTCGATTTCCGTAAAGCAGCAGTTCTAGCTGGCATCGTTGCCATTCTCCTTGCCCTTAGAGTGTACGCCTTTGACATCAACGTCTTGGTGGGATGGGCTTTCGCTATTGCCGCCTCCTCGTTCTGTCCTCTGCTGGTACTGGGGATATGGTGGAGAGGACTAACCCCGCACGGAGCAATTGCCGGTCTGATCGTAGGAGGGGGCTTATCCTCGGCAGCAATAGCTGTCACCATGACTGGAGCCTTGCACGGTGGGTGGCCTGCAGCTTTATTAGCCCAACCTGCTGCCTGGTCAGTGCCCATCTCCTTCGTCACAATGATAGGAGTCTCACTGGCTACTGCTTCCAAAGTGCCTGCAAACGTAAGTTTGAAGATGCTCACCATGCATGCTCCAGAGACACTTGGGCTTCCCATAGCTCCCTGACCGAATCACGCGCCCCGCAAGCCTCTGGCTTGTATCCATGGAGAGGATGTCAGCATATACCCAAATCTGCTTGTTCGCAGAGGTTCGCAGAAACTCACAGAAGCAGAAACTCACAGAAGCAGAAACTCACAGAAAAGGAATGGCTACAGTTAACTGCTGGGGAACTGTGAGCTATTGCTCAGGAACTCACCTGGTTGCCAAAGCCGAGAACTGAGCTGGCGTAGATAGAACGTTCATAAGCTCCCGGATCGGGAACAGCCTTTTGACTCATGCTGCCACGCATCTGCTCTATCGACTCGTATTCGTGCTCCACCATCCAAGTTATCATCTCCTGTTTCATCTTGGCGATGTAGTCAACCCCGTTGCTGAGCAAGGTAGAGCTGACCATGGCCACACAAGCCCCTGCCATGACAGTGCGGAGCACATCCAGTCCTGTCTGCACCCCACCTGTGGCAGCAATGGACAACTTGCGCTGAGAGGAGAGTATGGCCACCCATCTGAGCCTTACATCCAGCTCGGACTCTGAGCTAAGGGTCAGTCTAGGGACCACCTCCAAGTTGTCTAAATCTATATAGGGCTGGTAGGTGCGATTGAACAGAACGAGCCCATCTACTCCTGCCTCTTCAAGTCTTCGGACGAAGTGAGCCAGACTAGTGAAGCTCTGCTCCAGCTTCACTGCAATAGGGATCTTCACTGCCTCTCTCACCATGCCTACCAGTTCTATATAACTGTCCTCTATCACAGAGGAGCTCAGGTCCGGATCGGAGACCACCTGGTGAATGTTCAGTTCGAGACCGTCCGCACCAGCCTGTTCGAGCAGGGAAGCGTACCTCACCCAACCACCAGGAGTAGCTCCGTTAAGACTAGCGAATACAGGAATGGAGAGCTCTTGATGAGATTTCTCCATCAGCTTCAGGTATCGCTCAGGACCGGTATTGTAACGAATCATGTCTGGAAAGTAGGTTGGTGCTTCCGGATGAGCCAGATAACCTCGGCTTGTCCGCGAGTAGACAGTTAGGGCTTCCTTCTCCAGTTGCTCTTCGAAGAGCGAAGGCAGGACTACAGCAGAAGCTCCCGCTTCTTCCAGCCCCTTCAAGCGATCCAAGCTACCGGTCAAGGTGGATGCAGAAACGGCCAGAGGAGAAGCGAGTGATTTACTCATATAGGTTGTGTGCAAACTCACCATGACATCCTCCAGCAACCTGAGCTCTTAAGACAATGGAGGCAATGGTCAGTCTCACTCACAAGCATCAACTTATTGTCCATAACCCATCATCGCGAACTAGTGTCAAGTGGTAAAGCCAGCCTGTCAAACACTAGATGTCCTCCTTTGGTGAATACTTGGTGAATACGTTGCAGGCATGTAGTTGCTTGTTACTCCGCCTCCCCGGTCAGCTTGCGTTCCACGCCAGCCAACTGTTCATACAGCCGCCAACGTTCGGCCACATCCTCCTCTGCCAAATCCAGCAATCGTTCTGCCTTCTCAGGGAAGCGTCTGTAGAGAGCTTGGAAACGATCCTCCGAGGCCATGAACTCGCGTAGAGATGCTGCTGGAGCATGTGAGTCCAGCTTGAAGGGGTGCTCATGTTCTCCTGTCCCTGGATGGACCCTGTACAAAGGCCAGTAACCGCTACGTACAGCATTCCGTTGATGAACCATGGACTGCGACATGTCGAATCCATGAGCAATACAGGTGGAGTAAGCGATGACAAGTGAGGGGCCTGGCCACGCATCTGCTTCCAGCAACGCCTTCACGGTCTGTACATCATTTGCACCCAAGGCCACTTGAGCCACGTAGACATCCCCATATCCACTTGCAATGAAGCCAAGATCCTTCTTCGGCCTCCGGTTACCAGCGGTGGCAAACTTGGCTACTGCGCCTCGGGGAGTGGCCTTGGATGCCTGTCCACCTGTATTGGAGTAAACCTCGGTATCCAAAACCAAGACGTTCACATCACGACCGGATGCAAGGACGTGGTCAAGGCCACCAAAACCAATATCGTAAGCCCATCCATCCCCTCCCACGATCCATACGCTTTTGCGAACAAATACCTCGGCGATAGAGGAAAGTCTCTTGGCCAAGGATACGAGAGGAGACGATGCGGCAGAGGCAGAGCTCTGGAATACAGCCAAACGTTCTATTAATTCTTCCACTCTCTTGCGTTGAGCCATGATCTCTGCCTCGCTGTCCTGACGTGCTTGGCTCAGTTCCTCGACAAGTTCGCCACCTATCACAGGTGCCAGTTTCTCCAACATCAAGCGGGCAGCTGTCAGCTGCTTGTCAAGGGCTAAACGCATACCTAATCCGAACTCGGCATTGTCTTCGAAGAGCGAGTTGGACCAGGCAGGACCCCTGCCTTCTTGATTGTGCGACCAAGGCGTAGTGGGAAGATTGCCCCCATAGATCGAGGAGCACCCAGTGGCGTTGGCTACGAGCATTCGATCGCCAAACAGCTGGGTAAGCAATTTGAGATAGGGAGTCTCCCCGCATCCAGCACAGGCCCCAGAGAATTCGAACAATGGCTCCAGCAACTCTGCCGTCTTGACGGTGTCATGTCGGATGCTGGAGCGATCTATCTCGGGAATGGTCAGGAAGAACTCGAAGTTGGCTCTCTCTGCCTCCAGATGCTCAAGACGTGGGAGCATATCGATAGCCTTGTGACGAACCTCCCTCTTGTCCTTTACTGGACAGGTCTCCACGCAAACCCCGCACCCTGTGCAATCATCAGGAGCCACTTGGACAGTGAGCATCAGCCCGGGCAGCTCCTTGAAGCGGAACTCCTTGTACTGGAAGGTATCCGGCTTTCCCTCGAGGTGAACAGGATCATAGGCTTTCATCCGAATAGCTGCATGCGGACAGACTATGGCACACTTCCCGCAGTCTATGCAGATAGACGGATCCCAGATAGGAATCTCCAGTGCGATTCCCCTCTTCTCGTATTTAGCTGTACCCGTCGGAAATGTGCCGTCTACAGGCAACGCACTGGTGGGTAACAGATCGCCTTTGCCAGCAAGCATCATGGCAGTCACCCTTTGGACGAACGAAGGAGCATCTGCTGGGACAGGTGGACGTCGATGGAGTTTACCAGTGACCACCTCTGGTACCTTGACCTTGTGCAACTCGGACAAACCGGCTGAAGCCGCCTCGATATTGCGAGCAATTATCCCTGGGCCAGCCGATCCATACTCTTCCTCAATGGCTTGTCGTACATCGGACTCTATCTCGTCCTCCTTGAGTACCGAAGAGAGGGCAAGGAGACAGGGGAGCATGACCACGTTCACATAGCCCCCTAACCCAAATTTGGCCGCTACCTTGTATGCATCTACTACATAGAAGTCGAGTTGGCTATCGACAATCTTCTCCTGCACCTCTACGGGAAGTTTGTCCCACACCTCGTCAGGACCGTAGGGGCTGTTGAGCAAGAACTTGCCACTCTCAACGATCCCCTCCAGGATATCCATCTGATCGAGCAAGCCAAACTGGTTGCAGACCACCAGGTCTGCTTCTTGCAACAAATAAGAGGACCTGATCGGCTCTGTGGAGAAACGGAGGTGGGTGGTAGTGACCGAGCCAGCCTTGCGAGAATCGTAGACAGAGTAGCTTTGAGCATAACGGCCCTCTTTGGAAGCTACCAACCTAGCAGCAGCATGTGCGGAGCTCACACTGCCATCGCTCCCTCTTCCCCAGACAAGAACCGAGAAAGCTGTATTCTCCGTCTTGAACGTTCGATCATAGGGAATGCTGGTCGAGGATACGTCATCCACTATCCCTACAGTGAAATGCCGCTTTTGATCCGATGAGGCCAGCATGTCGAATACTCCCTTGGCCATGGCTGGGGTGAACTCCTTGGAGGAGAGACCATACCTACCTCCTGTTATTCGCGGGAGAGTTCTCCCTTCGAAGTTCTCCGCCAAGGCGGTCACCACATCTTGATATAGAGGTTCACCGGCTGAACCAGGCTCCTTGGTGCGGTCCAGTACGGCTATGGATCTAACAGTAGGGGGAAGTGCCCCGGCCAGTTCCCACGAAGGAAATGGTCGAAACAGTCTAACTTTGACCAGGCCTACCTTTTCTCCTTGGTCGCAGAGGGTTTCCACTACCTCTTCGGTAGCTCCTTGGCCCGAGCCCATCATCACCACTACACGTTCAGCCTCGGGTGATCCTACGTAGTCAACCAGGTGATAGCGACGTCCCACTCTCTCGGCAAAACGGTCCATGATCTCGGCTACTTTGCCAGGAACAGCTGCATAGAAAGGATTGCTGGCCTCTCTTGCCTGGAAGAATACATCGGGATTCTGGGCAGTGCCTCGCATATAAGGGCGTTCTGGGCTCAAAGCTCGCATTCTGTGCGCAATAATGGCATCCTCGTCAATCAATGCCGCCAGGTCGTCCTCGCTTAACAAGGATATCTTGTTCATCTCATGCGAGGTGCGGAATCCATCGAAGAAGTGGATAATGGGTACTCTGGTGGACAACGTAGCTGCATGGGCAATGAGAGCGAGATCTTGAGCTTCCTGTGGTGAAGAAGAACACAGCATGGACCATCCTGCCGAACGTACCGCCATCACATCGGACTGATCGCCAAAGATGGACAGAGCATGGGTAGCTACTGTTCTTGCTGCCACATGGAGCACTCCTGGAGAAAGTTCCCCAGCGATCTTGAACAGATTCGGAAGCATGAGGAGCAACCCTTGTGAAGCAGTGAAGGTGGTGGCAAGGGCACCGCGTTGGATGGCACCGTGAAGAGCACCTGCCGCACCTCCTTCGCTTTGCATCTCGATCACTTCAGGGACATCCCCCCATAAATTTGGTTTCCCCATGCTGGCCCATGCATCAGCAGCTTCACCCATTGGTGAAGCTGGAGTTATAGGATATATGGCAATTACCTCGCTCAAAGCGTACGCTACCCGCGCTACTGCCTCATTCCCGTCTACACATGCTTGACTGATCAACGACTCGTTCTCATCACCCACATCCTCTACCTTATGCCTCTTTCGCATAGAAAGCGTCCGTGGCCAGAAAGGGCCAACTCACGGCTTTTCGTCACTCTCCTTCGCCTCGTCACTCTCCTTCGCCTCGTCACTCTCCTTCGCCTCGTCCAAGCAACAAGATGAGAGAGCATGAAAGTATGCTTGCTACTGTAATATGCGTGCTATCTCACGTGGCGGTAAAACCAGTAAGCCGCTAAGCTACAGGTATAGCCATGTATGGCCTCATCCATGGCTATCTAGCGGTCGCAGGTTCATAAGAGTCATAAGTGAAAGAAAGGAGTAACTATGGCCACGAGTGCTGTCATAGTAGATGCTGTAAGGACTCCTGGGGGAAAGCGTAACGGCAAGCTCAGGGGATGGCACCCAGTAGATCTAGCGGCACAAGTACTGAAGGCCATAGTAGAGAGAAATGACCTGGACCCTGCCATGTTGGACGATGTGATCATGGGATGCGTCATGCAGGTAGGCGAGCAGGCGCTGAATGTAGGGCGTAATGCTGTCTTAGCTGCTGGTTTCCCTGAGGAGATCCCAGCAACCACTATAGATCGACAGTGTGGCTCTTCACAGCAAGCGGCACATTTCGCTGCGCAAGGTGTAATGGCTGGCGTATACGACATAGTTATAGCCGGAGGTGTGGAAGTAATGACCAGAACTCCTTTGGGGGCCTCCATAGTACAAGGGTTGGGCATGCCTTACGGACCATCTGTGGCTGCTCGTTATGCAGACCGCGGCGGTTTGGTTTCTCAAGGCATATCAGCTGAGATGATCGCTGATATGTGGGACCTCTCCAGGGAGGATCTGGATGCTTACAGTGCCATGAGCCAACAACGTGCAGCCAGAGCTACCGCGGAAGGAAGGTTCGAACGCGAGCTGATCCCCATCAGGGTAAAGGATGATGCAGGTAACGACAGCGAAGAGATGTTCACCACCGATGAAGGCATACGACCGGATACCACTGTAGAAGTCCTAGCTGGGCTCAAACCTGCTTTCAAAGCTGATGGCAAGGTGACCGCTGGCAACTCATCCCAGATAACTGATGGTGCTTCGGCAGTGCTGATAATGAGTGAAGAACGTGCCTCGTCATTGAACCTTACTCCTAGAGCCCGTTTCCATGCGTTCTCGGTAGTAGGAGTAGACCCAGTGACCATGCTGACTGGACCTATTCCAGCTACCAAGAGGATATTGGAGCGAGCCAAAATGACCTTGGACGACATCGACCTGATAGAGATCAACGAGGCCTTTGCCTCCGTGGTTCTGGCTTGGGAGAAAGAGATTCACCCGGACATGGAAAAGGTCAACGTCAATGGAGGTGCCATTGCTCTCGGTCATCCTCTCGGTGCTTCAGGTACCAAGTTGATGGCGACGCTCCTCAATGAACTGGAAAGGACGGGTGGTCGTTATGGGTTGGAGACCATGTGTGAAGGCGGAGGAATGGCCAATGCCACTATCATCGAGCGCCTTGGCTAAGGTCGGGGCACAAAAGTTTCCTCGTCCCTAGCCACTCCACTTTTAACTATCATCGAGCGCCTTAGCTAGGCTCCCGTGTGGTCAGGGTCGATCTGGTGTATGGCTAGAGCACGGTATAGCCAGCCTAGCGATACCTGGTAGCGGCAAAAAACCCTAGGGCGAAAAGAGCCAGTCCTCCCAACAAGTACCAGTTGGTGGGAGATGCAGGTAATAGTCCTAGATAGTTGAGAAGTATCATCAACATACCAATCACCAAAAGGCCAACTATCAAGAAAGGAAACCAGGGGGGACTCTTCCTCTTGGAACGAGGGATGGGAGGAGTGTACCGCCCTGTAGGCCACTCCTCCGAGGAGTGACGTCTTTCCTCGAAGGAGTGACGTCTTTCCTCCTTGTTCTCCACTTTCGAGCCCTTGGTTCTAGCTCGGCCCTCAGCGGATCTGCCTTTTCGAGTAGCGCTTCCAGGTCCACGATTTGCCTGAGGAGTCATAGAAGCACAATACTCGTTTTCCAGTACGAGTGGAGAAGCGCGCTAGCCAAGCGGAAACTTTCGAACGAAAATAGATGGCATGATGATACGGTGAACAATCCAGAAAATTTGCCGGGTTTTGAGCTCTCCGTTCTGGTTCTCGACAACTACGACTCCTTTGTCTACAACCTTGTCCAACAGATAGGGGGGCTTGGAGCCTCGCCTATCGTTGTGCGCAACGACGTCATGACCGTGGAAGAGGTGGCTTCACTCAACCCAGATGCAATTGTGATATCACCTGGGCCTGGAAGACCAGAAGGAGCAGGCATATCCTTGGAGTTGATAGAGCACTTTCATCAAACCACTCCAATCCTGGGGGTTTGCCTTGGACATCAATGCATTGGTGCTTATTTCGGCGCTTTGGTAGTGCATGCCCCTGAGATCAAGCACGGAAAGACTTCCCCTATCTATCACGATGGGCGAGCGGTGTTTGAAGGAGTTACCAATCCTTTAATAGCTACCCGTTACCACTCCCTAATCCTCGAACCAAGCTCCATCGGAGAAGATCTCCTAGTAGTCGCTCATACCTCCGACAACTTGGTGATGGGCGTCCGCCACTCACGTTTTCCTGTGTATGGGGTTCAGTTCCATCCTGAATCCGTACTGACCACAGAGGGAACCTCCCTAATGGCTAATTTCCTGCAAATAGCGGATAGGTGGAAACAAGGTATTCCTATTGAGACGCCCAGGGCGCACAACAGCTGATCACTAAAGTGCTAAAGGCTTTTCACTTGGTTGCAGAATAACAGCTTAACAGGTGTAATCGATACCTCGACATCCTTCCCCTGGACGCAAGCCAAGGAACTTACGAAGCTGGCTGGTAGAGTATCTGCTGCCTCATCCCTTTTTGTGCTTAGTCTCATTGGTGAGCTGAGAGCCGACAGGGAGGGAAAGAGAGGAGGATGTAGTAGACGAAGAAGGGGGAGTGGTCGTAGTTGATGAAGGAGGAGATGGCGACTGTCCTACCATAATAGTGACCGATGATCCCGATGGTGCAAGAGTTCCCCCTAAGGGACTCTGATCCAACACATAGCCCACCTTTGAAGGCTTCTTGGTTGACTCGTACTGCACTACCGAGGTGAAGCCATAGTTCGACAGAGTAGACTCTGCTTGAGCAGCCGTATCTCCAACCACATTGGGAACTGGAGCTTGACTCGGTCCACTGGAAACAACCAAGTCCACAGAACTGCCTTGAGCAACCTGTGTACCAGAAGGGGGGGACGTAGCTATGACATCGTTCTGAGCCACTGATGAACTGGATTGATAGGTCGTAGTACCAACCTTGAGGCCAGTCTGACCTAGTATGTTGGCTGCTTGAGCTACTGTATCGCCGCTCACGTCAGGAACGCTGACGGTCACCGGTGGCGGAGGGCCGCTGGAGACGTAGAGTTTGACCGTGCTTCCTTCGTTGACTACCGTACCCGAGCTCGGTGACTCCTTGAACACGATCCCCTTGGGAGTGCTAGAACTAGCGGCATACACGACCTGAGCCTTCAGTCCGGCTCCCGTAATAGTGGACTTTGCCGTGTTAGTTGACTCGGTGACAACATCGGGCACACGCACAGTCACCGGTGGCGGAGGGCCGCTGGAGACGTAGAGTTTGACCGTGCTTCCTTTGCTCACGGAGGCGCCTGCTGGTGGAGCAGTCTTGAGTACAATACCTGCTGCGCTGGAAGTGCTCGTCTCTTTGACAACTGTCGTATTCAATCCTTCGGAAGCAAGGATGTGCTGAGCGCTAGCGAGCGGATCGCCAACAACATTGGTCACGGTTACCTTAGCAGGAGAGGTTGCAGAGAGAAGTCCGAGGTTCTTGGCCAAGAAAAATAATACGACTCCAAGAGCAGCAAGTAACAGTATTAGAATACTAACATACATCCACGTTCTTGAACGTTCCTCCGGCCCTTCGGCAGGTGAAAGAGATCCTTGACCTACTGCCCCAAGGACTCGAGTATCCTCTTGAGAAGACGTTGGAGCCCCTAAAGGGGTAACACCAGGTAGTATGGCTGTACGATCAGGCAAAATAGGTTTTGTCGCTGCTCCAGGCACTCCTGTGTTTGCACCACCATTGGCGAAGGCAGCAAGAGCCACGCGTAAATCATTGGCGCTTTGATAACGATCCTGGGGAGACTTGGCCATAGCTCTCATGATGATGGCTTCCATCGCTGGAGGAACAGCTGGATTGATACTTCTAGGTGGTGGAGGAACCTCCCTCACATGCTTGGATGCCACCGCCACAGGAGTATCCCCGAGAAATGGGGGACGACCCACGACCATCTCGTAGAGCACTACTCCTAAGGAGTAGATGTCGCTACGACTATCCACTCCTATACCCTCTGCCTGTTCAGGCGAGAAATAAGTGGCGGTACCCATGACCGCCCCAGTCTGGGTAAGGCTCTCCTCAGTATTTATGGCACGAGCAATGCCGAAATCGGTGACTTTTACCTCCCCTTCCTCTGTTATGAGGACATTACCTGGCTTGATGTCACGGTGGACCACACCATGTCTGTGAGCATAGGAAAGTGCAGCCGCAACCTCACTTCCAATCACAGCAGCGCGCTGTGGTGGAAGAGGACCCTCGCTCCTCAATATCTCCGAGAGCGTATGACCTTCCACGAACTCCATGACAATGTAGTAACTGCCCCCATCCTCTCCCCAATCGAAGACAGGAACTATATTGGGATGGCTCAAATTGGCTGCAGCTTGTGCCTCTCTCCGGAATCGCTCTACAAACGATTGATCAGTGGCCAATTCAGGAAAGAGCATCTTCAACGCCACAGTTCTGCCAAGGAACTGGTCATGAGCTCGGTAAACATCAGCCATGCCGCCTCTAGCCACCTTGGCGGTGAGTTCATAGCGTTGGCTAAGTACCCGTGGTGCCTGAGGAATAGTCATAGCCACCTACTGCCGTTCATCTCAATACCGCCATTAACAACCAGTATCCCAAAATTTCTAAAGCATCACTGGCTCTAACAGAAGAAGAAACAGCAGAAGAGGAAGCAGCGGTCATCTCTCTGCCCTTAATAACCGATGATAACGAACTACTGCAATGGGCGGAAGATACGCCTTTATTCTAGCTGTAGCTGCAGCTTGCGTAGCTGTAGCT
>JAMDDE010000065.1:0-12722 GCA_023489235.1 Actinomycetota bacterium | reverse complement strand
TAGCTGTAGCTGCAGCTTGCGTAGCTGTAGCTACTTGCGAAACTGGCAAGCGTATACGAACTCTGCTCTCCTTTCCCGAATCCCCTTGACTCATCGCTGCAGAATAGCCAGTGCTCACAGCCTTCATTTCCTCTGTAGCCAACGCACCTCGCAATGTGCCGCTCTCTTCTAGTGCCGTCACCAGCATAGCTTTGGCTATAGGTCCAGCCACTGCAGAACCAGTTGGATTAGGAGGTAAACCCGGCTGATAAGGAACCACAACCGATACCACCACCTGCGGATTCTGGGCAGGGGCAAACGCTACTAGCCAATTTGTACAACAATGTCCTGGACTTGTCTGCGCAGTACCGGTTTTTGCCGCCACATCGATGCCTGGTATTGCTACATTGGTTGCCGTACCACCATGAGTAACGCCAACCATTAGGTTCTTCACAGCATTGGCTGTAGCTACCGAGGTAGCACGCCGCCACGGTTTAGGCTTTATGTACTTGACCAACTGCCCTTGACTATTGCGAATCTCTTCTACGACATGAGGACGCATTATCACTCCTTTGTTCGCGATAGCAGCAGCATCAAGTGCCGTCTGTAGCGGAGTAACACTGACATTGCCTTGTCCGATGGCAGAGAATGCGACCATTGGCAGATTGTTCACAAAGCTAGAAGGAGGTGGAAAGGTCGATGCTGCTACGTCAGTAAGGTCCAGAGGAGGAACCGAGTTGAACCCGAACGACTCCGCTTCCTGGTATAGTCGTTTGGCGCCAAGCTTGAGACCCAACGTAGCAAACCCACTGTCGCAAGATACCTTGAAAAGCTGGGCTATCTTACCTCCACAAGCTTCATCGTCGTAATTGTGAAGTATATGAGTCGTACCAGGTAAAGGCAGCCCTGTCATGACCGGCACAGATAGATTGGCCAGTTTAGGGTCGTAGTTGTATACGCCAGAAGCGGTCACTATCTTAAAAGTGGAACCAGGGGGGTAACTACGCGAATATGCCCTTGTCAACATGGGTTGTTCAGGGTTGCTCTGGTATTGCTGCCATGCTTTGTGCACTACAACCGAATTGTGCGAGGCAAGCAAGTTGGGGTTGTAGCTTGGATTCGAGTACATGGCCAGGATATCACCGGTAGAGGGCTGCAAAACTACCACGCTGCCATGTTCATTACCTAGTTGGGCTGCTGCTTCTTGCTGCAACTTGCTATTGATCGTCAAGATGACGTCATCGGTTACAGTTCTGTGTTCCAAGAGGTCGTGCAGAGTTGTAATAGGCTTCTTGTGCGCAACCAGATAAGAGTTGTAAGTCGCCTCTACTCCTGTTGACCCGTATATCAGCGAGTAGTAACCGGTGACCTCTGCGTATAGGGGGCCATAAGGGTATACTCGCTTATACTTGTATATGCCTGTATCAGGCACAGAACGAGCAACTACGACCCCATTGGCCGTTTCTATCATTCCTCGTGGTTGACTGTAAGTATCAAGCAATTTTCGTATGTTACCAGGTGCATTAGCCAATTTGTTGGACTGGAGAACCTCAATATTGTTTAGCTGCAAAAATAAGAGGACAAAGCAGATGAGCAAAGCTATACCGAGCCAACGTATCTGCTTGTTCATATCAAATATCCTTGACTTGCTCGAAAAGCGGGAGGGAGTGGGAGTAGGGGGCGGCGAAGAGGTAGGGATGGAACCTGCTGGTCGCGGAGGTGGAGATGTTCGTTGCCGGATGGGGATAGGAGACAGCAGAGAGGTAGGGAACGAGGACTGCTGATGTCCTCGTTGGAAGAACGAGTGATCTAGCTGGCGATGAGGGACTCTGTAGCGACATAACGCTACGAAATTCTACGACAAGGTTGTGAACATATTGACGCGCTGCTGCAAGAGATGGCTCTACGACTCCATCTCGCAAACCAGGAAGTCTAGCTGGCAGCACCTCATTACTAGAGACCGAGGTTCTTGTGACCACCTGTGGCTTGAACCACAACACTCCTCCAGGTCTGCCCTTATAGATAGCGAGATACTGAGTATGCTGAGCTCCAGAGGTAGATAGTCCTACGAAATAAGACTGTTTGGCATACCAATCGATGGTGCCAAATACCCCTCCTATAACGACCAGCACTGCCAGAACAAAGATCACGCTTCGGAAAGTTACGTGTCGTCGGTGAGATCTAGGCGGAGCTAGGCTTAATTTAGGTTTTCTGGAGGGTCGAAGACGGGAAGACTTGGAAGGCCGATTAGCAGGAATGACTACCGCAGAGAAAAGCCGCCGGTTACGAACTCCTCTCTCCAACTGCAAAATACCGTCATCCAGTGCCTCTGTAGTATCCAACGAATCCCTGCTACTGGATGCGGATATATCATCCCTATCCTGATACTCGGAGGGTACTTCTTCGACATCTTCTTCCTCAAGCTTGTCCGTAATTGACCACGTGGTTCCTTGGGAAGAACGTGGCCTTCTGCCTGTAGCTACACTCGTAGTTGCAGCACTTGGTGTCCTATGATAAGAGTCCCCCACTACATCCACTACGACTGTGGTGATATTATCACTACCTCCATGGGCTTTCGCCCTTCTCACCAGCTCTTCCGCTGCACGTTTGGGATTGCTCACATAACGAAGGACTGCTGAGATCTCAACCTCTTCCAGTTCATTAGTCAATCCGTCACTGCACAGGAGAACCCGATCTCCAGGGATCGCTCTGAGTCTGACAACATCTGCCTCGATGGTGGCATCCATCCCCAGTGCTCTAGTAAGCATGTGTCGTCGAGGGTGAACCAATGCTTCTTCGGCAGTTATCTCACCATGACGTACCATCTCCGCAACCACACTGTGGTCGGTGGTTATCTGGACCAACTTACCTTTGCGGAACATGTACGCACGGGAATCCCCTATACCTGTGAAGGCCAGTATGTCGTTCCCATCACCGCTTACCAAAGCAACCACCGCTAGAGTGGTACCCATTCCACGAAGCTCAGCGTTTTGTTGTGACCGTTCCCAAACTGCTCGATTGGCTTGGTGCACAGCTTCTAGCAGTGCTGAACTGGTTCCCTGACCATTGAACACTGTCCTGAGAGTATCTATGGCTACGCGAGCTGCCACTTCTCCTCCGGCATGTCCACCCATGCCATCAGCAACAGCAAACAAATTATCGGTTTCCAAGGCGACGTCTTGATTGCTCGCCCTTACCAGACCTATATCAGTAGCCGAGCCAGATTGTAAGGAAATCAACTATGCACCTCTAATACAGTAGCGCCAAGCTGGATTCGATCACCTTGCCCGAGCCGCTGAGGGGAGGATACACGATGAGAGTTCAGATAGGTACCGTTGGTGGACCCAAGATCTTCAAGCCAGTAAAGGCCGTCTTGAGAGTAGATACGAGCATGTTTACTTGATGCAAATGTATCGTTGGGAAGCTTGATGTCACAGCTTGCTCCACGACCTATAACAGCCTCTCCTTGCACAGGAAACATTACACCTGCCCTGTTGACCGGTTCCACTACTTTCAAAGTAAGCCGGTCCAATCGGTAAGAGTCTCGAGGGGGAGGATCGAGTCCTGGGGAACTATCTGTTTGTGATCCTGCTTGTGAGCTTCTTTGTGCAAGAGGGAGAGATGACTGACGCGGTGGAATTGGGGCAGGTATGCTTGACACTGCCTGTACTGCCCCTTGCTCGATGATCTGTCTCGAGGATTGAGAGGAAAGAGGTGCAGACGATTTTCGTGATCGAGTTGTCCCCATCGCGTAGTCGGTTCTCCGTTTGGGAGATGACAAGCCCTCTTGTCCTGTGCTATTGGTAGTTGTATTAGTAGGGGGACGTGCAGACACCCAAACTGCTCTGGCAATTCGCAGAAACAAGAGCCATATGAGAGCAATCAAGAAGTATTTCAATATATCCAGCAAGGAATGTGGCATAGGCAAATGTATTATTATGATTATGCGAACTCAACCCGAAGCGTTGTAGTTCCTACCCGTATCTCATCCTCATCTTGAAGTTCCGTATAGGTCACTTTTGAGCCATTGACCCAAGTACCGTTAGTCGATCCTAGGTCAACAACTAGCAAGTGATCGTCCTCGTACCTAATCTCTGCATGCTGTCTACTGACATTTGGATCATCTAACAATACCGAACAAATAGGCAGTCGACCAATAAGCAAGGGTTGATCACCTATCTCCACACGACTCCCATCAGGCAGTACCAACCAGGCATAGGGGTACTTGAAAGCTCCATCCTCATTCTGCTCGGTTACTTCCGACGGTCGGAACTCGCATAGGATTTCGAAGACACCTGGCGTAAGATCTGAATTCTCTAGCAAGAGAACCTCAACAGCTCCAAGAAGGTGGGCGCGTTCCTCTTGGGCATGCTCATATGCCGCCTCTGCCAACTCTTTGGCCAAGGTGCTCCCAAACGAAGAGAATCGTTCCAAATCCTCTGTGGCCAGTGAGATCTTGAAAATATTGGGCATTATAATCGTTCCCCGCACACCAATCGTTCTCTGGAGATCCATCTCACGAGCAATACGCTGCCCTATCTCCACAGGTTGAAGAGTGCCAGGAAAAGTCTTGGCGAATACGCCCTCGACCAACCGCTCTAAACGTCTTTCGAACCTTGTAAGACCCATGTTGGTGGTTCAGCCTATCTGACCAATTGCAAAGATATACAGCATGGAAACGAGAGAGAACGTATATCTCCACCATGCACTGAAACTACATCATTATTTTAGCAGCATGCACTTGAACAGACAGATCGTACTACGAGCCCCCTCTTCATATAAGCAATGCAACAATAAGTATTTTATAACCAATGTAACGATTTATTTTAACAGTAGCTTAGCAGGTCGCGCCGGAAACCTCGGCCCTTTGGGGCCGAGAGAAGTCACATCATTGTGAGAGAAGACGACCAAGAAAGACGCCCGCAAGCCCATGGCTTGCAGCCATGGAGTCGAGGGATGCTGGTGGCACAGCTGCTCATCCACACCAGTGATGCTCCCTCTGCGTAGGAGAGGAACAGTGCCCAAGCCTGTCTGTCGAGCAAGCAAAAACGGAGCTCTACTTATCGAGATATCACCTAGTGTGGCTGAAGGTACTACCTCCGTACATGTGGGTGCTGTGGAGAACCAAAAGTCGCCTGATGAGACGCTACAAGACAAAGACCGATCGATCACGAAAGCGACCCGAGGGATCGTTAACCTCTGCTTGCACCATCCTGCTCCGGGATACTTAAAAACAAAGATCGCCGAGGTGCACTTTTAAGATGCACTTTTAGACGACCAGGCAACAATACAATGCCTGCCTCGGAAAGTGCTTCCGCAAGATGGATGCTTCGATAGTTCATAGTAGGATATGGCTCATAGTAGAGGAATGAAGATATATAGTTGGGTCATAGTTGAAGGGCGAGTGGCGGAATAGGCAGACGCGCAGGATTCAGGATCCTGTGTCCTTTAGGACATGGGGGTTCAAGTCCCCCCTCGCCCACTTTGATGTCCTCATCATTGACCCATCTAAATCCAGTGAGAGAAGCTTGGTCACAAGCGATTCAGCGGTAATGTAGTATCGACTATCGTCTTCTAAACGAGGACCTGTGGTGCAGCCTGGAGTGCATGCCGGCCTGTCAAGCCGGAGGTCGCGGGTTCAAATCCCGTCAGGTCCGCTGAACATATTGAAACCGATTCTGGAATCATATCCAAAGATCGGCTACCGAGGAACGAAAAAACCGGGTAAGGTTGTTTCAGAGGTCGGGTAGCTCAGATGGTAGAGCGCGCGCCTGAAAAGCGCGAGGTCACCGGATCGATACCGGTCCCGACCACTTATTGCCATTGGTAACCTTGTTGTACCTTTTGTGTAATCTGTGTGTCGTATGTTCATGTTCTGTTCGGCCCGTGTTCACAGCTCGTCATAAGGGAATCCAAGTTCAGGAGCGGTCACCAATGCTGCAAAGGGAAGCCCGAACTGCTCTGCAAGTCTACCTGCTACGCCACCGCGATCTACAACCGTCAACAACAAGACTACTTCTGCACCTACCTCTTCAACTGCAGTAACTGCCTCCATCAAGGAAGTACCACGGGTAGCCGCGTCCTCTACTACTACTACCTTGTCGCCTTCATCCAGAGCTCCAGCAATGCGCCCTCCGGCACCGTGGTCCTTAGCTATTTTCCGGACACTGAAAGCCTTCAAAGGCTTTCCCTTGTAGGTAGATATAGCTGCTACGGCAAAGGCAATGGGATCTGCCCCCATAGTTAGCCCTCCAATGGCACTTGCTTGGGCTGGAATAATAGATAATGCTGCTTCTACGGCAAGCATCATGCCATCTGGCCTGCAAAGTGTTTGTTTGGCATCGATGAACCAACTGCTCTTCCTTCCTGATTTAAGGGTAAAGTTGCCGAGCTTCACTGAATGAGTGCGAAGATGGTTCACCAGGTCAGGAAAGGTATCAGCCATCAGCCCAACGGACCCTCCCCGTACCAGGAACTATCTCTCCAATCACAGATGCTCCCAGTTTGGCGTCTCGTACTACATCGATCACTGAGTCAAGGCTTTGGCCATCAACAACAAGCACCATGCCAACGCCCATGTTGAAGACATTCCACATCTCGTCCTCCTCCACGCCACCCTCAAGCTGTATTGCGCGGAATATGCCTGGAGGTTCCCAACTGGAGCGATTCACTACAGCATCGCACGATTCTGGTAGGACCCTGCTTAGATTGGAGGGTATCCCACCTCCAGTTATATGGGCAACAGCATGTAGTCCATCTGTAGCAGCTGCCAACAACACAGTGGGAGCATAGATAACAGATGGTTCGAGCAGCTCATCAGCGAGACTACGAGTGCTTCCTTGCCAGGCTGGACTATTGAGCCGTTCCTGCTCATTCCCTCCACTTAAGAAAACCCGCCTCGCCAAGGTATAACCATTGCTACGAAGACCAGGGGAATGTAGACCTACCAGGACATCAAATGGTCGGACTTTTTCCGGACCTAGAATACGAGCGCGTTCTACAACCCCTACCACAAATCCTGCTAAATCAAATCCGTTCTCACCATATACCTCTGACTGCTCAGCTATTTCCCCCCCTACCAGTGCACAACCTGCAATCCTACAGCCACGAGCAATTCCTCCTACCAGATCCTCGATGTGCTTTGGATTCACCTTCCCCACTGCAAGATAGTCCAGCATGAACAAGGGCTTAGCTCCCTGGCAAACTACATCGTCAACACACATAGCCACGAGGTCTATGCCTATGCTGTCCAAGCGACCTGTTGCTTGAGCTACAAGTGACTTCGTTCCGACTCCATCGGTACTGGCTACCAATACTGGCTCGTCCAGTTTGATGTCGCCCAGACTGAACAATGAGGCAAAGGAGCCAACGTCGCCAATCACGCTCGTTCCATAGGTGGATCGCAGTCGAGCTTTGATGAGCTGCACTGCTTGATCAGCAGCAGCAATATCAACACCTGCCTTTTTGTAGGTCAATCGTTCAACCATGTATATATGCTTCTTCTGTATATATGCTTCTTCTCTTCAATCGATCCAGCTTTGAGAAAGGCTATTTTTTAGTTTTTAGCTATCCTCAAGCTTATTTACTATGCCTGACCGTTCGAGCAACGTCCAGCCGAACTTGAGAAAGCCTATTTACCTTTGGGATATGTGGCGTATCTTCCTAATTGGTCATCCTTGCTTGTCTTGGACAAAGCACTATCCACTTTTACAGGATAATGACCAGTCAAACATGCTGTACAGTACCCTCCAGGAGGTAGAGCAGCCAAAAGATTATCCAAGCTCAAGTACTCCAACGAATCCGCATCAAGATAAGAGGCGATTTCATTCGTTGTCATATTAGCCGCTAACAATTCGCTTTTTGATGGAGTGTCTATGCCATAGAAGCAAGGCCACACGAACGGTGGAGAAGAAATCCTAAGATGCACCTGAGCTGCACCGGCAGATCGTAGCATCTCAACTATGGCCTTGGTAGTAGTTCCACGTACAATTGAGTCGTCTACTACGACGAGTTTCTTCCCCTTGATGCTCTGTTTGAGGGGATTGAGCTTGCGAAGTACACCTACTCTTCGTGCTTGCTGACCTGGACTAATAAATGTACGACCTATATAGCGGTTCTTTACCAGGCCCTGCCCATAAGGAATACCACTTGCACGAGCAAATCCTTCGGCTGCAGGAATCCCAGAATCTGGCACTCCCATGACCATGTCTGCATCGGACGGCGTTTGCAGAGCTAACAGCTCCCCCATGCGTCGCCTTGCCCCATGTACCTCACTGCCATTCAGAATTGCATCTGGACGAGCAAAATAGACGAACTCGAAGATGCACAGACGCGGATCAACCTCCTCCTCATCGAACAGGCGAAATGAATGCAGTCCGGTGTCATCGACAACCACCATCTCACCTGGGTCTATTTCACGTACGAACCGCGCCCCCACTATGTCCAATGCAGGAGTCTCTGAAGCAACTACCCATCCAAGGTTGCCATCCTTGATGCCACCTCGATCCGTATACTTCTCGACTTCTGAGGCATGGCCTTGTAGATCTCTTCCATGCCAAGTACTGCTACTGTCTCCATCACTACGGACACTTACAGAATCAAGAAAGAACCTATGGCTGCTCTCAGTGGTCCCATCGTCGTTGTCTCCTTCATGCGGTTCCAAAACACCCAGGCACAGAGGGCGAAAACCATGCGGATCCCTTATAGCGTACAAATGGGATACGTCCATGAGTACAAGGGAGAAAGCACCTTCAATCTGTCTTAGTACAACAGAAAGAGCTGCGGATAGGGTTGCGGGTTGTCCACTTCTTTCCAAAGTATCCATCTCCTGCTCCAAGAGCTCAGCAAGGAGTTCGGTGTCGCTTACTGCTAAAGGACCATTGAATCCTGCTCGCTCAGAGAGCTCTCTGGTGTTGGTCAAATTTCCGTTGTGAGCCAGTGCAAAACCAGCCAATCCCGAGGAACGATAGACCGGTTGGGCATACTTCCAATCCCTTGGACCAGCCGTGGAATAACGAGTGTGCCCTACTACTAGTTCGCCAGGAAGGCACTCCATGCTCCGCTCATCGAATACCGTAGTAACAAGGCCCATGTCCTTCACCACAGTTATCGTGGAGCCATCACTAACTGCCATGCCAGCTGATTCTTGACCACGATGTTGTAGGGCGAACAAACCATCGAAGGCTAACCGAGCTACACTTCTACCCGGTGCCCACGCTCCAAATACTCCACACGACTCTTCCACTAGTTTCCCAGCTTAACCCGCATTCTGGACTATCGACTCCCCTATTAGTTTGCTCTCCAACTACGCTGCAAAGATAATGATTGATCTTCATCTGCATTCAACTATCTCTGACGGCAGTGACTCCCCAGATCGTATAGTAGAACTCGCCCATCAAGCGGGATGCGCTGCAATAGCCCTTACTGATCACGACAGTCAAGAGGGCGTTCCCTTGGCTAGCAAACGAGGAGAAGAGCTGGGAGTAGTTGTGGTGCCAGGTTGCGAGATCTCTTGTGCATGGAATCCAGGTGTTATGCATGTGCTGTGTTACTACGTACAGCCTGAGACTGAACCATTGCATCAGGAGCTCGAACAGCTCCGGGCTGATCGAGAAGAGAGAAATCATCGCATCGTTACTCGTTTGATTCAACTGGGGCTCCCTATCACCTATGAAGAAGTGCAGGAAGAGGCCCGGAGAACTCAACCGGACAATAAGGGAACCATGGTGGGAAAGCCCCACTTTGCAGCCGTTTTGGTACGAAAGGGAGTAGTCTCATCGCTAGCAGAAGCGTTCGATCTCTACTTGGCCAAAGGACGTGCAGCTTACGTCCCCAAGGCAAGGCTGTCCATCAAGGATGTAATAGCCTTGACCCGCTCTTCCGGAGGAGTAACATCTCTCGCTCATCCACTCAGCTTAGGGATTGGGTTCAACGAGCTGGAGAATACTGTCAGAGAACTCGCTGCTGAGGGGCTAGTTGGCCTAGAAGCTATGTATCCCACCTATTCTCCAGAGGAACGCCAATTATTAATTGAGATAGCTCACCGTACAGGGCTTGTTCCGACAGGAGGATCGGACTACCACGGCAGCTATAAGGAAGGAATTAAAATTTGTAGCGGAACAGGTGATCTAGTTGTTCCAGATGAAGTATTGAATAACTTGGCAAACAGGATCTCTGGTTGACCCAAACATCAACGCCCGCAATCCCCTGGCTTATATCCATGGGAGGATGTCAGAGCATGGGCCCTCACCGTGTAGATGGCACGCCTAAACTGTTGGGTACAGCCTCTTTCCATGCCTTTACAATTTCAGCTACAGAAAGTTCAAACATACCGTTCACCTTGAGTGACGCTCCTCCAGCCATACCCAGTTCTCTGCAGGGGACCGACAGGGAAGCAGCTGCTTGCTGCACCTCTATAGGGTTGTCAGTACATACCAGGACCCTCGAAGGAGCCTCAGAGAACAGAACAACAGGGTCTTCAAACTGCTCCTCGGACAATGCTATGGTCGCCCCTACGCCCGAGTGAGCCACCATTTCAGCCACAGAAAGACCTATCCCCCCCGTGGACACATCATGAATTCCCTGTAGAACTCCTCTCTCGACAAGTGATGCCACTAGCTCGAGAAGTACAGCATGAGCACCAAGATCCAGAGAGGGGAGAGGACCGCTACGGTCATTTCTGCACTCAAAGGCCCACTTGGATCCTCCGAGCAAAGCGTCACCATCTCCTAGCATCAAGATCGTTCCTCCTTCAACAAGTTGCATCCCAGGAGGTTTCCGTTCCAATATGCCGGTAAGACCAATGGTGGCTATGACTGGCGTAGGATCGATATCGGATCCACCGTACTCATTGTAGAGACTGACATTTCCACCTATTACCGGAAGCCCAAGTGAACGGCAAGCAAAAGCCAGGCCGTCTACCGCCTCTGAGAGTTGCCACATCACCTCAGGATGTTCTGGGTTGCCAAAGTTGAGACAGTTGACCACAGCCGTTGGTTTTGCCCCTGTGCAAGCAACATTGAGGGTAGATTCTGCAACTAACATAGCTGTGCCTTGGCGGGGATCTACCGAGCACCACCTCGGATTGCCATCTGTTGATATAGCCAACCCTCTCTGGGTATAACCCACCGATGGAGCAGCAAGGCGAAGAAGGACCGCATCGTTGCCAGGACCTATAACAGTATTGAGAAACAACTGATGATCATATTGTTCATAGACATAACTGGGGTCAACCAACATTGTCAACAGATCTGAACCAAGATCATGACATTCGGTCAATTTGGTCGAGAACGAACCGCTCTTCCCTGATCCCTCAGCCGCTAGTAGTTCATCACCTTGCTCCCCAGTACCGTGAGGGGGCGAAGCAGGGCGATCATATAACGGTGCTCCTTCACCAAGTGCTGCAGCAGGTAGATCTGCCAGCACTGTGCCCCCTGCTCTGTCAAGAACTCGCAATTTGCTGTAACCGTCAATTTCTGGAGCTGTGTAAACCCCTATGACAGATGCATTTATTTGCCATCGAGAACAGACCTCCTCTACCTCTTTCAACTTATGTGGCAGCACTATGGCCAACATTCTCTCTTGGCTCTCACTTATCATGATCTCGAAAGGCTGCATATCTGCTTGACGAGTAGGAACGGTATCAAGGTATACTTCTACTCCCATTCCTGATCGCGCTGCTGTCTCACTGACAGCACAGGTGAGACCGGCACCTCCTAGATCGGCTAGTCCTTCCAGCAATCCTTTCTCCACCAACTCTAGACATGCCTCTATGAGCTTCTTCTCCTCGAATGGATCACCAACTTGCACATTCGGTCGCTTGGACAACGACGCCAAGGAGGTTTTCGTAGCATCCCCTTCAGTATTCGACTCTTCGCCCTCTGTAAAGCCAGCGGAGGCCAGGACACTTACTCCACCTATCCCATCTCTCCCCGTAGAGGCACCCAACAGCACCGCCAGACTCCCTGGTTGAGATGCTCGAGCCAACACAAGCCGGTCTTTGCGAAGAAGACCTACACAAAGAACATTCACTAAGGGGTTGCCCATGAAACAAGAGGAGAAATGCAGTTCCCCTCCAACGGTAGGTACGCCAACAGAGTTGCCATAACCTGATATCCCAGACACAACCCCTTCGAAGACAAAGCGACTCCTTGGATTGTCCAATGGACCCATATAAAGCGAATCCATCAATGCAATTGGTCTAGCACCTACTGAAAGGATATCTCGGACAATCCCTCCTACTCCTGTAGCAGCCCCTTGGTAAGGTTCTATTGCCGAAGGGTGGTTGTGGCTTTCAATGCGCACGGCTATCGCCAGGTCATCCCCAGCGTCTATCACTCCAGCGTTTTCTCCTGGGCCTACGATAACGGATCTACCCTCAGTAGGAAGTCGCCTGAGATGCAAGCGTGAAGACTTATAAGACACATGCTCGCTCCACATCACCGAGAACATGGCCAGCTCGAGGTAGTTGGCTGGACGACCCAGTAATTGGGTTATCTTTTCTACCTCATCCGGTATGAGTCCCAGCTGATCATACAGATTATTGCTACCCTCTTCCATCAGGGGATCAGAGTCTCTCATGTCGACTACCATATCGGCTTACCAAGGTAAGCGTTGGATTGGCTGGGGGCCAGCTGACATCCTCCCTATGGATATAAGCCAGGGGCTTGCAGGGCTGAGGATCTGGTCAACCTTTTGGGCGAGTCTGAACCTTGGTAAGCTTACCAAGGCAAGCTCTGAGGGTG
>JAMDDE010000004.1 GCA_023489235.1 Actinomycetota bacterium | reverse complement strand
CGCCTTTTGAGTCACCCATGATGCTCCTTTTTGAGGTAGTATTTTCCCTGCTTGGAGCCTACTGTGCCTTCTGCCTCCAGCTTGAGCAAGGCTGCCCTGGTGGAAAGCTCTGCTGCTGGCCACAGCCTTTGGTCTACCTCTTTGTATATGAGACTCACCAGCTCTGATGGCGCAAGCGTTCCTTCGGAGAGCGCATCTAGGATTTGAGTCTCGCGGTACTTGCGATGATCGAGGTAGAAGTCGATTACCGCCAAAGGATCTTGGCGAAGCTCCGGCCCATGTCCTGGGTACAGAGCAACTGGGTCCATAGAGGCAACCTTGCGCAGGGAGGAGAGATAGGCGTCCATCCTTCCCTCCGGCCAGGCTACCATGGCGGTACCTCGGCCCAAGATGTGGTCACCAGTGAGGAGGGCCCCGTTCGACAAGGAGAAGGAGAGGTGATCGTCACAGTGGCCGGGTGTGGCCACTGTGACTATGTGCAGTTCGCCAACACGAATAGTCGTCCCATCCATTATCAGCAGTCCATCTTCACCGGCGACCTCCGGGGAGAAAGCAGCAATCTTGCATCCGAAGAAGGCCGCCCAGTCCCTTGCTGCTTCAGCGTGGTCAGGGTGGTGATGAGTTACCAGTATGTAAGCGCAGCCTGCATCGTGTTGGGCAAGTACCGACTTAGTGGTTTCCAAGTGCTCCTCCAAGGAGGGTCCTGGATCGATGATGACTGCACTACCAGATCCTGCTGCTCCGACCACGTAGGTGTTGGTGCCGTCCAAAGTGAGAGGAGAAGGGTTGTTGGCGATAACTCTAGTGGTCAGCTCATCCAACTCGACTACCGAGGGGAGCTGCCCGAAGGCGGGCAATCCCCAACTTTCTCGTGGGTCTGGTGGTGGAAGGGACAGTGCCGCTGGCTTCTGGCTCATAGAGTCCCGGTTTGTACCAGTCTCACCAAGGTTCGACCCTTGATCCCGCCTCTCAAGATCTCTTCCAGCACCGAGGGTAGCTCGTCTAAGGTCACCTCTCTTTCCCCCAGTACCTCCAAGGAATCCGGCCTCAAGTCGCTGCCCAGTCTCTCCCAAATTTGTCTGCGCTTCTCCATCTCCAAGTGTGCCGAGTCGATTCCGAGCAAGGATACCCCTCTCAGGATGAAGGGCATGACCGTGGTAGTGAAAGCTGCACCTCCGACCAGTCCAGTGGCGGCTACGGCTGCACCATACCGTAGAGTGCTCAGGATGTAGGAAAGAGTGGTAGAGCCGACGCAGTCAACCGCTGCTGCCCAGCGAGCAGACTCGAGCGGCTTGGGGGACTCCTTGGATACCTCCTGACGATCGATCACCGATGATGCACCGAGACGCTTGAGGAAGTCTTCCTCAGCTAGTTTGCCAGTGCTGGCCACTACCTCGTAACCGCGCTTGGCAAGCATGGCTACAGCATGGGAGCCTACCCCTCCCGTTGCTCCGGTTACCAGTACAGGGCCAGTTCCTGGCGATATGCCGTAATCTTCCAAGGCAATTACTGCCTCGGCGGCGGTGAAGCCTGCTGTGCCGAAGGTCATGGCCTCCCTAGTGCTCAGCGTAGAGGGCAAGGGCAGGACCCAGTTGGCAGGAATCCTGGCCATCTCGGCAAAGCCTCCGTGGTGAGAGACTCCGATCTCGTATCCATGAGCGATGACCTTCTCACCAGGGGAGAACTCCACGGAGTCGGAGCTTATTACCTCTCCAGCCAGATCAACTCCTGGGATGAGCGGATAAACCCTGGCTACGCCTCCATTGGGGAGGGTAGCCAACCCATCTTTGTAGTTGACGCTGGAGTACTCCACTTTGATGGTTACTTCACCATCATGCAGTTGGGAGGGGAGGAGGTCTTCAATGCCCACGCGGGTCTTGTCGCCCTCTCGTTCAACAACCAATGCCTTGAAGCTGTCCATGGAAAGAGACTAGCTGAGCTCGGTGGGCTCCGTTGGCCTTTGGTTCCTACGACGTGGTCTATGACGCGATCACCTTGGACCTTTCGCACCCGGCCCTTTGTACTCGGTATTTGTGCCTGGTCTTTTGTACCTCAGTCCTTCACTTCTCGGTCGTTCCTTGCTCCCCTCCTTGTTCCAACAGAGCAGGAGTAGCGGTTCCCACCACGATCAAGAGCAGGAAGGTGATGACATGCACCGAGGTACACCACAGACAAATTGCATCCACTACCAAAAGTTCTACCGACACCAGGTAGAGTACGAAGCCGATCCCGCATATCGCCAGACCCATCCGGAGGATGGCCACCCGCTTCGATGGATTGCGCCACGAGGAAGGGAGGTTGAGTGTGATCATGGCAGCAAAGAACACAAGACCGAATACGGCCACTGGAATGCCGAAGATGACCGACTCCGGAGAGGAGGTCACCTTGGCGCAGTTGACGATCCCCCTGTCAGAGCAGGCAAGGGGCACCGCGGAGGTGTAGTGGACCAAGGTGAGGTAGATGGAGACGGCCAGCCCGCCAGCCGAGAGAACCAAGGAGGACCACACCTGCCAAGGCGCTACTCTTGATAGAGGAGGGGTGGGTCCTCCTCGGCTTGGAGAAGGTTGGCCAGGGGACGGCTTGGTGGTTCTCTTAGGGGGAGCCTTGGAGGCAGATCTGGACTTGCTGCTCATTTAGCAATCTTTGACTCCGCTTGACGTACTGGTTTTATGGAGCATGCAGATGCTGGGCGGTTATGAGTAAGCAAGCAGATGGCAGCAGTGATGTAGTTGGCCGTGGCATCTGCTCCTTGAGCGACTTGGGTGTTCGGTAGGGAGAGCGCGGCGGCTATTTCGGACATGGTGAGTCCTGCTAGCACTTTGGGAGAGTAGCTAGCCCCGATGACCAGGTACTGGTTGGCGAAGTCAATGAAGGGGATGCTGCCATCCTGTGACGAGTTGGAGACGTAAGGGGGCACGTCGTAGGTGGAGATAAGCTTGTTCTCCAAGGCCGTGGGGCTCTGGAGTGGCTTGTAATCGGTGGTCTGCAGCTCCACTGGGGTGAAGGTGATGTATGGGCTCTTATAGGAGGAGCGGTAGAAGTCGAAGCTCTTGGTGTTGGGGTATACATCGGTGGAGGAGGAGTGCGTAGCACCTAGATTGGAGAACTGCCCGAAATGGGAGAGGGCAACCACCATGGCCCAGCGTTCGGTCGCACAGAATGGGCAGTATTCGGCCCCCAGGTAGACGATTCTCGGTTTTCCGTCCTTCATCAGGATGGGAGCCTTCTTCCTTATCCTCATGGGTGGAGTTATCGGATCCGAGCTGGTCCCCAACCCTACTTGGGTGAGCACCGAGGTAGGCACGTGAGTTGCTTCATGTACTACTCCAGGTGGGGGCGTGGTCTCACCACTGTTGGCAGGGGAGGTAGAAGAGGAGGAGCTATTGGAGACCTTGAAGACCACTAGAGCGATCACCACCAGTACTACTGCACCTACAACTATCCATATGGCGCTTTGATAGATCGAGTGGGACCGAGTCGATATTGGCAGATCTACGGAACGAACCCGTCTACTGCCAGAGGAAGCCTTATTCGAGGTGTTGTTCGATCTGCCTTTTTGGTTGACGTTGTTGGACTTGTTCCGCCCGGCCATCTCTAGAGCGCTCCTTGTAAGTAATCATCGTAAGCGTTGATTTAAGCTAGCATACCTGTTCAGTTGGCTCCTGCCCGATCAGTCCCATGACTAGCTCGGCTTCTTCCCTGCGACCACTGCTGCTTCAGCAACCACTTCTTCAGCAGATAGCTCGATGAATCCAGCCCCTTTCATCAAGGAAAGCCATCCTTCCATGGAGATGGGCCTTTCCTGTATCCGGGCAAGGAACTTGAGGGAGTTCTTGGTTATCCTCCACCACCCTCCTGGCCCCTTTCTGGCCAGGGAAAGCACCTTCTCGATAATTATCTCTCGATCCCTTGGGCTGCTACCTCGTCCGAACATCATGTCCCCTATCACGAGCCTTCCTCCTGGCTTCAGCCAACGGTAAGAGGCCTGAACGGTAGCCTTCTTGTCCTCATCTCGGAGATGGTGCATGCAGTAGTTGGAGACCACTAGATCGACGCTTTCTGGTTCGAGAGCGAGCTCCTCTATGGGCACAACCCGAGTATCGAGGTTGTCCAGGCCGGCTTTGGCGGCATTGGCTTTCAGCAGTTCAATCATGGTGCTGCTCACATCCACGGCAATCACTTGTTTGCAGGTACTGGCCAATGGGATGGAGAGTTGTCCAGATCCAGCCCCTAGATCCACCGCCACCATGTCAGCTTGTGGTGCCGCCATGAGCACTACTTTGTCGAGAACCTTTTTCAGCCCAGGGTTGTCTCCATGATCCCAACTCCAAGCCCTCTCGTCCCAGACTTGCTTCTGGTGGCGGATACCAAAACGCCTTGCAATATCCTCTAGCCCTTTCAAGCTCTTCCTGCGGGTATCCATAGCCTCCATACCTTAACATTCACACAGGTGTTGAGACCTACAGGGTATTGCTCTAGTGCAAGTCCCATGGCTTTTCACCTTAAATCTCTCCACTGCTTATTAGTGGCCAGGAACGATGCATCGTTCTAGAGCAAGTTCCCACGGCCTTTCACCTTGAGTCTCTTTTTTCTTCTCCTTTGTCTAGCTCTCGTCCATATCACCGCTTCAACCAAGACGAGGAGCACTACGGCGAGAAGCAGCCAGACAGCTGTTGGGAGGTTGAGGGCAGAGGAACGAGGGGGTACTCCACTGACGGGGGTGGGCCTATTGCTCTTAGGGGGGATGGAACTCCTCGAAGCGGTTCGTGGGTAGGTAGGCCAAGCTATTACCACTAGATTGTCGGAGATAGGCCCACTTGAGGCAGCTACTCCGAAGAGGTGGTTTCTACCCTTGGCAATGAACATGAACTCTCCAAGCTCGAAGTAGTTAGCTGGTATGGAAGGTATGACCGCTTCAGGTGGGCTTAGCCTGATGGATGATTGCCTAGCGTCGAAGGTAGCTGTTTGTCCTATGTAACCAAGGGCATTACCTGTTCTTTGATGGACTGCATAGAAAAGACGCAAGCTGCTACTGCCAGCGCTGGCAATAGCAGGAAAGAGATAATCGGATCCTGGTGGAGGTGTTATCGTAGCTGTGCTGAAGGCATCTCCCCCAACTTGACCAATGGCAAGTTCCATAGCTGCTTGTCCATCGGTCCAGGCAGGCCAGTCGAAAGCCAGTAGGCGAGAGTGATCGAAACTGCACATTCCCACCAAGCTGAAAGCATAGAAGGTGGCATCCGGCAGGAGCCTCGGTATGGCGGTGCTCTCTGCTACGGTGATTGGTGTTGAGCAGCTGCCTAGTGCATTGGCATAGCACAGCTTTATGGATACTTGTCCACTAGGGTTGAACTGTGACCAAGACAGCGCGGCTTTACCGTCTCCGAGAGGGACTATGCGTACACCGAAGGAGTAGCTTCCAGCAGGTTGAGGGATGGTATAGGGATCACTGAAGGAGCGTCCTCGATCGTGCGACACAGAGAGCATGATGCTGTCCTGTCTGCCTATGATCTGGCATTGGTCGCTTGCTGGTCCATGTGACCAAGCGATGTAGATACTGCCTCCTGGCCCGGCAGCAATGTAAGGCCTGTCGTCGAATCCACTGGTAGACGTTTGAGCGTTGACCATGGATACCTGGGTGAAGCTGGCCTGGGAGGCACTGGTCGTGGCCATGAAGATAGACCCGTTGGGCAAGCAGGGTCCTTGAGGAGAGGTCGTGGCCACTGCAGCTACGGCAAAACCCCCTTTAGGAAGTGCAGTTGTTGCTGAGTCGTAACTGGCCTTGTAGCCAGGCGGTAGCAGGGTACCAGAAGGAGCCCATCCTGTCGTTCCCTTCCTCTGTACCCAGGTAGTCACCACTCCTGTGTGCTGGGTCATCTCTGTGGCAGCTACCAGCTTGCCCCCTTGTCCGACTGCAATGGAAGGCTCGAACAAGCTTTGCGGAGGTCCATTTGCCACTAGCTCGGAACCGTTGGTTGCATAGCCGGCTAGGGAGCTGTCGAAGGAGGCGGTTGGCAAATACCGATGAAATGGCCGTTGTCCTGTTCTTCCCGTTCCCAAGAAAGAGCTGGAGAAGAAGCATTCGACCAGGAAGATGATAGCTAGTCCCTGGAGGGTCAGGATGAATCCAAGATTTTTCCCATAGCTGAGACCAAGGGGTCGGGGAGCGCCTTTGGTCATATCTGCGGCTTTTCCATCTCTCTGGGTGTCTTGCCTCCAATACTGATCATGCTGGAGATATATGGGCCTTCCGTCCTGGGAACTCAGCCGTCCCGGGAACTTAGAAGGGGCAGTTGCCCCATGCTCATTCTAGGTGGTAGAGGTTGCCTGGACTTTACCGCATCTCATGATAGGCTCACCTCTACAACCATGGAAACATTTCTTCGATCTTCTGGCTACTTTGCAGTGTTCGTGCTAATGGTGGCCGACTCTGCCTGTGTGCCCATTCCATCGGAGGTGACCATGCCGCTGGCAGGGGCACTTGCTGCTTTGGGCACGCTCAGTCTGGCCGCTGCCATCGTGGTGGGAACTCTTGGTTCGATGGTGGGTAGCTACATAGCGTGGGCGGTTGGGCTCACGGGAGGAAGGGTCCTTGTAGAGAGATTGGGTCGCTACGTGTTGCTGCGTGCAGACGACCTGGACAAAGTGGAGAGGTGGTTCCGCAAGAGGGGAGAGATAACCGTACTGGTAGGGCGTTTTATCCCAGTAGTGAGGACATTTGTTTCCTTACCTGCAGGCATGGCAGAGATGTCCGCTGTACGTTTTGGTGGTTATACCTTGATAGGAAGTATCATCTGGAGCACGGCTCTGGCTGTTGCCGGTTTTGTCCTGGGGTCCAACTGGACGGCCATATCCAACGCTTTCCATGCGGCCACCGATGTTGTAGCTGTCATCGTAGTGTTGGCTATAGCAGGGTTCTTCCTGGCCCGCTTCATGTTGCGTAGACGCCAAGGAGTAGCCCTGACGACCTCGAGAGAGGAAAGCGAAAAAAATAGTTAAGAGGTGACCGGTTTTATTGCCATCCTGGTGGTATAAATGTTTTCATAAGCTTCTCGCCAGGAGGTAGTTGGATGTTGGATAAATCAAGCAAGTTGGTTGTCCATTCGGGTACGACCAAGCTCTTCTCCAAGCTCTGTGGATTACTTCCCAGACTCACTGGGCTGGGTAACAAGCTGAATGATACGGTTCTCAGAGGACATGCTGCCACCAAGAGGTCCTCTCTCCTGCTAGCAGGGGTGGCTATGGCGGTAGGGCTATCGGCTTGTTCCAGCTCATCGAGCACTACGACAACCGTTGCTCCATCGTCCTCTCATGCCTCCAAGCCGGCAGCTAGTACCTCCTCCTCTGCTACGGTGGATGCCTACCCGACATCCAAGTACGGCACTATCCTGCGGGACTCTAGTGGCTATACACTGTATGCCTTCAGCATAGACACTCCTACTAAGAGCGCATGCCTGGGAAGCTGTGCGGTAATTTGGCATCCACTGGAGGTCACCGGTACGCCAACTGCAGGAAGTGGTGTGCGCCAGTCCTTGCTTGGTACCATTACCCGTCCAGGAGGGGCCAAGCAGGTCACCTATGACGGCCATCCTCTCTATACCTTCGCCAAGGACACAGCTCCTGGGGACATAAACGGCGAAGGCATCAACCACTTTGGCGGTCTCTGGTGGGTGGTTAGCACCAAAGGAGCCATTGTTACAGCACCGGTGACAACTACCAAGTCGTCCTCTTCGTACTCTAGCCCTTCTGCTACATATTGAGCTGCTACATATTGAGCTGAACCGCGACCACAAACCTGTCCTAAAGGGGAAGGGTCATCCTCTCCGTATTGAGTTGTAGAATGTCCTTCCATAGCTTGCCACCTAGGACATCTACTTAGGAGATGGCCGAGGGCTGTATCCTCACCTCTCGCAGCTATTTGATCTCTGTTTGTATATCTGTCTCTTTGTATATCTGTCTCTTTTATCTATTGACAGTGAGAGGACGAATGAGGTTACCCTAGAGAGGCGGTTTAATGGATTGCTTTGGTCCATCCTGAACGTTGAGGACAGGTGCAATGAAAGATCTGAGTAGTAGCGGAGCTTGGCGTGTAGCTGTTATTGGTGCGGGCTATGTCGGTCTTACTACGGCTGCTTGTCTTGCTCACCTAGGCAACGAGGTCCGTTGCAGCGATGCAGATCAAGAGCGAGTGGACAAGTTAGCAAATGGTATCGTCCCCATAGTCGAAGATGGCTTGACTGAACTCGTCAAATGGGGCCTTCACTCCGGGGAACTAGCTTTTTCTTCAAGCAACACCTGGGCGGTGGAGGGGGCAGAGTTCATCTTCCTCTGTGTTCCTACCCCACAAGGTCCTAGCGGGAGAGCCGACATGTCTTACATAGAGACCGTGTCCAAGGAGATAGGACCATATCTCTCTAGCGAAGCGGTCGTTATCAACAAATCCACTGTTCCGGTCGGCTCCACTCATGTAGTAGAGCGAATGCTAGGACGTGAGGACGTGAAGGTAGTCTCCAACCCTGAGTTCCTACGGGAAGGCTCAGCCGTGCACGATTTCTTGCACCCTGATCGGATAGTCATAGGAGCAGACGACGAAGCAACTGCCATACGCGTCTCGGCACTGTTCATGCATCTGGGCGCTCCAGTGTTGGTAACCGATCCAGCTACCGCCGAGACGATCAAGTATGCCTCCAATGCCTTCCTTGCTACCAAGGTGAGCTTTGTTAATGCCGTGGCTGCCTTGTGCGAAGCGGTTGGTGCTGATGTCCACCAAGTAGTATTGGGTATGGGATACGACCCGAGAATTGGTTCTTCATTCCTTAAACCAGGTCCAGGATGGGGCGGTTCCTGTTTCCCGAAGGATGTGGCTGCACTTGTCCGCATCGCCGAGGATGCCGGATACGACTTCAGCTTGCTCAAAGGCGTGATCGCCGTCAACGAGGAGCAGTACGCTCGGGTGGTGGAGAAGGTGCAGCGTCTTGCCGGAGGAGAACTACAGGGAAGGACCGTGGCGCTTTGGGGGCTCACCTTCAAGGCTCGCACTGATGACACTCGTGACTCTCCGGCTCTGGAGGTGGCCAAGCGTCTTCAAGATAACGGTGCCAAGGTGGTTGCTTATGATCCTACCGTCAACCGACCGATGGAGGGCCTAGAGATAGCCAAGGATCCCTATGCAGCCTGCCAAGGAGCATCGGTGTTGGTGGTTGCTACCGAGTGGGACGAGTTCCGCTGGCTCGACTTCGATAAGGTGGGCGAGTTGATGGAGAACCGTGCAGTGGTGGACGCTCGCAATCTCCTTGACCGTGCTGCCCTGCGTCGAGCCGGATTCTCTTACGAGGGCATTGGCTTGATCTGAAGGTGAAGGCGAGGGTTAGGGGAACGGTCGTTCAAGACTGACTGTTGACAGCCCATGGGACATCCCAGGGCATGAGGTTGAGAAAAAGAAGCAGGGAGAGAGAGGTATTGAAAGGACCTGTTCAGGAATGCGAACAGTCCGTGGAGAGCCAGCCACTAGTTGAGTCTAGGCCAGGTTTTTCTCTGCACTCTTCAATGCTTTGGTGGCGTTCCCGTCCCGATCTGGTGGTGTTGTTGTGGGGAATCGTTGTTGGCTTGGGGATCTG